>JBIKLX010000087.1:0-12574 GCA_044359565.1 Ilumatobacteraceae bacterium
CTCGGGCGACTGGCTGTTCCGGGCGATGCACCGCGCCGGACTGGCCAACCAAGCCGAGTCGGTGGCCCGCGACGACGGGCTGCGGCTGCGCGACGCGTGGGTGACGGCCGCCGTGAAGTGCGCCCCACCCGACAACAAGCCGCTGCCCGCCGAGCGCGACCTGTGCCGGCCGTTCCTGGAACGCGAGATCGCGCTGCTCACCCGGCTGCGGGTGGTGGTGTGCCTGGGTGGGTTCGCCCATGAGGCGGCGTGCTCGTTCTGGGGTGTGACCCCGCGGTCGCGGTTCGGCCACGGGGTGGAGACGGTGGCACCGTCGGGGGTGGTGCTGCTCGACAGCTACCACCCCAGCCAGCAGAACACGTTCACCGGGCGGCTCACCGAGCCGATGCTCGACGACGTGTTCACCCGCGCGGTCGCACTGGCCCGCACCCGCCGCCGCTGACGAACGCTGCGTGGGGCGACAGGCGCTGAATGAGCCGTATGGCTCCCTTGCCGCATCGTCACGGTGCGGCAAGAATGAGCGCGTGCGTCCGCCGCCGAGGTAGCCGCCGATGTGGAGAACGATCATGAAGCGCGATGTGGTGATGGGTGTGGTGCTGGGTGTCGCCGGGCTCTTCCTGGTGTGGTTCTTGTCCACCACGATTACCACGGCCGCCACCGATGCCGCCGGTAGCGCGAACCCGGCGAGCAGCCTGGGCGTCGTCGTCGGCCTCGGCCTGCTGGTGCTGGCACTGTCGAATGTCGCGGCGATGCGGGCCCGCACCCGCCGCAACAACCGCGACGACTGGTGGACGTAGCACCTCGAGCGTGAGCGGGTCTCGCCGAAGGCCCGCGGCGCAATGTGGCAACATGTCTGAAGAGCGGGCCAGGATTGGTCCATCCCTGGGGAGGGCGTGTGATGGGGCAACGGCGTCGGATGATGGCGGGTGCGGTCGGGGTACTTGCCGTGGCGGCAGTGGGCTGGGCGCTCCCTGCTCACGCCACCGTCGATGCGCCGGTGACGCTGACGGTGGGCCTGTTGCAAGACCTCGACTCTCCCAACGTGACCGCCGGGTACCTGGTGTCGTCGTACGAGGTGTGGAACCTGCAGTACGCCACGCTCACCGACAAAGCGGCCGCCGACTTCGCCACCGAGCCGGGCCTCGCCGAGTCGTGGACGGCCAGCGACGACGGCCTCACCTACACCTACACCCTGCGTGAGGGGCTGCTGTGGAGCGACGGCACACCGCTCACCGCTGACGACGTGGCCTGGACGGTGAACACCTCGCGCGACCAGGGCTGGATGAACCACTCGTCGATCACCGCCAACCTGGAAGCCACGGCGGTCGACGCGCGAACGGTGACGATCACGAGCAGCGTTCCCGACCCGAAGCTGCCGACGATGGACGTGTACATCCTGCCCAAGCACATCTGGGAGGAGCAGGCGGCCGGCGACATCACCACGTACGACGCGCTCGACGGTGTGGGGGCGGGCCCGTTCACCCTGCAGGAGTGGAAGTCGGGTCAGTCGTGGACCATGAAGGCCAACCCGAACTACTGGAAGGGCGCCCCGGCCATCGACCAGGTGGTCTTCCGTGTGTTCACCAACGCCGACGCGATGGTGGCGGCGCTGAAGAAGGGCGAGATCGACGCAGCCAACGCAGTGCCGTCGTCGGCGTTCGCCGATCTGCAGTCGGCCGAGGGCATCGAAGCGATCTTCGGCACCCAGGGCAGCATGAGCGAGTTGGCGATGAACGGCATGGGCGGCGGCCTGGGCGACGGGCACCCGGCGCTGCAGGACGTCGACGTGCGCCACGCCATCCACCACGCCATCGACAAGCAGGTGCTGTTCGACCGGGTGATCAACGGCTACGGCGTTCAGGGCACCACCCTGTCGGTGTCGCCCGACCCGGCCTGGAAGCCTGCCATCCCCGAGGCCGAGCAGTACACCTACGACCCCGCCAAGGCCCAGCAACTGCTCGACGACGCCGGCTACGTCGACACCAACGGCGACGGTGTGCGCGAGATGCCCGGCGGCGGCCAGGAGTTGGTATTCCGCTACGCCGAGCGTTCCGAGAGCGAGGTGGCCGCGCCGATCCGCGAGTTGATCACCGGGTGGCTCGAGCAGATCGGCATCGGCACCGAGGTGTCGGTGGTCGACGACACGCAGCTCACCGATGTGGTCGCCTCGGGCGAGTACGACCTGTTCGTGTGGGGCTGGACCCCGTTCGTCGACCCCGACCCGATGCTGTCGTACTTCCGGTGCGAGCAGCTCACCACCTCGCTCGACGCCTACGGCTACAACGACGCCAACTGGTGCAGCGACGAGTACGACGCTCTCTACACCCAGCAGAACCAGGAACTCGACCGCACCAAGCGCATCGAGCTGGTGCACCAGATGCTGCGGCTGTTCTACGACCAGTCGACGTACGTGGTGCTGTTCGAGGACGCCGAACTGCAGGCGTACCGCACCGACCGCTTCAGTGGTTGGACGCGCCAGCCCGCCGAGACCGGTCCGGTGCTGTTCAGCAACACCTCGCCCACCTACGCCAACCTCGTGCCCGTGGGCGGCGGGGGCGACGACGAGGGTGGCATGAGCACTGCCGTGCTGGTGGCCGTCATCGTCGGCGCCGTGGTGGCCGCAGGCGCTGCAGTACTGCTGATCGCCCGCTCGCGGTCGTCGCGCGACGAACGCGAGTAGTTCACCGTGCGAGCCCGGTTCGTCGTCGGCAAGTGCCTGGGGGCACTGGCGACGCTCGGGTTCGTGCTGGTGTTCAACTTCTTTCTGTTCCGCGTGGTGAACGACGACCCCGTGGGCAAGATGTTCCGTGGCCGCAACCTGACGCCCGAGCAGCTCGACCGGCTCCGCCGTCAGTTCAACCTTGACGGCTCGAAGTTCGAGCAGTTCGTCGCCTACCTCGGCCAGGTGATCCGCGGCAACTTTGGCGTGTCGATGCAGAGCCGGCGACCGGTCACCACCGAGATCCGTGAGGCACTGTGGCCCACGTTGGTGCTGGTGGGCACTGCCACCACGCTGGCGATGATCATCGGCATCGCCATCGGCATCCGCGCCGGATGGCGGCGCCGCAGCCGCTTCGACGTGGGCGCGACGACGTTCTCGATGTTCACCTACTCGGTGCCCGACTTCTGGCTGGGCATGCTGATGCTCGGCGTGTTCGCCGTGCAGCTCGGCCTGTTCCCCACCGGAGGCATCACCGACCCCGGCAGTACGGCGACGGGGGTGGCACTGCTGCTCGACCAACTGCACCACATGGCTCTGCCGGCGCTCACCCTCGCCATCGCGTACCTGGGCGAGTACGCCATCGTGATGCGCTCGTCGATGCTCGACACCGTGCGCGAGGACTACCTACTACTGGCACGCGCCAAGGGGTTGCGCGATGTGGAGGTGCGTCGTCGTCACGCGGTACGCAACGCGATGCTGCCGGTGGTGAGCCTGTCGGCGCTGAACTTCGGCTTCGTGCTGTCGGGCAGCATCGCGGTCGAGTCGATCTTCTCGTGGCCGGGCCTCGGGCAGGCGACGCTCGAGGCAATCCGCGGCCCCGACTTCCCGATGCTGCAGGGCCTGTTCCTGTTGTTCAGTGCCGCCTTGATCGTGGCCAATCTGCTCGTCGACCTGCTGTACGGCGTGCTCGACCCGCGGGTGGGTGGCCGATGAGTGACGACGCTCAGCGCGGCGAGCCACTGGTCGACGCAGCTGCCGACACGCGGGCGATGGTGCTGTCGCCGCGCGAGGTGGTGTGGGCACGGCGTAGGGCCGCGGTCGGGGTGGCCGTGTCGCGGGTGCGGCGCGACCGTCTGGCGATGACCGGCCTGGTGGTGCTGGTGCTGTTCGCGCTGATGGCGTTGTTCGCGCCGCTGCTGGTGCCGCGGTCGGCGCTCAGCGCCGTGGCCTCGATCGACAATCCCACCTGGGCCCCACCGAGCCGCGAGTTCTGGCTCGGCACCGACCACCTCGGCCGCAGCGTGGCGGCACAGTTCGTGTGGGGCTCGCGGGCCAGCCTGTTCGTCGGGCTGATGGCCACGTTGCTCACCATTGCCATTGGAGCCCTGGTGGGCATCACCTCCGGGTTCTTCGGTGGTCGCACCGATGGCGTGCTGATGCGGGTGACCGACTGGTTCCTGGTGGTGCCGTTCCTGCCGCTGGCCATCGTGCTGGCCGCCGTGCTGGGCCGCTCGGTGTGGAACATCATCCTCGTCATCGGCATCACGTCGTGGCCGGCAACGGCCCGGCTGGTGCGCTCGCAGGTGCTCACCGTGAAACAGCGCCTGTACGTCGACCGCGCCCGTGCCCTGGGCGCCACACGACGCCATCTCGTGCAACGCCACGTGCTGCCCAACGTGGCGCCGCTGCTACTGGCCAGCACCACGCTCGCCGTGCCCATCTCGATCCTCACCGAGACCACGCTGGCGTTCCTCGGCCTCGGCGACCCCACCCAACCGTCGTGGGGCAAGACGCTGGAGGAGGCGTTCCAGGCCGGCGCGATCGGCCGCAACGCGTGGTGGTACTACCTGCCCGCAGGCCTCGGCATCGTGGCGGTGGTGCTGGCGTTCACCCTGTTCGGCCGGGCGCTCGAAGAGATCCTCGACCCGCGGTTGCGTGAGCGATGAGCCTGCTGGAACTGCGCGACCTGAGCGTGACCTACCGCACCGAGGGTGGCCCGGTGCCGGCGGTGCGCGGGGTCGACCTGGTGATCGAACCGGGCGACACGGTGGGCCTGGCGGGCGAATCGGGCTGCGGCAAGTCGACCATCGCCGGAGCCGTGCTGCGCCTGCTGCCCGCCTCCACTGAGGTGACGGGTCAGGTGCTGTTGGATGGCGAGGACGTGTACGCGATGAAGCCGGGCCGACTGCGTGCGGTGCGTTGGACCAGTGCGTCGATCGTGTTCCAGGGCGCGCTGCACTCGCTCAACCCTGTGCACCGCATCGGGCCACAGATCGAAGAAGCGGTGCTGCAGCACGCAGCCAAGCCCTCTACCGCAGCCGCCCGCGCCCGCGCAGCCGAACTGCTGGAACGGGTGGGTATCCCGGCGGCCCGGGCCGACGCCTACCCGCACCAGCTCTCGGGCGGGCAGCGCCAGCGAGTGCTCATTGCCATCGCCCTGGCCTGCGAACCGAAGCTGCTGATCGCCGACGAACCCACCACGGCACTCGACGTGATGGTGCAGGCCCAGGTGCTGGAACTACTGGCCGAACTGCAGCGCGACCACGGTCTGGCCATGCTGTTCATCACCCACGACCTGTCGGTGCTGGCGCAGGTGTGCAGTCGGTTGGCGGTGATGTACGCCGGACGGATCGTCGAGGAGGGGCCGAGCGCCGAGGTGCTCGGCTCGCCGCAGCACCCCTACAGCCGTGCCCTGGCGAGTGCATTCCCCACCATCGGCGACCAGAGTTCGCGGCTCGCGCCACGCGGCCTGGCGGGCGACCCGCCCGACCCCACCGCGCTGCCCGGCGGGTGCGCGTTCCATCCGCGCTGCCCTGTGGCCGTCGAACGGTGTGGCACGGACGCGGTGGAACTGGTGCCGGCTGGGGCGGAACGACGCGCTGCATGCGTGCACCTCGAGGGCGCTTCGTGAGCGACGAGCTGCTCACCGTGCGCGGCGCGCAGGTCGTGTTCCCCGCGCAACGGGGTGGTGGTCCCATCCGTGCCGTCGACGGGGTCGACCTCGATGTGCGGCGCGGCGAGGTGCTGGCGCTCGTTGGTGAGTCGGGCTGCGGCAAGACCACGCTCATCCGGTCGATCATCGGACTCGAGTCGCTCGCTGCTGGAACGGTCACGGTCGACGGGCAGGTGGTGGGCCGCGACGCCGCCGGCCTGCGCCGGTTGCGCAGGTCGGTGCAGATGATCTTCCAGGACCCCACCGGGGCACTGAACCCGCGGCACACCATCTACGAGGCGGTGGCCGAAGGGCTGCGCATCCACCGCGTGGCGGGCCACGAACCCGACCTCGTGGCCGAGGCGCTCGCCGACGCCGGGCTGCGGCCTCCTGCCCGTTACATGCGCCGCTATCCGCACGAGGTGTCGGGCGGGCAGCGTCAGCGCGTGCTCATCGCCGCAGCCATGGCGCTGCATCCCACGCTGCTGCTGGCCGACGAGCCCGTGGCCAGCCTCGACGCCTCGATCCGGGGTGAGATCCTGGCGTTGATGCGGCGCTACGTCGACGAGCGTGGGGTGTCGATCGTGGCCGTCACCCACGACCTCGGCCTGGCGTGGAACATCGCCGACCGGGTGGCGGTGATGTACCTCGGCCGCATCGTCGAACAGGGCCCCACCGAGCAGGTGCTCGCCGACCCGCAGCACCCCTACACACGGGCCCTGCTGTCGGTGGTGCCCGAGCACGGCGGTGGAGGGCGGCAGATCCTCACCGGCGAGACCCCCGACCCTGCCGACGTGCCTGCCGGGTGCCGGTTCCACCCGCGCTGCCCCGTGGTGGCGAGCGGCGAGGCGGCCCGGCTGGGCATCGAGGCACGGTGTCGTGGTGAGGACGTGACGGTGGTCGACATTGCCCCGGGCCGACGCGTGGCCTGCCACGCCGTCGCCGGCTGACCCTGCTGGCTACGACGGAGGGACGCGAGGGAAGCGTTCGTGCCAGCGGCGTTCGGCGATCTGCACGCCGTCGTGGTCGACGGTGAGGTGGATGCTCACCTCGAACGCCTCGCTGTCGCTCGTCACCTCGAGCGTCGCTTCGGTGGTGCACACGGCCTCGGGGAAGCTGAGCTGCAGCCGCGAACGGCCGCGCGCCCAACCCTGCGAGCAGTCGACGGTGCTGATGCCCACGTGACCCTCGTAGTGGTCGTCGATCGCGATGTCGCGGAACCCGCGGTACGGGCCGCCGTAGAGGGTGTGCGCCCGGGTCTCGCGAGCCAGCACATCGTGCTCGTACCGCCACTCCACCCCGTCGGCGTCGTCGGACGACGGGCCGGGCCCTGGGCCGAAGGTGTGCTGCAGCGGCTCGAGGCCCTCAACCACCGGCAGGCTCAGCACGATCGACTCGCGGTCGACAACGAGGGTGAACTGCTCGCGGGCCGGCCAGCAGTTGGGCCAGTCGGTACCGGCCACCGCCAGGCGCAGCCGATGGCCGGGCACGAGCGTCCACGTGGTGGCCTCGAACTCGACCCGGACGTCGATCCATTCGCCGGGCACCAGTGGTCGTGGCGCAGCGCCCACCTCGCCCCACGCGTCCTGCGGCCAGCAGCCGCGGTGCTCGAGGTCGAGGTAACCGCGGGTGATGAGCGCGGAGGTGCCGTCGGGCGCCACGTCGCACAGCTTCACCGACACGTGCCCCGCGGTGGCCGACGAGCGCACCCGCAGGCGCACATCGGCCGTGCCCATCATCTCCTGGCAGACCGTGTGATCCCAGTCGTACGTGATCGATCGGGCGTTGTCGATGCGCTGGTCGAGCGACTGGCCCCACGGCAGCCCGCCACCGCACGAGTTCCACGCATGCGCGCCGACATCGCCCTCCACGACGAGTTCCTCGACGCCGGACTGGTGGCCGGTACCGGTGGCGCGTAAGTCGCGCCACGTGAGGCCGGGGTGCGGCCACCGGTCGATCTGAACCCAGCGGCCCGGGTGCAGCGCCAGATCCGGCTGGGCGCCCACCGGGGCGCGGACGAACACCTGCCCGGGCACGTCGACCGACGGCGGTCCACCGCGCAGGTACTCGTCGAAGAACGCGATGATCTCGGCGTCGCTGTCGACGTTGGGGGCGGGGCGGGCGACCGACGGATCCTTGTGCACCCATGGCCCGGCGAGCAGACGCCACGGCACCTGCAGGTGCTCGATCGTGCGGAACGTGTTGTTGCGGTAGCCGTCGGCCCAGCCGGCGATGAGCATCGTGGGGCAGCCGATGCGTTCGTAGCCGTCGCTGCCCGGGCCGAGGCGGATGGAGCCGCGGCGCCACACGTCGGTGGCCAGCGGGGCGCGTAGCCATTCGAGCAGCCACGGCTCGCTGTCGTGGATGCGTCGGGTCCACTCGTCGACCCAGTCGTCGCCCCAGATGGCAGGTACGGGCGGCAACGCGTTCATCGCCACCATGTAGAGCGGATAGTCGATGAGGTCGAGCTGGCGCAGTGCGCCGCCCATGTAGTGCACATCGTCGGTGTAGCGGTCGTCGGTGGCGTAGGTGGCGACGATGGCTCCCAACTGCGGCACACCGTCCATCGCCATGTGCAGGCTGTTGAAGCCCGAGTACGACGTACCCAGCATGCCCACTCGGCCCGACGACCACGGTTGCGCGGCGATCCACTCGATCGCGGCACGCAGATCGGCGCGTTCGAGGTCGGTGTACTCGTCGTCGAGCGTGCCGCCCGACGAGCCGGTGCCGCGCAGATCGAGGCGCAGCACAGCGAACCTGGCCTGCCCGGCGAAGCGGTGGTAACTGTCGACGTACGACGAAGTGATGTCGTCCTTGCGGTAGGGCAGGGCCTCCATCAGGGTGGCGAACGGACCGTCGCCGAGCGGCAGGTAGAGGCGGGCAGCGAGGTGCGCGCCGTCGGCGGCGATCGACACCTCGTGCTCGGACCAGGCTCGGGGCGATGTGTCGATCGAATCCTGCATGGCCGTTCAGAGTAGCCTCGGCACGTGAACGGTTCGTCTGGAGCACCGCTGCCCGCCACTGCCGATGTGGTGGTGGTCGGCCTGGGCGGCTTCGGATCGGCCACCGCCTACTGGCTCGCTCGCCGCGGGGTCGGGGTGCTCGGCCTCGAGCAGTTCGAACTCGGCCATGTGCGTGGCGCGTCGCACGACCACTCGCGCATCATCCGTCGCTCGTACCACACGCCCGGATACGTCGAGCTGACCGCCGAGGCCTACGACGCGTGGCAGACCGTCGAAGACGACAGCGGCGAGGGGCTGATCGCGATCACCGGCGGGATCGACTTCTTCCCGCCCGATGCTGCCATCAGCGCCGACAGCTACCGGTCCAGCCTCGACGCAGTCGGTGTGCCGTATGAATGGATCGACGGTGCCGAGGTGTGCCGCCGCTGGCCGCAGTACGCAGCCGGTTCGCTGATCACGCCCGACGTGCAGGCCATCTGGCAGGCCGAGGGCGGCATCGTGCCCGCCGGCCGCGCCACGGCGGTGATGCAGCGCCTGGCCGTCGCTCACGGCGCCCACCTGCGCGACCACATCGGGGTGCAGGCGCTGCGCCCGGTGGGAGGCGAGGTCGATGTGGTCACCGACCAGGGCGTGGTGCGGGCGGGCCGCGTGGTGGTGGCTGCCGATGCCTGGACCAGCCGTCTGCTGGCACCACTCGGCTACGACCTGCCCCTTGCCGTCACCCGCGAGCAGGTGTCGTACTTCCCGCACGCCCAGCTCGACCAGTTCCAGTCCGACCGCTTCCCGGTGTGGATCTGGATGGACGACCCGGCGTTCTACGGCTTCCCCGTGTACGGCGACCCCACCGCGGTGAAGGCGGCCGAGGACTGCGGCGGGTTCGAGGTCGATCCCGACACGCGCACGTTCGACCCCGACGCCACGATGCAGGACCGGCTCGTCGGCTTCATGCACGGTCTGCTCGGCCGCGGCCTCGGTGCGCCGCGCACGGTCACCTGCCTCTACACGATGACGTCCGACCGCGACTTCCTGTGCGACCGGCTGCCCGAGCATCCGCAGATCTCGGCCGTGCTCGGTTCGGGCCATGGGTTCAAGTTCGCGTCGTGGTTCGGGCGCACGCTCGCGGGCTACGCCTGCGACGAGCCGACCCGGCCGGAACTGGCGCCGTTCTCGTTCGCGCGTCCCTCGCTGATGGCGCCCATCTCGCGCGACGCCTGGATGGTGTGAGCCGCGTTCAGCGGGTGAACGCAGCCTTCAACGCGGCAGCAGCGGCGGCGTGCGCAATGCGGCCGTCGTCGAGGAAGTCGCCCAGCGAGAAGAAGCCGTGGAACATCCCGCTCACACGCAGATGGCTGGTGGGCACGCCGAGCGCGGCGAGGCGGGCGGCGTAGGCATCGCCCTCGTCGCGTAGTGGGTCGAACTCGGCCGTGATGACCAGCGCCGGGGGCGTGGATGCAACGGCGGTGTCGCCGGCGAACAGCGGCGACACCCGCGGGTCGGCGGGGCTGCCGTGTGCGCCCGAGAGGTAGTGGTCGATGAACCAGCCCATGCCCTCGCGGGTGAGGAACGGCCCGTCGGCGTTCTCGGTGTAGCTGGGGTGCGACCGGGTGCAGTCGGTGACGGGGTAGACGAGGAGTTGGTACACCAGCGGCACCGGCGCCAACTGCGCCACGACGGCGGCCAGGTTGCCGCCCGCCGAGTCGCCGCCGATGGCCAGCCGGTCGGCGCGGCAGCCGAGTGCGGCTGCATTGGCGTGCGCCCAGCGGGTTGCGGTGACGGCGTCTTCGAGCGCAGCCGGAAACGGGTGCTCGGGCGCCAGGCGGTAGTCGACGCTGAGCACGGCGTGGCCGCTGCCGTTGGCCAGCGCCCGGCAGACGTTGTCGTGCGAGTCGAGGTCGCCGATCACCCAGCCGCCGCCGTGCAGGTACACCAGCAGGCCGAGGTCGGCGGTGTCGCGCGGGCGGTACAGGCGGGCCGGTACACCACCGGCATCGACATCGCTGTAATGGTGGATGGCTTCGGTGGCCTCGCGTTGGCGGCTCTTGCGCAGGGCCCGCGCCTCGGTGGGCGTGCTCTCGTGGATGGGCGGGTCGCCGAACGAGGCGAGCAACTCGAGCAGTGTCTGGGCCTGAGGGTGCAGCGGCATCGGGTCAGTCTGTCAGCAGCCCGCCGGTCGTCCGCTGCCGACGTCAGCCGGTCTCGTCGAGGCGTTTGCGCAGCGACGTACTGAAGGTGTCGATGTCGTCGATGACCGAGACGAGATCTTGGCGTGCCTGACCGCTGAGACGGTGGCGCTCAATGACTGCGGCAACCTTGCGCGAGATGCCGAACTGCTGGGTGAGCACCCGGCGGGTGAAGGCCACCGACGACCCACCCTCGGCCGCCAGGCTGGCCTCGTGCAGAGCGACGGTCGACGTACAGCCGACAAGTGCCACCGCGGCGGCATCGGCCAGCGCCAGCAGGTAGGCGCGCTCGGTGGCCGACAGTCGACGTGGCTCGGCAAAGGCCACAGCGAGGGCACCGATGGTGTGGTCGTCGCTCACCAGCGACAGTACGGCACCCGATTGGGTGGTGTCGGCCGGGAGCGCCGGATAGGCGCGTCGCGCGTCGTTGGCTCCGGGGAACCAGCGGTTCAGTGGTTCGATGACGGCAGCGGCCAACGGGCACCGGTCGCCGGGATCGAACAGCCCGATCGCGGCCACGTCGTCGCGCGACGCAGGCCCGGCGACGTGCACGACGAGGCGCGTCGTGGTTCCGGGAACGGCGAGGGCTGCCCCTTGGGCTCCGAGCGGGGTGAGTCCTTCGTCGGCGATCACGCGGACCACCTGGGCCGGAGCCACCACCGAGCGCAACCCGCGCAGGACGCGGGCGAGCCGGTCGAAGTGATCGATGGGGACCGGTTCGGAGGGGTTCGGATTGGTGTGCGTCATTGGAAGCATGTCTGGCAGTACATGTTGGTTCGCATCAGTCCTACCAGGAGGAGTCACCCGGTTGCCGATCGGTGGTCGAGAATCGACGAGGAATTAGCGTCACCCCGTGCTTCCGATCGACCGACCCGACGACCTCGACCCGCTCGAGGTGGCGCTGCTCGACGCCATCGGAGCACTGCCGGTGCCCGAACGGACGATCGACGACCCGTCGCTCCCGGTCGCCACGGCCGACGAGGTGTTCACCGCCCAGGTGCGCAGTCGCCACCTCGACCATGCGGCGCGTTGGCTGCGCTCGCGGGGGGCGGGTTTCTACACCATCGGATCGGCCGGCCACGAGAGCAACGCGCTGGTCGCAGCCGCGCTGCGGCCCACCGACCCGGCGTTGCTGCACTACCGCTCGGGGGGCTTCTACCTGGCTCGTGCCCAGCAGTCGGTCGGCCAGCATTCGATCGAGCAGCCGATGCCGGGGGTGCGCGATGTGCTCGCCGGCTTGTTGGGCCTGGCCGACGAACCCATTGCAGGCGGGCGCCACAAGGTGTTCGGCCACCCAGCCCTCGACGTCATCCCGCAGACCTCCACCATCGCCTCGCACCTGCCGCGTGCTGTGGGGGTGGCCTTCGCCATCGAGCGCGCGGCGCGCCTCGGTGTGCCGGTGCGCTGGGCCGACGACGCCATTGCCGTGTGCTCGTTCGGCGATGCGAGCGTGAACCACTCCACCGCGCAGGGCGCCATCAACACTGCGTGCTACACCGCCCACAGCGGGCTGCCCCTGCCGCTGCTGTTCGTGTGCGAAGACAACGGCCTCGGCATCAGCGTCCCCACACCCACCGGATGGGTACAGGCGTCGCTCGCCCATCGGCCCGGTCTGCGCTACGAGTACGCCGAAGGCGCCGATCCAGAGGCGGCCTTCGCGACGGTCCGCGGCCTGATCGACTGGGTGCGCGCAGAACGACGTCCGGCTGTGCTGCACCTGCGCACGGTGCGCTTCCTCGCCCACGCCGGCACCGATGTGGAGAGCGCCTACCGGTCACCGGCGGCGATGCGAGCCGACCTGGCCCGCGACCCGATCGTCGCCCTCGCCCGGTTCCTC
>JBIKLX010000268.1:0-3453 GCA_044359565.1 Ilumatobacteraceae bacterium
GCATCGGTGTTGATGGCGAGGATCTTCTTCGACGCCATCGCGCCCACCCAGTGCTGGATGGCGCCCGAGATACCGCAGGCGAAGTACAGGTCGGGCGCGATGCGGGTGCCGGTCTGGCCGACCTGGTCGGTGTGGTTGCGCCAGCCGTTGTTGGTGACCGCACGCGAGCAGCCCACCACCCCGCCCAGCAGACCGGCGAGTTCTTCGAGTGGACCGAACCCCTCAGGCGAACCGACACCGCGGCCACCACCCACCACCACCGGTGAGGTGGCCAGCGTGACGCCCGCAGCGCGCTCGACGCGCTCGGTCACCACCGTGCGAGCCACCAACGCATCGAGTTCGGGAGTGAACACGGCGGTGCTCGCCGACACCGGAGCCTCTGACGCCTCGAACGCGTGGTGCGCCACCGACACGAGCTTGCGGCCAGCGCTGAGTTCGCACTGCTCGAGCAACGAACCACCCCAGCGCACACGGGTGATCGACCAGGTGGCGTCGCCGGGACGGATCTCGAGGCAGTTGGCGACGAACGGCAGATCGGTGATGGCGGCCAGATGCGCCAACACCTCGTTGCCGCGATCGGTGCCGCAGGCCAGCACCACCTCGGGGTTCAGCGACCAGACGAGTTGGGCAACGGCGTCGCCCCACGCTTCGGGGCCGTAGTCGGCCAGCAGTGGATGGTGCACCTGGTGCACGTGCGCGGCGCCGTGCGCGGTCAGTACATCGACCAGTCCGTCGGCAACGTCGCCCAGCGTGGCCACGTGCACCGTGCCCAGCGGGCGAGCAGCGGCGAGCGCTTCGAGCGTGGCCGGGGCGAGCGTGCCCCGGTCGTGTTCGGCGATGACGAGCACGTTCACTTCAGCAACCCCAGTTCTTCCAGCACATCGACCACTGCGGCCGCAGCGTCGGGCCCCTTGCCGAGGACGACCGTGTTGCTCGTCTGCTCGGCCGCTTGGGCGAGGGTGACGAGCCGCTGCCCGCCCGGCTCGCCCGCCGGAGCCACCTGCGCCACCTCGACCTTCTTCGACGCCAGGCGGCCCTTCAGCGTGGGATAGCGGGGCAGGTTGATGCCCTCCTTCACACCGAGCACCACCGGCATCGGCAGGGCGTACACCTCCATGCCCGCTTCGGCCTCACGCCGGGCGCGCACCGAACCGTCGCCCACCTCGATGCCCTTGATGCCGTTCACGATCGGGCGGCCGAGCGCACGGGCAACCCGCACGCCCACCTGGAAGCCGCCGGAGTCGGCCGACTCGTTGCCGAACAGGATGATGTCGAACGCGCCCTCGGCTGCCTCGACCCCGAGGATTGCCTCGGTGATGGCCTTTGCGGTGCGCTGCGGGTCCCAGTCGCTGCCGTCGGTGGGCAGTAGGACGGCCTTCTGCACGCCGAGGCTGGCTGCATAGCGCAGCTGCTCGTCGGCTTCGGCTGGGCCGAGCGTGAGCACCGTGGCGTCGCCTCCGTGCCGTTCGACGAGTTGCACGGCTTCCTCGACGGCGCACTCCTCGTGCGGGCTCGTGGTGAACCCGAGGAATGCCGTGTCGATCGCCATGCCGTCGGCCGTGATGTTGATCTTGGCGCCCGGGGCGGGCACCCGCTTCACGCAGACGAGCACCCGCATGTCAGGCCTTCATCCGGCTGTCGTCGGGGTCGAACAACGGTGTGGCGCTGGCACGCTCGACGGTGACGGGGTACATCTCGTTCATGTACATCACCTGCAACTTGGTGCCCTCGACGGCGTGCTCGGGCGGCAGGTAGGCCAACAGCAGGTACTTGCCCACCGACGGGCCGGCACCCGCGGTGGTGACCCGCGAGACACGGCCCTTGGCGTCGACGATGCGTTCGCCCGACAGGGTGAGGATGGGCTCGTTGCCACCCGTGGGGAACCGGTCGTAGCCGTCGGCGCAGCGCTGGCTGTCCATGCTGAGCGTGCACATGACGGCCGCAGGGCCCTCCTCACGTGCCTTCAGGTAGGCCGACTTGCCCATGAAGTCGGCGCTCTTCACCTTCGGGCGGGCGAGGCCGGCCTCGACCGGGTTGTACTCGCTCTCGAGTTCGGCGCCCATGAGGCGGTAGCCCTTCTCGATGCGGCCGGTGACGGCGTAGACGCCGATGCCCACGGGGATGATGCCGAACTCGTCGCCGGCGGCGGCGATGGCGTCCCACACCTTCAGGCCGTGCTCCATGCGGGTGTAGATCTCCCAGCCCGCCTCGCCGACGTAGCTGATGCGGAACATCGTGCACGGCACACCGTCGATGAGCACGTCCTTCACGGCGCCGTACGGGAAGCCGCCCTGGCTCAGGTCGAAGGCGGCGGTGGTGTGATCGGTGACGATCTTGCTCATCGTCGCCACGGCGTTGGGGCCCCACACGCCGACGGTGCAGATGCCCTGCGACCGGTCGGTGAAGCTGACCGAGCCGTCGGTGGGCATGTACTTGCGGAACCAGTAGTTGTCGCGGCCACCGTCGAACGCACCGGTGATGACCCGGAAGTGGTCGGTGCCGAGGCGCTGGATGGTGAGGTCGCCACGGAAGCCACCGTGCGGGGTGAGCAGCGGGGTGTACACGCTGCGGCCCACCGGCACATCGACGTTGTTGACGCACACGTACTGCAGGAAGCCGCAGGCGCCAGGGCCCTCGAAATCGAACTCGTTGAACGCGGTGAGGTCGACCATGCCGACGCTCTCGCGCATCTGCAGGTGCTCGGCGTTGGTGATGGGGCTCCACCAGCGGCCGTCCCACTCGTGGGTGCGCGGCTGGCAGGCCTCGGGGAACTTCTCCATCAACTTCGCGTTGCTCTCGTACCACTGCGGGCGCTCCCAGCCGCGAGCGTCGAAGAACACTGCGCCGAGGGCTTCCTCACGGGCGTAGAACGGACTGCGTCGCATACCGCGCTGGCTGGCCCACTGCTCGCGAGGGTGCACGATGCCGTAGGTCTTGTTGAAGTGCTCGTTGCAGCGGGCGTTGATGTGCCACTCGGTCTTCTCGTGCGGGTAGAAGCGGCTGATGTCGCTGCCGTGCGGGTCGCACATGTGCGGGTAGCCGTAGGTCATCCACTCGGCGACGAGTTGGGCGATGCCAGGGCCTTCCTTGATCCACACCGCCGCCGCGCTCCACAGGTTGCGCACCTCGACGGTCTCACCGAGCACCGGATTGGCATCGGGGGTGAGGCTGAGCAGACCGTTGATGGCGTAGCGGATCTCGGCGTCGCCGAGCATCTCCATCAGGTCGATGGCCTGCTCGAGCTGCGGGTCGAAGTCGTCGTAGGTGAGGGGCAGTTCGGTGGGGCTGAGCGCCGATTCCTCGTTCGAGGGGATGTCGTCAGGGCGCATCAGGATGGCGCGGTGGGCGTAACTGCCCACCTCCATCGAGCCGGCCGACTGGCGCTCGTAGCAGAACGTGTCCATGTCGCGGATGATCGGGAAGGCCAACTCCTTGTTGGTCTCCTGGAGGATG
>JBIKLX010000269.1:0-3447 GCA_044359565.1 Ilumatobacteraceae bacterium
CGAGGCTGGCGGCGACACGCTGTGGGCCAGTCAGTACGCCGCCTACGAAGCACTCTCGCCGGGCATGCAGCGTCTGCTCGACCCGTTGCGCGCCGTGCAGACCGGCTGGCCGCACGGCACCAACGGCCCGGGCCCCAACGCCGCCGTCAGCAGGTCGGTGGTGATGACCCGCAACGACCCGAGTGCCGACCGCGAGGTGCTGCACCCCGTCGTACGAGTGCACCCGGCGACGGGCCGCAAGGCGCTGTTCGTGAACCCGGTGTACACCCAGCGGTTCGAAGGGATGACCGCCGACGAGTCGCGCCCGCTGCTGCAGTACCTGTTCGACCATGCCACCCGCGCCGAGTTCACCTGCCGGGTGCGCTGGGCGCCGGGCACGCTGGCCATCTGGGACAACCGCTGCCTGCTGCACCTGGCCATCAACGACTACGACGGCAGTCGCCGCCTGCTGCACCGCACCACCGTCGCAGGCGAGCGCCCGGTCGGTATCGCCGGCTGACCAGCACGGCGGATAATCGCCGCGACCCGGCGCCGCCGACTGCGTACGGTCGCGTTCCATGCGTCTCGATCTGCCCGCCGGTTACGTCGCCCGCCCCTATCGCGGGCGGGTTGACCATGCACTCATGGCCGCGCTCAAGACCGCTGCGACACGCGACGAGCCCGACGCTGAACTGTCGACCGCCGAGCAGTTCGATGCGAGCTACCCGCACCTCGAACGCTGCGACCTCGAGCGCGACGTCGTCATCGTCGAGACCACCGCGGGTGAGCCGGCGGCCTACCTGCGCACTGCCTGGGACCACGCCGAAGGTGACAGCCGTGTGTGGTACGCCATCCTCGCCGTCCACCCCGATCATCGCTCGCCCGAGTTGCTGGCTGCACTCGTCGGCGGCTGGGAGGCCCACGTCGACCTCATCGAGCCCGACGACGGGCGGCCGTCGCAACTGCGCGCCTGGGCACCGCATCCGGGCATCGGGTTGCCGGAGGTCGGCCTCGGAGCCGCGCTCGTACAGGCCGGGTTCACCACCACCCGGTTCGGGGCCTCACTCGTGCGGCCGCATCTCGACGACATCCCCGACTATGCACTGCCCGACGGCGTAGAGATGCGACCGGTCGAACCGCACCATCTGCACCAGATCTGGGCCACGGACCACGAGGCGTTCCGCGGTCAACCCGACTTCGTCGAGACCGACGAGTCGCAGTTCCAGTCGTTCCTCGCCGACCCGCTGCGCGACGAGACGCTCTGGAAGATCGCCTGGGTGGGCGACGGCCCCGACGCGCAGGTGGTTGGCCAGGTGAAGTCGTTCATCAACGCCGAGGAGAACGCCACCACCGGTCGCCTGCGCGGCTACACCGAGTTCATCTCCACCACGCTCGGCTGGCGCGGCAAGGGCATTGCCCGAGCGCTGATCGTCGCCAGCCTCCACGAACTGAAGGCCCGCGGGATGACCGAGGCCGCGCTCGGCGCCGACACCGACAACCCGCAGGCGTTCGACCTGTACCGGATGCTCGGCTTCGAGGTGATCGCCTATCAGGCTCAGTACGACAAGCCGAGGGGCCAGGTGTCGATCGTCTCGTAGCGAGCGCCGGCAGGGTCGAGGCGGCTCTCCACCAGCGCGACCTCGTCGGCGACGAACTCGGTGTCGAGCATCGAGCCGAGCACCCGGGGCATCTGCGCGTAGGGCTTCACCCGGGCGAGGGTGAGGTGCCCGATGAATCGCTTGCGGGGCGGTTCACCCAGGTGCGCGGTGCGCTCGGCCACCTCGGCGGCAATGTCGTCGAGGCCGGTTGCAGGCAGCACCAGTGCTCGTTCGGCGAGCACGTCGACCGCAGGCCCCAGCCGCACCGTGGCTGCTGGCATCGACCAACCCTCCATCGCGGCGCGCACATCGTCGGGACGAACTTCGCCGAGGAACCGCAGGGTGATGTGCCACGACTCGGGCACCACGAAGCGCACGCCGCGCTGGTCTTTGCGATGCAGTGCGGTGAGGTCGGCCACCACCTCCTCGGGTGGCCACACGGCGATGAACAGTCGGGCCATCGCCCCAGTCAACCGGCCGCAGGCTGCTGCCGCGCGGCGATGCGTCGCAGCGGTGGCAGCGTGGGCGGTGGCTGCTTGCGGGGCGGCAGGTCGGCCAGCAGTTGCGCCGTGGCAGCGGTGACCGCGAGCACGGCACGTTCGAACGCGTCGGCCGTCGCCGCCGAGGTGGACTGCACACCGCTGATCTTGCGCACGTACTGGCGTGCGGCGGCCTCGATCTCGTCGGGCGTGGCGCCGGGTTCGAGCCCGCGCAGCGTGGTGATGTTGCGGCACATGCGGCCGACCGTACTGCGCCTCGCGATCGGCGTGCAGCGCCCATCGGCGGAGGGTGATCGGGCGCACTAGGTTCGGCCCATGACCGACGCTGTACGCGACCTGTTCGACCTGTCCGACGATGTTGCCGTGGTCACCGGGGCGGGCCGTGGCATCGGGGCGGGCATCGCCCTCACCCTCGCCGCAGCCGGTGCGGCCGTGGTGTGTGCGGCACGCCGTACCGCCGAGGTCGAGGAGGTGGCCGCCACCATCCGCGCCAACGGTGGACGGGCCATCGCCGTGCCCACCGATGTCACCGACACCGATGCTGTCGAGGCGCTCGCCCAGCGGGCCGTCGACGAGTTCGGCCACCTCGACATCTGGGTGAACAACGCCGGCGGCTCGGCGGTGCAGGCGCCGCTGCTGCAGCTCGACCCCGACGAGTGGGACGCCACGCTGCGGCTCAACCTCACCTCGGTCTGGACCTGCACCCGCGCCGCTGCAGCGCGCATGCGCGACGGAGGACGCATCGTCAACATCTCGTCGCTCGCCGCCACCACCACCACACCGGGTAGCGGTCACTATTCCGCAGCGAAGGCGGGCGTGAACTCGCTCACCCGCACATTCGCCCGCGAGCTCGGGCCGCGGCTGCGGGTGAACTGCGTGATGCCGGGCGCCGTACCCACCGAGATCATGATGACCGCGCTGCGGCTCGACGAGGCCGACCTGCCGGTGCTCGAGAAGCGGCTGCGTTTGCCGATGCGGCGCCTCGGCACCACCGACGACCTCGGCCGGGCGGTGCTGTTCCTGGTCGCCCCGGCGTCGAGTTGGGTGACCGGCCAGGTGATCGCCGTCGACGGCGGCCTGTCGGCCTGAGCGCCGGTCAGGTGTCGGCGAGCGAGCCGAGGTGGTCGAGGCGCAGGGTGGGGGCGCCGTCGAGTTCGGCCTGGGCCAGGTCGACGGTGGCGACCAGACGCCATTCGCCGTCGCCGGCCGGGTCGACCAGTGTCTGCTCCACCCGCCACCGGCCCGGTTCGTCGACGATACGCAGGTACCGCTGCGCCCGGGCCTCGGCGTCGATGGCGATGCCGTCGTACTCGGCCCAGTAGGGCGCCATCGCCGTGCGCAGCCGGGCCTCGTCCCAACCGCACCGCTCG
>JBIKLX010000011.1:0-41042 GCA_044359565.1 Ilumatobacteraceae bacterium
AGCGGCAGGGGGTCGACATCGTGGTGGTCGACGACGACCACGTCGAGGCGGCGATCGCCCTCTACCTCGAGGTCGAGAAGGTGATGGCCGAAGGCGCCGGTGCCGCACCGCTGGCCGCGCTGCTGGCCCACCCCGACCGGTTCCAGGGTCGACGGGTGGGCCTGCTGCTGTCGGGTGGCAACATCGACCTGCGGGTGCTGGCCTCGGCCATGCTGCGCGCCCTCGCCCGCAGCGGGCGACTCACCACGCTGTCGGTGTCGCTGCCCGACCGTCCCGGCGCGCTGCACTCGCTCACCGGGGTACTGGCGGCGCAGGGCGCCAACATCGTCGAGTTGTCGCACGACCGCATGGGCCCGGCCACCCGGCTGCGTTCTGCCGTCGTCGACGTGCAGGTCGAGACCGCCGACCGGGCCCACAGCGACGCCGTGGTCGCCGCCCTGCAGGCCGCCGGCTTCGCAGTCACCCGTCCCGACTGACTGGGTGCTCCGTCAGGCACCGAGGCGGGCGAGGTCGCGCGAAATGCGCTGCGGGCTCACCGACACCGCGGTGCCGAGGGTCTGGGCAAACTCGCTCACCCGCAGTTCCTCGAGCAGCCAGCCCAGTTCGACGGCCTCGGAGGGCAGCGGCCGCTTCGACCGTTCGTAGGCGTCGAGCAGTGCCTCGTAGCGCGCCTCGAGGGTGACGACGGTGCGCAGGCGCTGCGCGTCGCGCATCGGGCCGTCGTTCACCTTGTCGAGCCGGCGTTCGATTCCGCGCACGTAGCGCAGCACGTCGGGCAGGCGGCGCACGCCGGCGGTGGCCACGAAGCGGCGGCGAACCAGGCGGCGCAGGTGGCGTCGGGCATCGTCGACCGTGGTGGCCACCAGTGGGCTCACCATGCGGTCGAGCGTCGACTCCACCCCGTTCGCTGCTGCGATCACCTCGGCGGCGGCTCGCAACGCGTCGCCGGCCGTGGGCGCCAGCCGGGCCCGGCCGTCGGTGACCAACTCGGCGAACGCATCGGCGTCGAACGGCAGATCGCCGTGTCGTTCGACGAACTCGCTCACCACCAGGTCGGCGGCCGAGGTGATGCACTGGTCGGCGATCTCGTCGAGCTCGACCCGCTCGCTCCGGGCGATCGCCAGCCGCTGGGAGTTGGTGAGGCCCTGCACCACCTGTTTGCGGGTGACGTTCACGGCGAGCAGCAGCAGACGGCGCACCCCGGCGCGCATCACCCGCGTCTGCATGGCCGGCGTGGTGAAGATGCGTAGGCTCACGCTGTCGCCGTCGTCGAGCAGCGCCGGATAGCCGAACACGCTGTGCCCGTCGCCCACCGTCTCGACCTGCCGCGGCAGGGTGCCCAGGTCCCAGGCGACGATGCCCGATCGCTCGGCCAACGGTGCCGCCGCGGCGATGGCAGCGCGCATGCGGCCCTCGAGCGCACGACGCAACGCGTGGATGTCCTTCCCGGTGCCGAGGCTGCGGCCCGACGCGTCGTCGACCGAGAACGTGATGCGCAGGTGGTCGGGGATGCGGGCCCCGTCGAACATCGACGGCGTGACCCGCTCGCCGAGCATCTCGGTGAGCACCCGGGCCAGCGACACCACCAGGCGTCCGTCGGCAGGGTCGATGCGACCGCACGCCGCAGCAACCGTTTCGGCCGCGGGCACCATGGCCCGGCGGAGTTCCTTGGGCAGTGTGCGGCACAGGGCCGCGACCAGCTCCTCGCGGAAGCCCGGCACCGACCAGTCGAAGCCCTCGTCGCCTACCCGGTTCAGCACCGTCAGCGGTACGTGCACCGTGGTGCCGTCGTCGGACGCACCCGGCTCGTAGCGGTAGGTGAGGCGCAGGTCGATGCCGTCGTAGTGCCAGGTGTCGGGGAAGTCGTCGGTCACCCCCGGGGCAGCCACATCGCCCAGCAGCGCCTCGGCCGTGATGCGCAACGCATCGGGCCGGGTGCGCTGCTGCTGTTTCCACCACCGGTCGAAGTGACGGGTTGACAGCACGTCGGCGCCCACCCGGCGGTCGTAGAACGCGAACACCAACTCGTCGTCGATGAGGTCGAAGCGTCGCACCCGGTCGCCCATCGTGCGCAGGTCGTGCAACGCCTCGCGGTTGTCGGCGACGAACGTGTGCTGCGTCTCCCAGTCGCCCTCCACCAGGGCGTGGCGGATGAACAGCTCGCGGGCCAGGCCACGGTCGAGTCGGTCGAGGCCGATGGTGCGGCCGGTCACGATGGGCAGGCCGAACAGCGTGGCCCGTTCCACCACCACCGCCCGTCCACTGCGCGCATCCCAGGTGGGGTCGCCGTACGAGTACTTCACCAACGGGCCGGCCAGGCGCTCGGCCCATTCGGGCTGCACCGCCGCAGTCATGCGACCCCACAGGCGGTTGGTCTCGACCAGTTCGGCGGCCATCAACCACTTCGGCGGTTTCTTCGCCAGCGTCGAGCCCGGGGCGACGACGAACTTCGAGCCGTAGGCACCGCGGAACTCGCGGCCGTCGCCGTCGCGTACGCCGAGATGGCTGAGCAGACCCGACAGCAGGGCCTGGTGGATGCGGTCGGGGTGCGCCGCCTCGGTACCGCTGCGCACACCGAGTTGTCCGGCCACCTGGCGCAGTTGGCTGTAGAGGTCTTGCCACTCGCGCACCCGGAGGTAGTTGAGGTACTCGGTGCGGCACAGCTTGCGGAACTGGTTGCTGCTCAGTTGCTGCTGCTGTTCGCGCAGGTGGTCCCACAGTTTCACCAGGGCCAGGAAGTCGCTGCCCGGTACGGCGAAGCGGCGATGTGCCTCGTCGGCCGCCTGGCGATGCTCGGTGGGGAACTCGCGCGGATCCTGGATCGACAGCGCGGCGGCGATGACCAGCACCTCGCGCACTCCACCGTGCCGGTCGGCCTCGAGCACCATGCGCCCGAGACGCGGGTCGACAGGCAGTCGGGCCAGTTGTTTGCCGATGGGCGTGAGCCGCCGACGCGCGTCGTCGGCGCCCTCGGCAGGCTGCAGCGCGCCCAGTTCGTCGAGTAGCGCATAGCCGTCGCGCACCGAGCGCCGATCGGGCGGCTCGACGAACGGGAAGGCCCCCACATCGCCCAGGCCCAGCGCCGTCATCTGCAAGATGACCGAGGCCAGGTTGGTGCGCAGGATCTCGGGCTCGGTGAACTCGGGTCGCTCGGCGAACTCGACTTCGTCGTAGAGGCGGATGCAGATACCGGGTGCCACGCGGCCGCACCGGCCCGCACGCTGGTTGGCCGATGCCTGCGAGATGGGCTCTATGGGCAGACGCTGCACCTTCAACCGGTGGCTGTAGCGCGAGATGCGGGCCACGCCGGTGTCGACCACGTAGCGCACGCCCGGCACGGTGAGCGACGTCTCGGCGATGTTGGTGCTGAGCACCACCCGCCGACCGCTGTGCGGCTGGAAGATGCGGTGCTGTTCCACCGAACTGAGCCGCGCATACAGCGGCAGCACCGTCGTGTTGCGCAGGTCGAGTCGGCGCAGCGCATCGGCGGCATCGTGGATCTCGCGCTCGCCCGACAGGAACACCAGGATGTCGCCCGGCCCTTCGGCACACAGTTCCTCCACCGCGTCGCAGACGCCCTGCACCTGGTCGGCTGCGCCGTCGGCGCCCCCACCGAACCCGTCGGCCTCGAGCGGCCGGTAGCGAACCTCCACCGGGTAGCTGCGGCCGCTCACCTCCACCACCGGCGCACCGTCGAAGTGCTCGCTGAAGCGGGCCGTGTCGATGGTGGCGGAGGTGACGATCACCTTCAGGTCGGGCCGCTTCGGCAGCAGTTGCTTCAGATAGCCGAGCAGGAAGTCGACGTTCAGGCTGCGCTCGTGGGCCTCGTCGATGATGATGGTGTCGTAGCGGCGCAGCATGCGGTCGCGCTGGATCTCGGCCAGCAGGATGCCGTCGGTCATCACCTTCACCAGGGTGCCGGGGCCCACCTTGTCGGTGAAGCGCACCGTGTAGCCCACGGCCGCACCCACCGACGAGCCCAGTTCCTCGGCCACCCGCTCGGCGATGGTGCGCGCCGCGACACGACGGGGCTGGGTGTGACCGATCATGCCGTCGACCCCGCGGCCCAGTTCGAGGCACAGCTTGGGCAACTGGGTGCTCTTGCCCGAGCCGGTCTCGCCGGCCACCACCACCACCTGGTGGTCGCGGATGGTGGCCAGCAACTCGTCGCGCATCGCTGCGATGGGCAACGACTCGGGCGTGTCGAACGCGCCGGCAGACCGCATCGAGGCGGCCAGCACTGCGCGGGGTGACACCGTGTCGTTCATGGGCGGCGACCAGTCTGCCGCCGCGGCGTGCCGGCGCGACTCAGCGCAGCAGGTCGAAGTCGACCGGGTCGACCTGCTTGGTGCGCTGCCAGTACTCGAGCAGCGTGAACGGCCAGTTCTGCGCCACCCGGCCCGTCGCGTTCTTGTACCAGCTGTTCACCGTGCTCCAGCCCCAGGCCATGCGCTTGTTCTCGGCATCGACCAACTCGTTGAACCGGTCGTGCACGTCGCGCTTCACGTCGAGCGCCTTGGCCCCCTGGCCGAGCACCAGCTGCAGCAGGCCGAGGATGTAGCGCACCCCGCACTCGCTGAAGTAGATGATGCTGCCGTTGATGACGATGTTGGTGTTGGGCCCGTAGAGGCAGAACAGGTTGGGGAAGCCGGGCACCATCACGCCGAGGTAGGCGCGGGCGTCGCCCGCCCACTGCTCGTGGAGGTCGATGCCGTTGCGGCCCGTCACACGCATCGGGGTGAGGAAGTTCGACGCCTGATAGCCGGTGCCGTAGATGATGACGTCGGCGTCGTAGTGACGGCCGTCGGCCATGGTGACCCCGGTGGCGTCGATGTGGCCGATGGCGTCGGTGCACAGTTCGACGTTCGGTCGCTTCAGCGTGGCCGCCCAGATGCCGTTGTCGCGCACGGCCCGCTTGGCGCCGGGCGGGTAGTTCGGGATCACCTTGGCCAGCAGGTCGGGCCGGTCGCCGAACTGGTCCTGGTAGTAGAGCAGCAGCATCTGCTTGCCCATCTCGCTCAACTCGCTCACCGACGAACCGTCGCCCTGCCAGTTCGGGTCGACCCGCACACCCTCGAGGGCACCGTCGCCCATCCGCCAGAAGATGGCGAAGCGGGTGAGTTCGCTGTAGGTGGGCACGTGCCGGTACAGCCACTGCAGGCCGGGCGCCACGGGCTCGTGGTAGTCGGGCGTGGGGGCGATCCACGGCGGCGTGCGCTGGAACACCGTCACGCTGCCTGCCGCCGCAGCCACGTGCGGGATGAACTGCAGGGCGCTCGCGCCCGTGCCGATGACCAGCACCCGCTTTCCGGTGAGGTCGATGTCGTGACGCCACTCGGCCGAGTGGAAGTACTCGCCCCGGAAGTCGGCGATACCGTCGATGGTGGGCCACAACGGCCGGTTCAACTGCCCCACCGCGCTGATCACAGCGTTGGCGCGCATGGTCTGCTCGGTGCCCGAGGCATCGGTGTACCGCACGGTCCACAGCAGGTCGTCGTCGCTCCAGGTGGCCGACTGCACCGTGCACTGCGAGCGCACATGGGCACCGATGCCGAACGCCTCGGCGCAGTCGCGGAAGTACTGCTCGAGCACCGGCTGGGGCGAGTAGTGCGCGGGCCAGTCGTGGCGCTGGGCGAAGCTGTAGCTGTAGTTGTGGTTGGGGTTGTCGACCCGGCAGCCGGGGTACGCCGCCTCGTGCCAGGTGCCGCCCACCGAGGGGTTCTTGTCGAGGATGGTGTAGTCGATGCCGGCCTGCTGCAGGCGGTGGGCCGACAAGATGCCCGACATGCCACCGCCGATGATGACGACGCTGAAGTCGACATCGGGGGCGATCTGCTGCTTGGTCCAACCAGGGGCCCGGCGGTCTTCGCCGCGGTAAGCCAGTTCCTCCTCCAGCAGCGGCAGGTACGGGGCCATGCCCTCGGTGAGGCCGACGGTGTACTCGAGGATGCGCTGCAGGTCGGCGTCGGCGGGGGGCTGGGCGGGCACGCAGCCACCGTCGCGGTACCGGCGCAGCACATCGAACGCGAGGTCGCGCACGGCTGCCTGCTGCTCGTCGGTGAGGCCGCCCTGGGGCATCGAGATGAGCATCGGGTCGATACGCAGGTCGGGACGCAGCAGCGACAGGTCGCCGGTGAGGTACGCCAGCGCCGGCAGCAGCGGCGGCAACTGGGCGTCGGCCAGCGCGCCGCGGATGGCATCGTCGGGCTCGGTGATCGGTTCGACCCCGCTGACGAACGGGCTGGGCGACGACGACACGGTGAGCGACATGGGGGGATCATCGCCGCCGCGGCCCGGCCGGAGCGAAGCGGAGGCGCCCACCTGCGATGGTGCCTCGGCACCGGCAGGGGTAGGGTCGCGCGATGGCCGACGACGGACACCAGCCCGCCACCGAGTGGCTCGACGCCGAGGAGTGCCGCACGCTGCTGGCCATGCGCGGGATGGGTCGGGTGGCCTTCGTGGCCGATGCGTTCCCCATGATCCTGCCGGTGAACTACACCCTCGTCGGCAACCTGCTGGTGTTCCGCACCGACCCGGGCACGAAGCTGAGCAACCTGCCGCTGGCACCGGCCGCGTTCGAGATCGATGGCCGCGACGACCATCGCACGGTGTGGAGTGTGGTGGTGCAGGGTCACGCCCGCGAGATCACCACGGCGCTCGGCGACCTGTACGACCGCGTGCGCGCCGCCACCATCGACGTGGTCGCGCCCGGCGACAAGGCGCACTGGATCGGCATCGAGATCGAGCGCATCACCGGACGCCGCATCGCCGTCGAGGCCTGAAACTTGTGGCTGATACCGTGACAGAATGTCAGCCGCCATGTCGCCTGCCCATCCTCTGAAGCTCGCCGGAGCGTACGGCTCGCCGTACTCGCTGAAGATGCGGGCCGTGCTGCGGTACCGGCACATCCCCTTCACCTGGGTGCTGCGCGACTCGGACCTCGACGACCTGCCCCCGGTGCCAGTGCGGCTCATCCCGGCCATCGCGTTCCCCGATGCCGACGGCGAGTACCGCGAGGCGATGATCGATTCGAGCCCGCTCATCGACCGCCTCGAACGCGAGTGGCCCGGGCGCAGCCTCACGCCGGCCAGCGCCCCGATCGAGTTCATCGACCGACTGGTCGAGGACTACGCCGACGAATGGGTCACCAAGGCGATGTACCACTACCGCTGGTACTACGACGAGGCCATCGACAAGGCCGGACGCCTGCTGCCGCTCGACATGAACCTGCACGTGGCCGACCGCGGCTGGGAGAAGGGCCGCGAGTTCATCACCCAGCGCCAGATCAGCCGGCGCGCCCTGGTGGGCTGCACCGACGAGAACCGCCCCGTCGTCGAGGCCTCGTACGAGCGCCTGCTCGACCTGCTCGACGCGCTGTTGCACGACCAACCGTTCCTGTTCGGCCACCGGCCGGGCCGGGGCGACTTCGGCCTGTACGGGCAACTGCGCCAGTTGGTGATGTTCGATCCCGTGTCGGCACGCGTGGCGATTCAGCGTTCGGCGCGCACGGTGAACTGGGTCGACCGGGTCGACGATCTGTCGTGGTGGCCCATCGCCGACGAGGCATCGGGATGGTGCGACGGCACCACGGTGCACGCCGCCACCCAGGCGCTGCTGGCCGAGATCGGTCGCACCTACGTGCCGTTCATGCTGGCGAACGCGGCGGCCCTGCAGACAGGTGCCGATGTGGTGGAGGTCGAGATCGACGGCCACGGGTACCGGCAGTCGCCCTTCGCCTACCAGGGCAAGTGCCTGGTGTGGCTCCGCGAGCACTACGCCGCACTGGCCCCCGCCGACCGCACCGTGGTCGACTCGTTGCTCGCCGGAACCGGATGCGAGAGTCTGTTCGCATGAGCAGCACACCCGTGGCCCCCGACACCGTCGACTTCCACTTCGACGTGATGTGCCCGTACGCCTACCAGACCGCCATCTGGATGCGCGAGGTGCGCGACCAGCTCGGCCTCACGGTGAACTGGCGGTTCTTCAGCCTCGAAGAGGTGAACCGGGTGGAGGGCAAGAAGCACCCGTGGGAGCGCGAGTGGAGCTACGGCTGGAGCATGATGCGCATCGGCGCGCTGCTGCGTCGCACCGACATGGCCCACCTCGACGCCTGGTACGCCCGGGCCGGCAAGGCACTGCACGAAGACGGCCACAAGCCGCACGAGCCGGCCGTGGCACGGCATCTGCTGGCCGAGATCGGCCTCGACCCGGCGCTGGTCGACCAGGCCATTGCCGACCCCACCACCCACGACGAGGTGCGCGCCGAACACCAGCGGGTCATCGACGCCGGTGGTTTCGGTGTGCCCACGCTGTTCTTTCCCGACGGGCAGTGCCTGTTCGGTCCGGTGCTCATCGACCCGCCCACGGGCGAGGCCGCCGTCAGGCTGTGGCACTCGGTCACGGCGTGGCTCGAGTTCCCCCACCTGTTCGAACTCCAGCGGCCCAAGACGCCCGCGCACGGTCGCGCCATCGCCACGGCGTTCAAGCCCTACCTCGAGGCCCGCGACTGGGTGAGCATCAACCGCGGTGAGGTCATCGGCTTCGGTTCGGCCGACCCGCGTAACGCCTGACGCGTCGTCTGACGCGTCGTCTGACGGTGGCTCAGCGGTTCTCGAACAGGCCGTCGACCGCTGCGGCGTCCGCGGCGTCGAGCTGCCACAACTGCAGCGCTGCTTCCGGGCCTTCGCTCGCACCGTTGCCGCGCAGGCTGGCCCAGCCCAGCAGTTGACGCGCCCGCTGCGGCAGCCGTGCGGCCACCTCGGCCGTGATCGAGCGGGCCACGGCCTCCTCGGGGGTGAGCCACCCGACGAGGTAGCCGATGTACAGCGCCTTGCGCCACCGGTCGGCGGTGCGGTTCCAGCCACCACCGTGCACGAGGCTGCCCAGGTAGAGGAGCGAGCTGCCCGGCTGCAGGTCGACGGGACGGGCGAGGGACGGGTCGACGGGCTTGTCGAGTGGCCAGCGGTGGCTACCCGGCACCACCATCGTGGCACCGACGTCGGCGTCGTAGTCGCCCAGCGCCGTCAGCACCGACACCTGCAGGGGGATGCCCAGCGACGCAGCACGGGCCCAGTTCACATCGTCGCGATGCAGCGGCTGGGCGGAGTTGCCCGGGCCGATGTAGATGGTCTCGGCCTGGCTGAGCCAGTAGTCGCCACACGAATCGTGCAACACCCCGTCGGCGATGGCGAGCAGGGTGGGGTGCAACAGCAGCGACTCGACGAACTCGGGGCTCTTGGCCGCCAGACCCTGGATGCGCTTGGTGTTGCCGCCGTAGAAGTCGTCGACGTGGTGCAGGAAACCCGGATCGCGCGACTCGACGAACGGCGTCAACTCGGCGTCGAGCCTGGCCACGGTGGCCAGGTCGATGCAGTCGAGCAGCACCACGCCGCCATCGCGCAGCAACACCGCGACGATCTCGTCGACAGGGGTGTCGGCCGGGCAGCGCACGAGGTCGGCGGTCGACGACGGGGGAAGGGGGGTGGACGACGGCAAGAGGACCACGGTAGTCACCCGACGCGCGCAGCGGGCGGCGCCCACCGCAACAATTGACACTCTCCCTGCCACTGTCTAGCCTCCGCCCATGGCTGACCGACGCTCTCCTGTCCCCTACGGCACCCCCAACTTCGAGTGGTTCATGGCCATCGGCAGTCGCACCGACGACGGCCCGGTACACATGATCAACCTGATGAAGTACCACGAGCGGGCGCAGTACGCCGACGGCTCCGACGACGGCGTCAGCGGCAAGGAAGCCGACGACCGCTACGCCCCGGTCGCGGTCCTGCGCGAGATCGGCGCCCGGGTGGTGTTCCACTCCGACGTCGACACCCAGCTCGACGGCACGCCCACGTGGGATCGTGTCGCCATCGTCGAGTACCCGTCGCGCGCCGAGTTCCTCGCCATGCAGCAACGCCCCGACTTCGCCAAGAAGCACGAGCACAAGGCGGCCGGCATGAAGGAGACCATCGTGATGGCCAGCCTGCCGTTGCCGCTGCCCGAGGTGCAGACCGCGGCGGTGGAACCCGACCCGGCCGACCCGCCGATGATCCTGATGCAGGTCATCCGCTTCGCCGGCCCCGAGGGCCGCGCCGAGATGGCCCAGCACAGCGCCCTCGCTGCCGGCCCGGCGCTCGAGCTGGGCATCCGCCCGCTCGCCTGGTACTCGGTCGAGGCAACCGTCGTCGGCGACGGCCGCCAGTGGGACGAGGTCCGCTTCAACTGGTACCCGCGCCGGTCGCTGTTCGACACGCTCATCGCCGACCCGCGGCATGCAGAGGGCCGCGAGCACCGCGCCAAGGCCGTGGACGAGTCGTTCGTTGCACTCCTCACGCCAATCATCACCCAGTTCTGAATGAGTGCTCTCAGCGCCCGCGCCTCGTTCGCCTCGCACCGCCTGATCGGCTGGGTGTTCTGGGACCCGCGCGCCATCGAGTTGTACAGCCAGCTCGGCGTACCCAACGGGGCGGGCTACTACATCGCCAGCCGCGCCGCTCCGCTGGCGCCTGCGGGCGACGATGCGGTGATCGCCGCGTTCTACTCGATCAGTCCGGCCTTCATCCGGTTCTCGCTCGGCCTCACCCGCCAGCACACGACGTTCGCCGACACCTACCGGGTGCGCAACGAGGCCGTCGGCGAGGGGCTGCAGCGTTACGTGCCGCAGATCTGCACCTCACTGGGCTCGTACGCGCCCCGGCTGTGGGAGGTGGTCGACGCCCTGCCCCGATCCGGGCGGGTGCTGTTCGCCGCCCACGCCGAGTGGCCGCGCCACGATGACGATCCGGTGGTGTCGGCCTGGCTGGCGCTCAACTGCATCCGCGAGTGGCGCGGCGACACGCACTTCGCCCTGCTCGCCGCATCCGACGTCGACGGTGTGCAGGCGGGCCTGCTCCACGATGCGTGGATGGGTTACCCGGGCGAGTGGATCCCGCGCAGCCGCGGCGCCGACGACGCAGCGGTCGCTGCAGCCATCGAACAACTCACCGCCCAGGGCCTGGCCACCGACGGGCGCGTGAACGAGGCAGGCATCGCCTTCCGGCAACGCATCGAGGACCGCACCGACGAACTGTGCGACCGAGCGTGGCGGCACCTCGGCGAGGCGCGCACCACCTCGCTGTGTTCGTTGATCGAGCCGGTGGGGCCTCGCCTCATGCAGCGCATCGACGACACGGCCGGGCCGAACTGGATGCCAGCCGCCCGACCGCGTCGACGCTGAGCGATCAGCCGAGGGCGGCCTCGATGGCTGCAACCACCATCTCGTCATCGGGGGTGACGGTGGGGGCGAAGCGGGCCACCACGTTGCCGTCCTTGCCGATGAGGAACTTCTCGAAGTTCCACAGGATCTCGGGGTCGTCGTTCACCGTGAGGCCATGGCCCTTCAGCGTGTCGCGGAACCCGTCGGGGTCGCCGGCGGCGCGAGGCGCTGCAGCGGTGAGCGCGGCGTAGAGCGGGTGCTGGTCGTCGCCGGCGACGCTGATCTTGCCGTGCAGCGGGAACGTGACCGAGTAGTTCACCGAGCAGAACTCGGCGATCTCGTCGTTGGTGCCCGGCTCTTGGCCGAGGAAGTTGTTGGCCGGGAAGCCGAGCACGCTGAAGCCACGGTCGGCGAAGCGCTCGTGCACCTGCTCGAGCCCGGCGTACTGCGGGGTGAGGCCGCACTTCGAGGCGACGTTCACGACGAGCAGCACCTTGCCTGCGTGGTCGGCCAGCGAGGTGGCGTCGCCGGTGATGGTGGTGAGGGGGATCTCCTGCAATACGGTCATGTCGCGAAGGTTCGCACAGCAACGGCCGAGGCGCCCACTCGAGACGGCACTATCGTCGCCCCCATGACTGCGATCGACACGCGTCCCACCACGTACCGTCCCGAGCAGGTGGTGGCCGACCTGCGCGCCCTGGCCGACCGCACCGGCGGCCCCGAGGGCAGCCGTCGCCTCGCCTGGACACCCGAGTGGCTCGAGGCACGCGCCCTGCTGCGCGAGAGCCTGGCCACGCTGCCGGTGGAGGTCGACACCGACGAGGCCGGCAACCTGTGGGCGGTGCTGCGCGGCGAGCGGCCCGAGATGCTGGTGGTGGGCTCACACCTCGACAGCGTGCCGAAAGGCGGCTGGCTCGACGGCGCGCTGGGCGTGATGGCCGGGCTCGAGCTGCTGCGCTCGCTCGCCGCCGAGGGCACGCCGCCGGTCACCGTCGCCCTGGTCGACTGGGCCGACGAGGAGGGCGCCCGGTTCAGCCGCAGCCTGTTCGGCTCGGCCGCCAGTGTGGGCACGCTCGATCTCGAGGTGCTCCGCGGCCTCAGCGACAAAGAGGGCAACCGCCTGCCCGAGATCCTCGCTCAGCACGGGGTCGACATCGACCGGCTCGACGGCGCCCGCACCCGGATGGCCGACGTGAAGGCCTACGTGGAAGTGCACATCGAGCAGGGCCCGATCCTCGAGTCGATGGGCAAGGGCATCTGCACCGTCACCGGCACCAAGGGCATCGAACGCGAGCGGCTCATCTTCCGGGGTCAGGCGGCACACGCCGGCACGATGCCGATGGAGATGCGGCGCGACAGTTTCCGCGCCGCATCGCGGTTTGCGCTCGCCATCGCCGAGATCGGCGAACGCTACGACGGCGTCACCACGGTGGGGCACGCCCAGTGCTGGCCCGGGGTGGTCACCGCGGTCGCCGGCGAGACCCGCATCACGATGGACATGCGCCACATCGATGCCGAGGCGCTGGCAGCCATGTTCCGCGAGGCGCACGAGGTTGCCCAGGCCGGGGCCGAAGCAGAGGGCTGCTCGGTCGAGTGGGAGCACATCTTCCGCATTCCGCCCATGCCGTTCCACCCACTGCTGCTCGAGGCTGCACGCTCCGCGGTGCGCGAGGTGGAGGGCCACGATGTGGAGCTGCCCAGTGGCGCGCTGCACGACGCCAGCGAGATGGCGCGCGAGGTGCCGACGGTGATGATCTTCTCGAGCAGCACCAACGGCCTCAGCCACACCAAGGAAGAAGACACGCCGGTCGACCACCTGCACATGGCGGTCGATGCCTTCGACCGCACCTGCCGTCAGGCGATCGACCTCATCGCGGCGGGCGCGCTGTAGCCGCCGACGCCCCGCGATGAGCACTCTGCGCAGCAGGTGCGCACGTTGCTCATCGCGCTGGCCGCGAGGGCGCTCTCAGAGGCGGTGGGCGACGATGATTGCCGACTGAGCGAACGGCCGCAGCAGGCGAGGCACGGGGCGGCTGTCGATCCAACGGTGCATCGCCCGGTACCAGCCCGGGTAGAAGTCGCCCATACGGGGCACCAGACCGTGGTACGTCACCGAGTCGATCGTGAAGCCGGCATGGCGCAGCAGGCTGCACAGCGAGCGGGCCGACAGGGTGCGCAGGCGAGAGCCGTACACCCGACGCATCACCTTGGTCACCCCGAGCGGCGACCAGGGCTGGGTATGGGTGTTCACCACCAGCGCACCGCCGGGACGCAGCATCTCGAACATGGCCTCGGCGCCCGAATGTCGCAACGGGTCCTCGGCGTTGAGGAAGAAGCGGAACGCACTCACCACGTCGAACTGCTCGTGCAGCGTGCCGGCTGATGCGTCGACGGCGACCAACCTCGAGGTCGGACTGGCGGCGGCAGCCGCTGCGAGCATGTCGGGCGAGATGTCGAGGCCGAAGGTGGTGGCGAACACATCGGCCGCCACCCGCAGCACCCGCCCGGTTCCGCAGGCGAAGTCGGCCGCCTCCACTGCGCCGCGCATGCGCAGCCGCGAGAACGTACGCACGAGGAACGGCCGTTCGAACCAGTCCCACTCGTCGGCATAGAAGCCAGAGGAGTAGGCCCGTTCATACTCGGCTGCCTTCTCGGTGCCGAGGTGGATGTCGCGATAGGTCCAGGTGTCTTCTGGTTGGATGCTCACCCGGCAAGCGTGGGCAGCCAGGTGGGCCGCACAACAGGTCTGAAAGTCCACTCGGAGGGGCCGATCAGCCCTTCTTCGCGTTGAGCAGCGCGGTGACCAACTTGCCGTCGGCCTTGCCCTGGCTGAGCTTCATCACGGCGCCCACCAGCGCGCCCATTGCCTTGCCCTCGCCGGCGCAGAACTTCGCCCAGGCGTCGGGTTGATCGGCGATGGCCTGATCGACCATCGCCTCGAGGGCGCCGGTGTCCATGGCCTCGAAACCCTTCGCCGCGGCGATGGCCGCCGCGTCGCCGCCACCGTTGGCGACGATCTCGGCCAGCACGGCCTTGGCCTGGGTGGCGGTGAGGGCACCGCCCACCTCGAGCGTGGTGAGCGCAGCGAGGTCGGCCGCCGGCACCCGCGGGGTGGCGGGTTCGTCGGCGAAGGCCTCCTTCACGTGCACCAGCGCACGACCGATGTCGCCACCCGCCGCAGCGACGGCGAGCACGTAGTCGTCCTGGCCACGTTCCACCACCGACATCACGGCCTCACTGTCGGCCGCCACCGAAGCGGCCGCCGACAGGCGGGCGCGACGGGCACCGGGCAGCAGCGGCAGTGCTGCCTTCACGGCCGCGATCCACTCGGACGACGGCACCAGCGGCACCAGGTCGGGTTCGAGGAAGTAGCGGTAGTCGTCGGCGTCCTCTTTCGAGCGCAACGTGTGGGTGCGGCCGTCGTTCTCGTCCCAGTGCCGGGTCTCCTGGCGGATGGAGCCACCGGTCTCGAGCAGGTCGATCTGGCGCCGCGCCTCGTAGTCGATGGCCCGACCGAGCGAGCGAACGCTGTTGACGTTCTTGATCTCGCAACGGGTGCCGAACGGCGTGCCCGGCTGGTGCACGCTGACGTTGGCATCGACGCGCATGCTGCCCTCCTCCATCTTCGCGTCGGAGGCCTCGACGGCGAGGAGGATGGCGCGCAGCTCGGTGACGTACTGCCGCGCTTGTTCGGCGGTGCGGATATCGGGTCGGCTGACGATCTCGACCAGCGGCACGCCGGCGCGGTTGAAGTCGATGAGCGAGTAGTCGCTGCCGTGGATGCGACCGCCGGCGCCACCCATGTGGGTGCTCTTGCCGGTGTCTTCCTCGAGGTGGGCGCGTTCCACTCCGATGCGCGTGCCGTCGGGCAGGTCGAGGTAGCCGTCGATGTTGAGCGGCTGGTCGTACTGGCTGATCTGATACGCCTTGGGCATGTCGGGATAGAAGTAGTTCTTGCGGTGGAACGTGCACGGCTGGATGATGCAGTTCAGGGCCGTGCCGATGCGCATGGCCAGCTCGACCGCCTGGCGGTTCAGCACCGGCAGCGCTCCGGGAAGGCCGAGGGTGACCGGGTCGATGTGGGTGTTCGGCGCGTCGCCGAACCGGTTGGCGCTGGCGCTGAACAGCTTGGTGGCGGTGGCCAACTCGACGTGCACCTCGAGGCCGACGACCAGCTCCCAGCCGTTGATGAGGTCGTGCTGCGACTCGCTCATGCTGCACCCCCTCGTGCTGCGTCCATCGCTCGTTCGAGTGCGGCACCCGCCCGGAACATCGCCGCTTCACCCAAGGTGCCGGCCAGCACCTGCACGCCCACCGGCATGCCGTCGGCACCGGTGCCGAACGGCACGCTCATCGCCGGGTGCCCGGCGAGGTTGGTGGGGATGGTGTACAGGTCGCACAGGTACATGGACAGCGGGTTGTCGCCCTTGGCGCCGAACGGGAAGGCCACACTGGGCGACGCGGGCGTGAGCAGCACGTCGGCATGCTGATAGGCCTGCTCGAAGTCGTCGTGGATGAGCCGGCGCACCCTCAGTGCCCGGCCGTAGTACGCGTCGTAGTAACCCGCGCTGAGCGCATAGGTGCCCAGCATGATGCGCCGCTTCACCTCGTCGCCGAAGCCGGCCGAGCGGGTGGCCATGTACATCGCGTTGGTGTCGGCGGCCTCGACCCGCATGCCGAAGCGCACGCCGTCGAAGCGGGCCAGGTTGCTGCTGGCCTCGGCTGGGGCGATGAGGTAGTAGGCCGTGAGGGCGAAGGCAAAGGCGGGCACCTGCACGTCGACGATGGTGGCCCCGGCCGCGCGCAGCGCGTCGAAGGCCGCCTCGAGGCGCTCCTGCACATCGGGGTCGGCACCCTCGGGCAGGTCGGTGATGCGCCCGACGCGCAACCCCTCCACACCCTGGTGCAGCACGTCGACGAGCGGCTGGTGCTCGAGCGGGATGGACGTGGAGTCCATCGGGTCGTGGCCGCCGATCACGTCGAGCAGCAGCGCCGCGTCGTGCACGTCGTGGCTGAACGGCCCGATCTGGTCGAGCGAACTGGCGAACGCGATGAGGCCGTAGCGGCTCACATAACCGTAGGTGGGCTTCACGCCCACCACCCCGCACAGCGCTGCGGGCTGGCGGATGGACCCGCCGGTGTCGCTGCCCAGGCTGACGGCGGCGAACCCGGCCGCCACAGCAGCGGCGCTGCCACCGCTGCTGCCACCGGGCACCCGGCCGAGGTCGTGCGGGTTGTGGGTGGGGCCGAACGCGCTGTTCTCGGTGCTCGAGCCCATGGCGAACTCGTCGAGGTTGGTCTTGCCCACAGCCACGGCCCCGGCAGCGGCGAGCTTGGTGACGACGGTGGCGTCGTAGGGCGGGCGCCAGCCGTCGAGGATCTTCGACGAGCAGGTGGTGGGCACGCCGCGGGTGCACATGTTGTCCTTCAGCGCCACCGGCACGCCGGCCAGCGGGCCCGGGTCGCGACCCGCCGCCACATCGGCGTCGACCTGTTCGGCCGTGGCGCGCGCCTGCTCGGCGACGACGAGGTTGAACGCGTGCACCTGGTGCTCGCGTCGGTCGATCTCGGCCAGGTGCTGTTCGAGCACGTCGACGGCCTTCACCGCGCCGGAGCGCACGGCCGCAGCGATACCGGCTGCGGTGCGGGGCAGATCGGCAGCGCTCATCCGTCGAGCCCCACGATGGGCGGCACCCGGAAACGGTGGTCTTCGGCGATGGGTGCGGCGGCGAGCACCTCGTCTCGGTCGAGGCCCTCCACCACCACGTCGTCGCGGAACACGTTCTGCAACGGATATGGCTGCGTCATCGGCTGAACGTCGGCGAGGTCGAGCGCGTCCATATCGGCGAAGTGGGCCAGCATGCCGTCGAGCTGTTCGGCGGCCCGGTCGAGTTGGGCGGGGGTGAGCTCGAGGCGGGCCAACCTGGCGACCTTGGCCACATCGGCGGGGGTGATCCGTTCAGGCACGAACGTTGATGCTACGCCGTGCCCCGTTCGAACCGCTCGACCATTCGACCGGCGACATGCTCGCCGAGCGCCACCAGTTGCAGGTGTTCATCGTCGGTGAGGAACTGGTCGACCGTGGGATAGCTGGGGAACGGTGGATGCGCTGCGGCGAACTGCAGCAGTGCTGGCGGGGTGGCCTCGCACACCTGGTGGTGCCCGTAGAGCAGCCGGGCCGTACCGCCCCCCATCGAGGCTGGGTAGGTGACCACACCCTCGGCCACGCAGTCGTCGGGCAGCGCGTTCGACATGACACCGGGCGCAGCGCTTGGCGCGCCAGCCGGCGTGCGCATCGCTGTGAGGTCGATGTCGACGACGACGCCCAGTTCCACCGCGGCCAGGGCAATCGCGTCGTCGAGCGACTGGAAGGTGCCCGGCGGGTCGCCGCTGGCATCGACGCAGAACACCACCGCCGGGCGTTCGCGCAGCAACTCGACGAGACCGAGGTTCTCGCGGTGCCCACCGTCGGCCACGTACACGAACGCATCGCGATCGGGTCGGTAGCGGCCGGTGAGCTCCTTGGCCAGATAGCCGAGGTGCACCCGCGGTGAGGTGGCCGGATCGGCGAACCAGTGGGCGTAGCGCGGGTTCGGCACCCAGGCACCGAGCCGCAGGTTCAACGCCACCAGCAGCATGTCGGTGCTGCCCAGCGCCTGACGGCCCATCGCCGACGCGAACGCCGCACCGCTCAGTGCCATCGCCCGACTGACCAGCCAGCCGCGCGGGAATCCGTCCCACCACGACCCGACGGGATAGTCGTCGGTGTCCACCGACGCGCTGGTGCCGTCGGTGCGATCGTGCAGGGTGATGCGGTCGGGCCGGAAGGTGAAGCCGTATGCGGGCAGGCCGCAGAACGTTGCCGATGACGCGTGGGCGGTGGCGGCGACGATGAGTTCGGGCCCGTCGGCGCCGCGGTACGCAGGCCACAGCGGCTCGTCGCTGTACGCCAGCGGAGGCAGGGGCGTCCGCTCGCCCGCCGGACCGTGCTCGTCGTGGTCGCCAGCCGCGAATGTGGCGGCGAGGCGTTTGCGATACACGCCGCCGAGGGTGAGGCGGTGCGATGCCACCGCAGCAATGAGCAGCAACCACGCCACCGCCACCGCAACCAGGCCGAGGCGCGCCTCGGTGCCGGGCAGCGGCCAGCTGGTCCACGGGGTGACGTAGCCGTAGGCGAACGAATCGGCCACCTTGCCGGCGAACAGGAACAGCGCCACGCCCAGCAGTACCCCACCCAGGCGCATCCACCGGCGCTTCACCTGACCGGCCACCACACCGCCCACCGCCGCTGCCACCCCGATGACCACGGCCGTGCCGATGAGGCCGGCGCTGCGATCGGGCCCACCGTCGGCCGCGAGCGCGTTCAGCAGTCGCCGGCCGTACAGCACCCCGGCCGGCACCCCCACCAGCAGCAGGGCGAGCAACGCACCGGCCGCGCCCACCACACGCGACCAGCGCACGAGGGCGGCACGGCGCTCGGGTTGCGACCGGGCATGCGCCACCACGAACAGCACGACGGCCGCGACGAGGAAGACGGCGATGGGCAGCACCAGACGGACCGGCACCAGGTCGAGCAGGGTGAGCGGGTCGACGGTGCCCTCCTGGAACGGGAACCCCGGATGCACCACGCGGGTGCGTACCCCGCGGCCCAGCGACGCAGCGACGAGATACGTCGCCGACACGACGGCGCCCAGTACGAGGGTGGTGCGCACCGCCGCGTTCAGCACCCCACCGACGATCGACAGGGTGCCGTTGTCGAGGAAGCGTCGCTTCATCCGCACCGTGGCCGCCCAGGGTTGGTCGGCCGCGAACAGTCCGTCGCTGGCAACACTCGCCACCGGGGCGACTGCGGCACCGGGGCGCCGGCTGATGCGCCACCCGCCTGCGGTGTACGAGCCACCCGACACGGCCACCAGCCAGCGCGAGCGACGGAACAGCGACCGAGCCTCGCTCGTCGGTTCGTCGAGTCGGCGCAGCGCCCCCAGAGCGATGCTGGCAGCACGAATGCCGCCGCCCGACAGGCAGATGCCGATGGCCTCGCCGTCGTTGCCGGTCGGCTCGTCGGCGCCGCTGCCGGTGGTCGCCGGCGCTGCGACCGGGTCGGGGTGGGTGCCGGCATGCCGATCGAGTCGACCGAACAGGCGGCGCAGCGCAGGTCGCACCACGGGTGCCAGCAGCGGTCCCACCACCAACCCGAGCACGCCCACCAGCGCCACTGCGTACAGCAGCACCTTCACCCAGCCCACCACGGCAAGCGACAGCGTGGCGAACAGCGGCGGGCTGCTCTTGCCCACGATCGACAACGCCAGCGCATTCTCGAACAGGTCGGCCACACCGGCCGCCACGGCGACCGAGGGCATGACGGGCCACGGACCGAACATGGTGCGCCGCTCGGGCGCCCACCGGTCGCGGCCCGCCTGCAGCAGCCGGGGCACGATGAGCAGCCACGACACGACGAACACATTGTCGAACCACAGCGCGGCGCGGGCGTTGCTGCGGCCTGCTCGCACCACCGTGCCGGCGAACCGGCCCGGCGTGCCGGCGAACGACAGGTGCTGGTGAAAACCCGAGAACGGAGCGGTGACGACCTCGGCGAGGAACAGCACTGCAGGCACCAGCAGCAACCACCCCCACATGCGTCGTCGCACGGCCCTCACCTCCCCTGGTCCGCGACCCGGCCCACGTCGGTCTCGAACTCTAGGGCCCGCCGATCACTGCGCCCCCGAACCGGTGGTTGCGTCGGGTCAGCGATCGCGGAACTGGTACGACGCGTGGAGATCTTGGGGCACTCGGGGATCGCCCGTCTGGATGGGCGGCATCGGTTGCATGATCAGCCGCTGCGTCGGGGTGAGCCGATCGAGCAGCGCCTGCGACACCGTGTACCCGAAACGCGAACGCGCCCACGGTGGCCCGTAGCGGGGGATGACGATCCGGCGCTCGCCAGGGTTCATCCGCGTGCCGGCACCGTGCATGCATGCGTCGACGAACACGAGAGCGTCGCCCGCGTTGGTGTGTGCTTCGACTGCGTGCGGCAGCATGTCCATGCGGTCGCCGCGGGCATAGTCGCCCGCCAACGGGTGAGCGAAGTTCGACTTGTGGCTGCCGGGCACCACCATCGTCGCCCCGTCGCCAGGGCCCACATCACGCAACGACACGAGGACGTTCACCTGCCCGCAGCGGAAGGCCCCGTTGCGGTACGAGTACTGGGTGCGGTTCGAAGCATCGTGCCCGCCGGAGTGCACCGGATGGTGGCCACCCGAACTGCGACTGGTGGCGATGCTCTCGTCGATCATGATCCCCTCGACGTACGTGCCCTGCTCGCCCGCGTAGCGAGTGACGTGGTGGATCCACGACGGATGGTCGATGAGGCAGTCGAAGGCCGGATCGCCGCAGTCGAGCACGTTGTGCAACTCGAAGCCGGTGTCCTTGGTGTAGTCGCGCCGTTGGGCGTTGCCGAACCAGTCGCCGTTGGCGAGCGGAGGGAACCGGTCGTAGGCGTTGTTCAGCCGCTGCACCTCATCGGGTGAGAGCGCACCCCTGATGATGAGAAAGCCGCGCAGATCGAACTCGTAGTCGTCGAGGGCGGTGGGCAGCGCCATGGTGGATCCTTTCCGAGAGTCGGGGTCAGCTCAGGTGGAGGACGATGCCCGACTCGGGGGCGAGCGGGGGCAGTTGCATGCCGTGCACCGCCAACTGACGGCCGGTGAGCTGCTGCGGTTCGATCGGACGACGGTTGCCCCCGAGCGACATCTCCTCCACCCGGTACACCCGATCGGGCGTCAGCCCGGGGCAGCGCAGCACCGGTGGCAGGAGGCTCATCCCGGTGCGGAGCTGCGCGTACGCGACCAACGCCTCGGACCGGTCGGCGGCGTACACGCCGTGGCCCGCACCGCTGGGTTCGTCGCCGTGCGACACCGGGTCGAACCGCACGACATCGCCGTGGTGCAACAGGTGCCGGAACCTGCGGTGAACGGCCACGACCTCGGCGAGTGCGGCGCGTTCGGCATCGGAGAGATCGAGCACGTTCCACTCGATGCCGAGATGCCCGAAGACGGCACTGAGCGCGCGGAACGCAAGTGAGTGCGACCGACCGGTGGTGTGCGAGCGGGTGGGGCCGATGTGCGCACCCATCGCCTCGGGGGGAATGAACATCGATGCGCCGCGCTGGATGGCCTGCCGCTCGAGCGCATCGTTGCAGTCGCTCGTCCAGACCCGCTCGGTGCGCCGCAGGATCTCGAGGTCGATCCGGCCGCCGCCGCTCGAGCAGCTCTCGATCTCGACCCCCGGGTGGCGGGCGCGGAGTTCGTCGAGGAGGCGGTACACGGCGAGCGTCTGGTCGTGCGTGCCGGCAGCACCGCCGGCCCCACTCGCCTGCACGTGCGCGCGGTTCATGTCCCACTTCACGTAGGCGATGTCGTGGTCGGCGAGCAGGCGGTCGAGTTGCCCGAGCACATGATCGAACGCACCAGGACGGGCGAGGTCGAGCACGAGTTGGTTGCGACCCAGCACCGGTTCGTACCCGCTGGTGGCGAGCACCCACTCGGGATGGGCGCGGAACACATCGCTGTCGGGGTTCACCATCTCGGGTTCGACCCAGATCCCGAACTCCATGCCGAGGCTGCGCACGTGATCGATCAGCGGGGCGAGCCCTTCGGGATAGACATCGGCCGACACCACCCAGTCGCCGAGACCGGCTCGATCGCCTCGACGCGACCCGAACCACCCGTCGTCGAGCACGAACCGCTCGACACCGATCGAGGCAGCCGTGGTGGCCAGGTCGCGCAGACGCGAGATGTCGTGATCGAAGTAGACCGCCTCCCAGGTGTTCAGCAACACCGGGCGAGGACGCGACGGATGGGCCGGAAGTGACCGCACGTAGCGGTGGAACCCCTGGGACGCTGCAGTGAGGCCGTGCTCGGAGTAGGTGCCCAGCACCGACGGGGTCGTGTAGCGGGCCCCGGGTTCGAGCGACACCTCACCCGGGTGCAGCAGTTCGCCCGATTGGATGCAACGACGACCGTCGGCGATGCGGTCGGCGACCATGGTGTGATTGCCGCTCCAGGCGAGGTGCACGCCCCACACCTCACCCGACCATTCGCCGAAGCCGGGCTCGCCGGCGTACACGAGCGGCGGCCGCTCGTGCGAGGTGCGACCGAGGCGGTTCTCGATCGACCAGGTGCCCGTGGTCCACGGTCGACGCTCGGTGTGGAACTCGCGGGTCCAGCGGCCGCTGAAGGTGAGGAGCTCGGCAGCGTGTGCAGGCAATGGCAGACAGACCGTCAGCCCGTCGAGCAGGTAGCGGTCGGACGAATGGTTCACCAGCGTGCACGACACCTCGAGCACCGATCCGAGACGGATGTCGGTGACGAGTTCGAGTTCGGCGACAGTGTCGACGGCGCTCACACGGATGGAATGGCCGTCGAAGGTGACGGAGCCCTCGGGGCCGGGCCCGAAGCGCGGGGCCCACATCGTGCCGCGCCGGCGACGTCCGAGCAGTCCGGGGCGGCCCTCGTGGCCACTGCCGTGCTCGGGCACCACCGACAGCGGGGCGACGACGTCGAGGCCGCCGCTCACAGCCGGTCGGTAGAGGGCCCGGGCGATGCTGTCGAGATCGACCTCACCGAGCGGCGCACCCCAGTGCACCACCGCCGGAACCCCGTGAGCGACATCGACCACCACGTCGCATGACTCGTTCGAGAGCCGGATGAGCCTCACGGCTGTGACTCTAGACGGCACGAAAGTGTTGCTTTGCTATTGACAAGAGATGAAAGGAAGATGAAACCTATCGAAAGTGAGTGAAACCATGCTGTACGCGCAGGAGGACAACCTGCCTGCCGAGGTGCGCCAGCAGTTGACGCACCAGTTGCTCGAACAGCACGGCTTCGTCCGAGTCCGCGATCTGTCCGAGCGGTTCGGCATCAGCACGGTCACCGCCCGCAACGACCTGCAGGCGCTCGAGGAGCGTCATCTCGCCCACCGCGTCCACGGCGGGGCGATGCCCATCAACGCGGCACGCGGTGAACGACCCTTCGAAGAGGTCGCTGCCGAACGCCCCGGCGAGAAGTCGGCCATCGCGCGCACGGCAGCGGCGTTGGTGTCGAACGGCGAGTCCATCCTCATCGACGTGGGCACCACGGCCGCGGCATTGGCCCGCGCCCTCGTGGCCCGCACCGATCTGGTCGATCTCACCGTCATCACCAACGGCATCCGCATCGCACTCGACCTCGAGGCCGCTCACCCGCGGTTCTCGATCGTCGTCACCGGTGGCACCCTGCGCCCCAAGCAGCACTCGCTCGTCGACCCGTTGGCAGGCAACATGCTGCACTCGCTGCAGGCCGACACGGTGTTCCTCGGCTGCAACGGCATCGATGCCGACGCCGGGGTGAGCAACATCAACCTGCCCGAGGCCGATATCAAGCGCGCCATGATCGGCGCCGCCCGGCGCTGCGTGGTGCTGGCCGACAGCACGAAGTTGGGTGTCCGCACATTGGCACCCGTCTGTCCGATCGACGCCGTCGATGTCCTCATCACCGACGCCTACGCCGACGAGGCTCACCTCGGCGCGTTGCGTTCGCGAGGGGTCGACGTCATCGTCTGCTGACCTCCGGGTCAGCCCTGAGTTCGTCCGGGTTCGCCCGGCCGGCACCGAGCCGCAGCCAGCGGACGGGGGAGCAACGGTTGCGAAGAGCAACCACGACAATTGGAGGACCACCCCAGTGCAAGCACGCAGATGGGCAACCACTGTCATCGCGCTGTCGCTGATCGCAGCGGCATGCGGTGACGACGAGACCAGCAGCGACACCACTGCTGCCGCGACGGAGACAACCGCCGCGGCGGTCGAGACCACCGCTGCAGCAGTTGAGACCACCGCTGCCCCCGAGACCGGCGGCGACGGTGTCGAAGTCCGGTGGCGTACGCGCCCCGACAACGACGCCGAGGCCGGCGTGTACAACTCGATCAGCGAGGCCATCGACGCCGCCAACGGCGACGCCGTCAGCCTGAAGTACGAGCCCGGCACCAACGAGGGCTCGCCCTACCAGGACCAGCTCGTCACCGAGATCGGCAACGGTACGGCTCCCGACGTGTTCTGGATCCCCGGCACCGACATCGCCCGCTTCCAGAAGGAAGGTCTGATCCTCGACCTGGCCCCGCTGGCGACGGCGGAGGGCTTCGACGCCTCGGAGTTCTACCCCGAGCCGATGTACCACCTCACCTACGACCCCGAGGCCGGTGCGCCCGGCGACAAGCTGTGGGGTCTGCCCCGCGACGTGTCGACCTTCGCGCTCTACCTGAACAACGACCTCATCGCCGAGGCCGGTGCCGACGACCCGCGTGCGCTCGCCGCTGCCGGTGAGTGGGACTGGGCCGCGTTCCAGGGTGTTGCCGAGAAGGTCACCGCCCTCGGTGGCGCCAACAAGGGTTTCGCGATGAGCAGCTGGTGGGCCAACTACGGCCTGTTCATGAACGCTGCCGGTGGTGGCTTCTTCAATGAGGACCGCACGGCCTGCGCACTCGACAGCGCCGAGTCGGTCGCCGGTATCGCCCAGGCGAAGGCCATCTACGACGCCGGTATCGCCGTTCCGTTCGGCGAAGACGGCGAGGCCCCGTGGAAGGCCGGCACCGTCGGCATGTTCGTGAACGGTCGCTGGGCAACCCCGGGCGCCCGCGCCGACGCCAAGTTCAACTGGGACGTCGTGCAGCTGCCCGTCGGCCCCGGTGGCACGCAGGGCAACTGGCTGTTCTGGGGCGCCTACGTGGTGAACGCGAACACCGAGCACCCGCAGGAAGCGTGGGATCTCGTGAAGGCACTCACCACCGCCGACACCCAGGCACAGATCAGCGAGCTCGGCGCCAACATCCCGAGCCGCAAGAGCGACGCAGCCATCAATGCGTTCCTCGGCTTCACCCCGCCCGAGAACAACCAGGCCTTCATCGACGGCCTGGCCGACTCGCCCACCGCTGAAGGCCCGCTGTGGGCCGGCGACTGGCCGAAGTTCGATGAGGCCATGAACGGTGCCGTCACCGCTGTCATCAACGGCGAGCGCACCATCGACGACTACGCCGCAAAGATCTGCAGCGAGACCGCGGTCGCCTTCGAAGGCTGACCGACGACGTCGTCCCGGTCATCGTGGCCGGGGTCGGAGGTGTGCCTCCGACCCCGGCCACGCTTCGGTCAGGCCTGCCACGATGGAGTGGTGGGCATGTCCGTGCCAGTGAGGGAAAGGGGGGAAATCGTGCCATCGTTCCAGCGGGCTCCAGGCGAGCCTCGAACGAATCTCGCGGTTGGGGTGAAGCTCGTCGGTATCTGGCATGCGATCGGCCTGTTCGTCTGCCTCGCCGGGTTCGCGTTGGCGAGCCGATCGGGCGATCAACAGTTGCCGATCGCGATCTCGTTACTGCTGCGCGTCTTCTTCGCAGCCACGTTCGTCGCCAACATCTATGCAGCCGTCGGGGTCATCAAGACCTGGCGACGCGCTCGCATCGTCTCACTCGTCGTCAACTACCTCGTGTTCGTGGTCACCGTGTCGGCCGCGTTGCACCAGTTCGGCTTCTTCACCGCGATCGGCAGCTTCGGTGAGGGATTCAACAAGGCCTTCGTGCCGTTCCTGGTCCTTTCGGTGGGCCTGCTGTGGGTGCTGATCGCCCGACAGATCCTCGCCAAACACCCGGCCGCCACAGCCCCCCGAACCCTGCGCACCGCCGGCAAGGTGCTCGCCGCAGCGGCAGCAGTCTGGTTCGTCATCGTTGCCGATCCCTCGGGCATGCTGTCGGCGATCGCATCGCAGATCACCCAACCACTCACCCTGGCCACACTCGCCTGGGCGCTGTGTGCCGGTGCGGCATGCCGATTCATGTGGCATCGTCGGGTCGCCGCCGCCTTCGGCACCACTGCCGGCGAACAGCAGACGCTCACCGGGCTCGCGTTCTTGTCGCCGAACCTGATCGGCTTCCTGTTCTTCTTCGCCGGCCCACTGCTGTTCTCGTTGGTCGTCAGCTTCTACGAGTGGAAGACCACGGGCACCGGCCGCACGTTCGTCGGCATCGACAACTACGTGCGCGCCTTCTCGTTCGACCTGTCCAGTGCAGATGCCGCCAATGCCGGCACCGAGGTCTTGGGCCAGGGGTACCAGGTGCTGATGCACGCCGACTGGTTCGGCCAGCACTGGGTGCTCGGCGCCCGCGACGTCGAGTTCTGGACCTCGATGCGCAACATCATCATCTTCCTCGTGCTCGCCGTCCCCGCATCGGTGCTGCCAGCACTGTGCTTGTCGAGCATCCTCGCCTCCCGCCTGCCCGGAATGAAGGTGTTCCGAGCCATCTACTTCGTCCCGTCGGTAGCCGGGGTGATCGGTGTGGCGATCATCTGGGGCCAGTTGTTCCAGAGCACCGTCGGCTGGATCAACTACCTCATCTTGCGGGCCGGCGAGATCTTGCCCTTCGCCGACCCGCCCGCCGAGGGGCATCCGTGGCTCAGCAGCAACTCCACCGCGCTGTTGTCGATGGTGGTGGTGTTCGCCTGGATGAACTTCGGGTTCAACACGGTGCTGTACCTGGCCGGGCACCAGAGCATCCCCAAAGAGCTGTACGAGGCCGCCGATATCGACGGCGCCAATACCTGGCAGGTGTTCCGACGCATCACCGTGCCGCAGCTCCGCAACACCACGTTCTACGTCCTCATCACCACGTCGATCCTGGCGCTGCAACTGTTCGACATCGTCTGGATCCTCTCCACCCCCGAACCGGGTGGACCCGACAACGCCACCACCACCCCGGTGCTGGCGCTCTACGAAGAGGCCTTCCAGAACAACAACCAGGGCTATGCGTCGGCGCTGGCCTGGGTGCTGTTCCTCGTCATCTTCGGCTTCACCTTCTTCCAGTTCCGCCAACAGCGTGACGAAGCAAGTGCTGGGGGCATCTCATGAGCGTGCGGCGCAAGGGGCCCAAGGCCACCGTCGTGCGAGTGCTCACCTACACGCTGCTCGTCGGGGTGGCGGTCGTGGTCATCTTCCCCTTCGTCGTGGCGCTGTCCACCTCGATGAAGCGACCTGACGACATCTTCACCTACCCGCCCTCGCTCATCCCGAAACAGCCGGTGACGGTGCCGGCCGAGTCGCTCGGACTCGAGGGCGATCCGCTGCCGGTGTACGAGTTCACGGGTCGCAGCGGTCAGTACGCCTTGGTCGACACCGATGTCCCGCTCGCCGAGTTCCGTCCACTCGACGACGCCACGCGCACCATCACCCTGGCCGCCGATGCCGGCGACAAGACCGGGGCCACGGTGTCGGTCGATGTCGACGGCACGATGGAGGACAAGCCGGTGTTCCTCATCGATGTCGACGGCCAACAGATCGAGGCCTACCGCTCGCGCCTCACGGTGGGCGGACTGTTCCAGTCGGTCGACGACTCGACCGACACCGTGCTGAGCCTGGTGAACACCCCCACACCGGCCCGCGAGTTCGGCCCACGCCTCGAGAACTTCAGTGAAGTCGTCACCGAGAAGCAGCTCGGTCGGTCGCTCACCAACACCCTGCTGGTCACCATGGCCGTCGTGGGCGGGCAGATCCTCACATCGATCCTCGGCGGTTATGCGTTCGCGCGAATCCAGTTCAAGGGCCGATCTGGGCTGTTCCTCATGTACCTCGGTTCGGTCATGATCCCCTTCGTGGTGCTCATCATCCCGCTGTTCCAGTTGATGCTGCAGCTGAACTGGCGCGACAACCTCGCCGCACTGATCGTTCCCTTCACGTTCTCGGCCTATGGCACGTTCCTCATGCGCCAGTTCTTCATCGGCATCCCGAAAGAGATCGAGGAGGCGGCGCTGATCGATGGCGCCAGCCGCTCGCGCATCCTCTGGAAGGTGATGGTGCCGCTCGCCCGGCCGGCCATCGCCACCTTGGCAACGTTCGGCTTCCTCTACGCGTGGAACTCGTTCTTCTGGCCGCTCGTCATCATCAACTCCGGCAACCCCGAGAGCAAGGTGCTGTCGCTCACGCTGTCCACGCTCGGCGGCCGGTCGAGCACCGACACCAACCTCGTCTTCGCCGGGGCGATCATCGCGATGACACCACCCATCCTCGTGTTCCTCTTCGCCCAGCGGTACTTCGTCGAGAACTCCGCCTCGAGCGGTATGAAGTGAGAAAGCAGCAGCCATGGCCAGCGTGAAGTTCAGCAACGTGTCCAAGGTCTACAAAGACGGCCCAAAGGCAGTCGACGACCTGAACCTCGAGATCAACGATGGCGAGTTCATGGTGCTCGTCGGCCCTTCCGGATGCGGTAAGTCGACTGCGCTGCGCATGATCGCGGGGCTCGAGGAGATCAGCGAGGGCACCCTCACCATCGGCGACCGCCTCGTCAACGACGTACCCCCCGGCGAGCGCGACATCGCGATGGTGTTCCAGAACTACGCGCTGTATCCGCACATGACCGTCAGGAAGAACATCGGGTTCGCGCTCGAGGTGGCCAAGGTTGCCAAGCGTGAGATCACCGAACGTGTCGAGGCGGCAGCCGCGATGCTGGGCCTCACCGAGTATCTCGATCGGCTGCCCAAATCGCTCTCTGGCGGCCAACGCCAACGTGTCGCGATGGGACGGGCGATCGTGCGTTCGCCGCAGGTGTTCCTGATGGACGAACCGCTGTCGAACCTCGACGCAAAGTTGCGCGTGCAGATGCGGTCCGACATCATCCACCTCCAGGCCCGGCTCGGCACCACGATGGTGTACGTCACCCACGACCAGGTGGAGGCGATGACCATGGGGCACCGTGTGGCGGTGATGCGCAAGGGTCTCCTGCAGCAGGTGGCACCACCCCAGGAGTTGTACAACCGGCCGGCCAACTTGTTCGTCGCCGCGTTCATCGGCAGCCCGGCCATGAACCTCGTCACCGTCGATGTCACGGTCGACGGTGAACACGGTGTGATGCTCGATCTCGCCGGCCAGCGCCTCGCTGTGCCCACCGCGGCCCTCGACCGCTATCCCGGCCTGCGCGAGCGGGGCGGCAGCCAGGTGATCCTGGGTGTCCGTCCCGAGCACTTCGCGATGGAGGGCGACATCAACGTACCGGCCGACCACACCATCACCCTCACCACCACGCTCGCCGAGGCCATGGGCGCTGAGGTCCACATCCACGCTTCGGTCGATGTGGCACCGCCTGCGATCGAGGGACTCGACGCTGTCAGCGACGACACCGAGCACTTGGCCGGTAGCGGCACCAAGGTGATCGCCCGGGTCGACGGGGTGCACTCGGTCGCAATGGGAGACGAGGTGCGCCTGGCGGTCAAGATGCACCTTGCCCACTTCTTCGATCCCGATTCGGGCGCACCGTTGCGCTGACCTGACCACACTCTCCTCTCGCACCTCCATGAATCCGATGACTGACCTCTCCGATACCCGCGTCGACCCGTATCTCGGTACCGTCGTGCACGTCGTGGGCACACGCCAGGCGCGCCCGAACCTGCCGAGCACCGGCTGCCCGTTCTGCGTCGGTGGGCTCGAATCGCCCGAGCCCTACCAGGTGCGCTGGTTCCGCAACCGCTGGCCAGCAATGCCAGGCGACCGGTGCGAGGTGGTGTTGTACACCTCCGAGCACGAGGCGACGTTCACCTCGCTCGGTGTGGCCGGGGCGCGCCGGGTGATCGACCTGTGGGCCGAGCGGTTCTGCGCACTCGGCAGCCGCGACGATGTCGACTACGTGCTGATCTTCGAGAACCGCGGGCCAGAGGTGGGCGCCACCATCGCTCATCCACACGGCCAGATCTACGCCTACGACCACGTGCCCAGTCGACCCGGCCGACTGCTCGGCGCCGGATGGACCCCCGACGCCGACCCGGGCGAGCGGTTCGTTGCAGCCCACGGCGGTTGGTCGGCCTCGGTGCCGCCCGCCGCGACGTACCCGATCGCACTGTCGCTGGCTCCGCGCCACCGGGTTGCCGATCTCGGCGAACTCGACGACGCCGGACGCAACGATCTCGCTGCCCTGCTGGTCGATGTGCTCGGCCGCCTCGACCGCCTCTACGACCGGCCGCTGCCGTACATGCTGTGGTTCAACCAGCGCCCCACCGATGGTGGCGAGTGGCCCGATGCCTGGCTGAACGTCGAGATCGTGTCGCCCTGGCGCAGCGCAGGCACGGCGCGCTTCATCGCTGCCGCCGAAGTGGCCTGCGAGGAGTACTTCAACCCGGTCATTCCCGAGCTGCTGGCCGAGCAGCTGCGCGATCTCGGCTGAACTCAGGCCAGGGGTGCGAAGTTCGGTGGCCGCTTCTGCAGGAAGCTGGCCACGCCCTCCTTGAAGTCGCCACGGCGCAACGAGGCCTTCATCAGTTCGATCGCGTCGTCGGTCGACTCGACGAGGCTTCGCGTCTGGTCGGCGTAGACCTGCTGCTTCATCACCGCCATCGAGGTGGGCGAGGCGTTCACCGCCAGTTCGGCCGCGTAGGCGAGGGTGTGGTCGAGCAGGTGCTCGGCCGGCACCACCTCGCTCACCAGCCCCATGGCTGCCGCTTCCTCGGCCAGGATGACCCGGCCCGAGAACAGCAGGTCCATCGCCCGTGAGGTGCCGATGAGGCGCGGCAGGACCCACGACATGCCGTACTCGGCGATGAGCCCGCGCCGCGAGAACGCGGTGGTGAACTTCGCGCCGGCGGCAGCAAAACGGATGTCGCACATCAGCGCCTGCACCATGCCGATGCCGGCGCAGGCACCGTTCACCGCAGCGATGACGGGCTTGGGCACGGCGAGCGCGGTGTGGTGCTGGGGCCGGCCACCCGCTGCGCTCTCGGCGCCACCGCTACCGGCCGAGGCACCGATGCCCTGCAGCGTGTCCATATCGGCCCCGGCGCAGAAGCCACGGCCGGCACCGGTGACCACGATCACCTTCACGGCTGGGTCGGCAGCAGCCTGGTCGAGCAGGGTGAAGTAGCGGGCGGCGAGTTCGCCGTTCCACGCATTCAGGCGGTCGGGGCGGTTGAGGGTGAGCAGCGCGATACCGGGCTCGCGGAACTCGTACAGGACGACGTCGTCACTCATCCTGCGGAACGTAGTCGGACGACTCACCGGCATCTGCGTCGAGCGCGCCCGGCTCTGCCGGCTCGACCGGCTCTACCGGCTCGGGCACGGGACCAGGGCCGCGGCGCACCACCAGCACGACGGCACCGATGACGATCATCGCCAGCGCCACCCACTGGTTCCAGCGCAGGCCGCCCAGCTCACTGGCCGGGTCGATGCGCATGCCCTCGATCCAGAACCGGCCGATGCCGTAGCCGATGAGGTACACCGCCATCAGGTTGCCTGCGCGGAGCTTGAAGCGACGATCGATCCACAGCAGCAGACCGCACAGCGCCAGGTTCCAGAGCGACTCGTAGAGGAATGTCGGGTGGAACGTCGTGCCCGGCGGATACCCGGCCTTCATGGCTGTCTCGTCGCTCACCTCCAGCGCCCACGGCAGCGTGGTGGGCCCACCGAACAGTTCCTGGTTGAACCAGTTGCCCCACCTACCGATGGCCTGCGCGAGCGGAATACCGGGCGTCACGCACGTGACCGCCACGGGCACGTCGAGGCCGCGGCGCTTGGCCGCGTACAGCCCCACGGCGATACCCAACGCGATGCCGCCGGGGATGCCGAGGCCGCCTTTCCAGATGGCGAAGATGCGCAGTGGATCGCCCGAGAACGAGTCCCACGAGGTGGCCACGTGGTACAGCCGGGCACCGATGATGCCGCCGAGCACACCCCACATGCCCACTGCCGTGGCATCGTCGCGTGTGCCCGCACCGCGCGCCTCGAGACGGCGCCCGAACAGCCAGATGCCGGCCACCACGCCCAGCGCGATGACCAACCCGTAGGCGTGGATCGTGAGCGGACCGAGTTCGATCGTGCCGTCGGACGGGCTCGGGATCGAGGCCGGTATCGACGCGGGGAGATGGCGCATCATCACGGGAGTGGTCAGATGCCGCCGAGGCGGCGGGCGAACTCGACGGTGCGCTCGAAGATGATGTGCTTGTCGTAGTCCTGGGTGGCGACGTGGTAGCTGCGCTCGAGCAGCACCCGCTCGACCGGGCCGCCGTAGTTGGCCTGCAGGTAGTCGGCCTGTGCCGGCTCGACCACATGGTCGTTCGGTGACGTGAGCAGCAGCAGCGGCATCGTGATCGACGGGTAGTGCTGGGCCAGCGGGGCCAGGCCGTCGTTCACGAGCGACAGCAGACACCGCACCGGCGTGCCTTCATAGGCCGACTCCTTCACCTCGGGGTCGGCGATGTCGCTGCCGATGCCCGGGATGACCTCGGTGCCGGCGTCGAGCATGCCCTGCACCATCGCCACCACCTCGGGCGGCTGGGGTTGGGTGGCGGGGTTCACACACACCAGGCCGAGCACCTCGGGATGGTCGGCGCCCACTCGCAGCGTCAGCGCACCGCCCATGCTGAGACCGGCCACCACCACCTTCGGCACACGGGCAGCGAGGCGCTGGTACGCGGCCTCGGCCTCACCTGCCCAGTCGGTCCATGAGGTACCGAGCATGTCGTCGACCGTGGTGCCGTGCCCGGGCAGACGGGGCAGTTCCACGTGCAGGCCGGCTGCGGCGCACGCCTCGGCCATACCACGCATCGACGACGGATTACCGGTGAAGCCGTGGATCACCAGCACACCGACGGGCTCGGCGCCCTCGTGCGACCAGGCCTCGGCACCAGGGATGAGTGCAACAGTCATGGGGGCAGTATGTCAGCGCACCGAGCGTCAGCGGTACGGGTCGTTGTCGCTCAGCGGTTCGTCCCACCATTCCCCCGGTACAGCCTTGGTCTCCCAGTCGGGGAACGGGTAGATGCAGTTCACCGGGCAGGCCGGCAGGCACTTGTCGCAGCCGCTGCACAGCTCGGGGATGATGACGACGTCGGGACCGTGGTTGAAGATGGCCCCGAAGTGCGGCGGGCAGTGGCGCAGACAGGCGTCGCAGTTGATGCACTCGAGCATCTCGATCCGCACCGGCAGGTTCTTCCACTTCGGGTTACGGGTGCGGCTGTCGATCCGCTCGGCTCGTGTGGCGCCCATCGGGCCAGTGTAGGCAGCGGGCTCGGTCGACCCCCGAGCGACGCGCCGGAGCCACTGGCCTTGACCAGACGGTCAAGAGAGTGATCGACTGGCCTGGTGACCGCGACTGCGAGCCGCACGCACACCGAACAGGGTCTCGAACGCAAGCACCAGTTGCTCGAAGCGGCCGCTCGGCTGTTCTCGACCAAGGGCTATTCGAACACCCGCATCGCCGACATCTGCGCCGAGGCCGGGGTGGCCAAGGGCCTGATGTACTGGTACTTCCCCACCAAGCAGAGCCTGTTCGCCGAACTGGTGCGCACGATGCGCCAGCAACTACGCCGCACCCAGGCCGCAGCGATGGACCCGACCGCCGATGCCATCACCCGCATCCGCCAGGGCACGGTTGCCTCGGTGCTGTTCATGGCCGAGCACCGCGCCTACTTCGCGCTGCTCGACGTCGAGCGCGCCGACGACGAGGTGGCGGGCATCTTGCGCGCCGGCAGCGACGTGTACGCCAACGACCTCGTCCGCCTGGTGCGCGAGGCACAGCGCGCGGGGCAACTGGCCGATGCCGACCCGCAGCTCTACGCCAGCGGAGTGATGGGTGCCGTGGCGTCGTTCAGCCACGCACTGCGCCACGGCAGCATCGACACCACGGCCGCTGAACTGGCCGCGTTCGTGGGCGACTGGGTGGCCCGGGCGTTGCAGGGCACCGATCCCACCTGATCTCCTGCCCAGCGGGCGGCCGATCAGTTGGCGTCGCCGTCGGCCTCGGCGAACAGGCCCACCATCTCGACTCGCATCATCGGCCGCCCCATCGGCCGTGTGGCGTCGTCGGAGCCACCGGCCTGCTCGACCGGCTGCGCGGTCGCTGAATCGGCATCGCTACGTGCCGCGGAGCGCGCCTCGAGATCGTGGCGTAGTTCGTCGACAAGCTCGGGGTGGATGCGCACCATGATCTCGAGAAAGGCATCGACGAGGCGGGGCTCGAAATGCGAACCGCTCGATGCGATGACGTACCGCGTGGCCTCGGCCCGGCTCCACGCCCGCTTGTAGGGCCGCTCGCTGATGAGGGCGTCGTACACGTCGGCCACGGCGACGATGCGTCCCGACACCGGGATGGCGTCTCCCATCAACCCGTTCGGGTAGCCCGTGCCGTCCCAGCGCTCGTGATGGTTCAGCGCCACCTCGGCAGCCAGTTGGATGAGCGGCGAAGTACTGCCCGACAAGATCTCGGCGCCGACGGTGGTGTGCGTCTTCATCACCTCGAACTCGGCTGAGGTGAGCGGACCCGCCTTCAACAAGATGGCATCAGGAACGGCCACTTTGCCGATGTCGTGGAGGCGCCCGGCCAGGCGCAGTCGATCGGCGAACTCGTCGCCCTCACCCAGTTCGGCGGCGATCTGACGCGACATGTCACCCACCCGCACGGTGTGCTCGCCCGTGTCGGTGTCGCGGAACTCGGCGATGACAGCCAGGCGCTGGAACGCCTCGAGCTGGTACTCCTCGAGGTCGTAGGTGCGGCCCCGCACCAGATCCTCCAACTCGCCGGTGCGCAGGCGGAGGATCTCGGCCTGCTGGCGTGCGGCCTCGGTGTCGTGGGCAATTTGTAGCGTCTTGATGCGGAGGTCGGTGCCCTGACTGAACAGCACCTGGTGCTTGTCGAACCGGGCCTCCTGGTGGAACAGCGCCCGTTCGGAGTTGCCGATCTGCTTGTACAGGTCGGCGAGTTGGGTATGGGCCCGCAGCTCGAACTCGAGCAGGTTGTGCTTGACGGCGATGGTGAGCGCGCGGTCGCATTGTTCGATGGCCGCGGTGGGATTGCGCGCGGCGCGCTGGAGTTGAGCCCGCGCCAGCGCGAGCGTGCACATCGACGTGGCCGCAGCGCCTGCATCGCGTTCGTCGAGCGCGATGCGTTCGGCCTCGGCCAGACACGCCTCGGCCTGATCGAGCGCCTCGAGCGCGCAGTACGACGTCGACAACTGGGCGAGGATGCGCGGCACCCAGTCCTGGAAGTGCACACGGGCCAGTTCGAGCGCCGATTCACCGAGGCTGACGGCGAGCAGGTGCTCGTTGCGCTCGGCCCGCACCTCGGCCATGTTGGCCATCGTCACCATGTCGTGGTCGGGACGACCCGACCCGCGGTTGGCCGTGAGCGCAGCCTCGTACGTGACCAGTGCCCGGTCGCTGTCGCCGAGCGAATGGTGAATGATGGCGATGGTGTTCAGCAGCGGGCCCTCACCAGTGGTGAGGCCTGCCAGGCGGTGCAGTTCGAGCGCATGCAGGGCTGCGTCGAGGGCATCGGAGTAGTTACCGGCGTCGTAGTGGATGAGGCCGATCAGGTTGACCGCGCGCACCTCCATCGAGGGAGCACCCACGCGGCGGGCCAGATCGCGCGCATCGAGCGCGACCGAGAACGCGTTGTCGGCGTGCGCCGCGCGGTAGGCGATGGACGCCAAGCGATACAGCGCCTCGGCCTCGCCGATGCCGTCGTTCAGGGTGTGCGCCAGCACACGCGCTTGCTGCGCCATCGACCGGGCGGCACCGAGATCGGTGCCCTCGCAGGCGATCGCGTCGTCGAGCAATTCGCGCACCGACTTGGAAACCGGGGTTCCCTCGGTGGTGGGCGTGATACGGATGGCCAGGGGACACCTCCTTCGGTTGCTCGTCGGGGTCGATGAACAGGTGTGCAGTGACGCGCGAGCGCGCGACGCAGCACATGGTTCGCGGGCGAGATTACCGACCCCTTCGCGGGCGATCGGGGATGACCCCCGACGGGCGTCGACGCCCATCTCGTATCGTGGGGCCGATGAGCACCACCTCGCGACGGATCGAGTCCTCCGCCGTCGCGGCGATGGCTCCTGTGCTCACCATCCTGCCCGTGTCGCTCGTCGCCCTTGCGGTGTTCTGGCTGCCGATTCACCTCGTGTGGAACGTCGGCTACATCACGTTCGTACTCGCCTATCTGGCCGGTGCCGTGCTGCTGTTCGTGAGGCCCGTCCAGGTGTCCCTGCTCACTCGCCTGCTCGGTGCCCGTCAGCCCGACCGCTCCGAGCGGGCCCGGCTCGAGACCGCCTGGCGATCGGTGCTCGAAGCCGCCCACCTGCCGTCGCATCGGTATGTGCTGGCGGTGCTGCCGTCCGACGAACTCAATGCCTTCGCATGCGGCGGGCATCTGGTGGTGGTGTCGTCGCTGGCGGTCGACACCCTGCCGCGCGACGAACTGGCCGGCGTGCTGGCCCACGAGCTGAGCCACCACCTCGGTTTCCACACGGTGGCACTGTCGCTGTCGCAATGGTTCAGCGTGCCTGTGCAGGTACTGGCCCGTATCGGCTTCTTCCTGCAGAACGTGGCGTCGGCGGCCACCTCCAGCTTCGCCCGCCATTCAGCAGCGCTCACCCTGCTGGGGCGCATCGTGTCGGGCCTGCTCACCGCCGTGTCGTGGGTGTTCCTCGCCGGACTCATCGTCGCCAACGCAGTGGGCAACGTGGCGGGCAAAGGGGCCGAGTTCCAAGCCGATGCCCGCGCCGTGCAGCTGGGGTTCGGCCGCGAGCTGTCGAGCGCGCTGCGTCGTGTGGTATCGATGGGCGGCGGCAATCGACCGCTCGGCTGGCGTGAGCGATTGGGCGCAACCCACCCGCCGGCCCGCACGCGTATCGCAAAAATCGAGGCCACTCGCAGAGCCAGGGCCGCCGCACGGCCGTAGCGTCATCCGCCATGTCAGCATCCATCGAAGCAATCGACCTGGTGCGTCGGTTCGGCGACACCGAGGCTGTGGCCGGTGTGTCGCTCGCCATCGCACCCGGCGAGATCTACGGCTTTCTCGGCCCCAACGGCGCGGGCAAGAGCACCACGGTGCGCGTGCTCACCACCCTGCTCGCCCCCACCAGCGGCGACGCCATCGTGGCCGGCCACAGCGTGCGCACCGCCCCCGAGCAGGTGCGGCTGCGCATCGGGGTGGCGTTGCAAGACGCTGCCCTCGACCCGAAGCAGACCGGGCGCGAACTGCTCGACATGCAGGGCCGCCTGTACGGCCTCACCCGCACCGAGCGCGCCCAGCGCCTCGACGACCTGCTGCAGTTGGTGTCGATCGGCGACGCCATCGACCGGCGCATCGGCACCTATTCGGGCGGCATGAAGCGCCGTCTCGACCTGGCGGCGGCGCTGGTGCACCAGCCCGATGTGCTGTTCCTCGACGAGCCCACCACCGGCCTCGACCCGGCCAGCCGGGCGTCGGTGTGGGACGAGGTGCGCTACCTGAACGAGGAGTTGGGCATGACCATCTTCCTCACCACCCAGTACCTCGAAGAGGCCGACGCGTTGGCGCACCGGGTGGGCATCATCGCCCGCGGCCGCATCGTTGCCGAGGGCACCCCCACCGAGTTGAAGCGCCAGATCGGCAGCGACGTCATCGTCGTGCACACCGGCCGGGGCGGCACCGACCCGGCCGTCGCCGCGCTCGCGCAGGTGGCCGGCCTCGACCGCATCGAGACCAGCGGGCACGAGGTGCTCATCTCGGTCACCAACGGCGCCGCAGCAATCAGCCCGGTGGCCGTCGCCCTGGCCGAGGCGGGCATCCAGGTGGAGGGCCTCACGCTGCGCACCCCCACGCTCGACGACGTGTTCCTGCACACCACCGGTGTGCGCCTGCAGGAGGATGCAGCATGAGCCTCGACAGTCCCCGCGTCCACTCGGGCCGAGTGCATCCGCGCAGTGCCGGGTTCCTGCACGACCTGCGCACGGTGTCGTTGCGCGCCATACGCCTCACCCTGCGCGAACCCGAGGCGTTCATCCCCGCACTTGCCATCCCGGTGTTCTTCTTCGTCGTCAACGTCGGCGCGTTGCAGTCGTTCGTCGAGGGCAGCCTGCCGCCGGGCTTCGACTACAAGGCGTTCCAATTGCCGGTGTCGGTGGTGTTCGCGGTCACCGGTGTCAGCCGGGCGAGTTCGCTCGTCATCGACATCCAAGACGGCTACTTCGACCGACTGCTGCTCACCCCGGTTCGACGCGGCACGCTGCTGCTCGGCCTGATGAGCGCCGACCTGGCGCTCATCTTGGCGCTCGCCGTGCCGGTCACCCTGCTCGGTGTGCTGGTGGGGGTGTCGTCGGCCACCGGTGTGCTGGGGCTGCTGGCATTCGTGATCGTCGGCGGGTTGTGGGGCCTGGGCTTCACGGGCTTCCCCTACGCACTGGCGCTGCGCACCGGCAACCCGGCGGCGGTGAACAACGCGTTCTTGCTGTTCTTCCCGTTCGCGTTCCTCACCACCGCCTACCTGCCGAGCGCGCAGATGACCGGTTGGCTCGGCACCGCGGCGAAGTTCAACCCCGTCACGTATCTGCTCGACGCCATGCGCGCCCTGCTGATGGACGGCTGGGAGTGGGACCGCATCGGTAAGGGCCTACTCGCCATCGCCGTCGTGGGCGGCGTGTCGTTCAGCCTCGCCTTCGCCGCCCTGCGCGGCCGCGTCACCCGCGCGTAGATCGGGCCCATCGGGTGCCGACTACGGTGCCCCACATGCAACTCGCTCACGAGATCGTCGGCGACGGACCGGTCGCCATCATCGTCCACGGCATCACCGAGTCGCGCGAGACCTGGCGGCCGCTCATCAACCCGCTCTCGCGGCACTACACGGTCATCGCCGTCGACCTGCGCGGGCACGGACACAGCGCACCTGGCGACGTGTACGACCCCATCACCATGGCGAGCGATGTTCGCCAAACCGTGCTCGCCGCGGGGGTCGCCGGCGTCGACGAAGCGCTGGTCGTGGGCCATTCGCTCGGCGGCATCGTGGTGAGCGCCTACGGAGCGATGTACCCCACCCGCGGCATCGTCAACGTCGATCAGCCGCTGCGCCTGTCGGCGTTCAAAGAAGGCCTCACCCAACTGGAGCCACTGCTGAAGGGCGATGCGGAATCGTTCGCCATGGCCATCGGGCTGGTGTTCGGCTCGATGGCGGGCACGCTGCCCGCGGCCGAGGCGGCTCGCGTCGAGGCCCTGCGTTTTGCCGACCAGTCGGTGGTACTGGGCATCTGGGGCACCGTGTTCGACTCGACACCCGACGAACTCGACGCCCAGGTCGATGCGTTGGCCGGTGGCATCACGGCGCCCTACCTGGCCCTGCACGGGATGGACCCCGGCGAGGGCTACGCCGCCTGGCTCACCGGTGCCGTGCCATCGGCCGCGTACGAGCTGTGGCCCGACGTGGGGCACTACCCGCACCTCGTGCACCCCGATCGCTTCCTCGACCGCCTCGCCGCGTTCGACTCGGCGCGCTGAGAAGCGCCCGGATCACCAGGCGGCGATCGGCGCCGTCGTGGCGTCCAGCACTACCACCAGCACGGCGGGCGCCACCTCCAGGTCGAGGCCGCGCTTACCGCCGCTGACGAAGACCGTGTCGTGCAGGTCGCACGTCTCGTCCACCACGGTGCGCAACCGCTTCTTCTGACCGAACGGGCTGATGCCACCCACCACGTAGCCGGTGATTCTTTGCGCCGCGGCCGGGTCGCACATCTCCACCCGCTTGGCGCCCACGGCGGCCGCCATCTCCTTCAGCGACAACTGGGTGGTGACCGGCACGATGCCCACAGCCTGGCCCGACACCCGGCCGCCGCTGTCGATCACATCGACCAGCAGTGTCTTGAACACCCGGTCGGCCTCCACCCCAAGGGCTTCGGCGGCCACCATGCCGAACCCGCGACCGCCGTCGAGGGCAGCGGCGTCGTGCTCGAACTCGTGCACTGCGTACACCGCACCGGCACGCTCGAGTTCGACGATGGCCGGGGTGCCGCTGCGCACGGCATTCGACCCTATACGGCGGCCAGCAGTGCCGTGGCAGAATGCCGACGTGGCTGCCCGACTCGACTATCGCATCGACGACCGCTATCGACGTGACGAGGGAACGGTGTTCATGAGCGGCGCCCAGGCGCTGGCCCGCGTGCCGCTCGAGCAGTTGCGAGTCGACCGCCGGGCCGGATGGAAAACCGCCGCCTACGTGACCGGCTACCCGGGCAGCCCCCTCGCCGGGTTCGACCGCGATGCCACTGCGGCAGCTGCTCTGGCCGAGGGCGACGGCTACCGCTACGTGTTCCAGCCGGGCATGAACGAAGAGCTCGCCGCCACCGCGGTGATGGGCGCGCAGCTCAGTTCGGGCCTGCGGTCGGCGCAGTACGACGGGGTGATCGGTTGCTGGTACGGCAAGGGGCCGGGCCTCGACCGCGCCAGCGACGCGCTGCGCCACGCGGTGATGGCCGGCGCATCGGCGCGCGGCGGTGCGGTGGCGCTGGTGGGTGAAGACCCCAGCGCGAAGAGCAGCACGCTTCCCACCTCCAGCGACGTCACGCTGGTCGACCTGCGCATCCCCACGCTGTACCCGGGCGATGTGCAAGAGGCAGTCGACCTCGGCCGCCACGCCATTGCCATGTCGCGTGCCTCGGGGGCGTGGACCGCCATCCGCATCGTCGAGGTGGTGGCCGATGGCACCGGCACGGTGGAGTTGCACCCCGAGCGCCTCGTGCCCGTCATCCCCACTGTCGAGATCGACGGTCGGCCGTTCGTACCCCACGCCGACGGCCAACTGCTCACCCCGCACACCATCCGCATGGAGGCCGAGCTGCACTACACCCGGCTCGACCTGGCACGGCGCTACGGGGTCGACAACGGGCTGAACCGCATCACGGTGAGCGGACCGCACGACTGGATCGGCATTGCTGCCGCAGGCCACACCTACCACGAAGTTCGCGAGGCGCTGGCGGTGCTGGGCCTGCGCACCGACGACGACCTGCGATCGGCCGGTGTGCGTCTGCTGCAGGTGCTGATGCCCTGGCCGCTCGACCCC
>JBIKLX010000088.1:0-12384 GCA_044359565.1 Ilumatobacteraceae bacterium
GAGGTCGAACAGAGATGTGGTGATGGGCACGTCCGGAACCTAGCCACCTGATCACGATGCGCCAGACACCCAGCGGTAGCGTGTGATCTGCCATGGCCATCTCCGACATCCGCGAGCCCGCCGACCTGCGGCGGCTCTCGTACCCGCAACTCGACGAACTCGCCGGCGAGATCCGCGATTTCGTGGTGCAAGCCGTTGCCGAGACCGGGGGCCATCTCGGATCCAACCTCGGAGCGGTCGAGCTCACCCTCGCCCTGCACCGCGTGTTCGATTCACCGCGCGACGCCATCTTGTGGGACACCGGCCACCAGGCATACGTCCACAAGATCGTCACCGGGCGTCAGGCGGGCTTCGAACAGCTCCGACAGGCCAACGGGCTGTCGGGCTACCCGAGCCGCGAAGAGAGCCGGCACGACTACATCGAGAACAGCCACGCCAGCACGGTGCTGTCGTACGCCTACGGCATGGCCGTCGCCCGCGACGCCGGCGTCGACCCGCACCGCCACATCGTCGCCGTCATCGGCGACGGCTCGATGACCGGTGGCATGGCCTACGAGGCGCTCAACAACCTCGGTCATTCGGGCAAGCGGGTCATCGTCGTGCTGAACGACAACGGTCGCTCGTATGCGCCCACCATCTCCAACCTCACGGCGGGCACCACCACACCGGTCGAGCAGCCGGCGGCCGACCACCCGAGCCTGCCCGAGCGCATCACCGACAAGTTGTCGCACACGCTCACCAACATCCGCCTCAACCCGGTGTACGTGCGGCGTCAGCGCCGCCTCGAGCACTTCGTGCAGAACCTGCCCTACGTGGGCCCGCAGGCCGAGAAAGGTGTCGAGGCGTTCAAGGCCGCGGTGCGCGAGTTCCTGCAGCCGCCGTCGTTCTTCGAGGCGCTGGGCGTTCGCTACGTGGGCCCGGTCGACGGCCACGACATCAACGCCCTCGAGGACGCCTTCGCCAAGGCGGTCGAATTGTCGGCCGAAGGCCCCATCGTGGTGCACGTCCTCACCCAGAAGGGCCGGGGCTATTCGCCCGCCGAGGACGACGACGAAAAGCACCTCCACGACACCCCGGTGTTCGACCCCGCCATCGGCCCTCCCCCGGCGCTGCCGTCGGGCTACACCCAGGCGTTCGCCGACGCCATCATCAAAGAGGCCGACGCCGACAGCCGCGTCGTGGCCATCACCGCGGCGATGCCCGGGCCCACCGGGCTGCTGCCGTTCCAGGCACGCTTCCCCGGCCGCTTCTTCGACGTCGGTATCGCCGAGCAGCACGCCGTCACCGGCGCCGCCGGGATGGCCATGGGCGGGCTGCGCCCGATCGTCGCCATCTACTCCACGTTCCTCAGCCGGGCCTGGGACCAGGTGGTGTACGACGTCGCGCTGCACCGGCTTCCTGTCATCTTCTGCCTCGACCGCGCCGGCATCACCGGCGACGACGGCCCCAGCCACCACGGCGTGTACGACATGGCCCTGCTGGCGAAGGTGCCGGGCATGCGCGTGCTGGCCCCGTCGAGCCTGCAGGAACTGCAGGTCATGCTGCACGACGCGGTCGGTCTGGCCGACGCCGGCCCGGTGGTCATCCGCTACCCGAAGGGCGCTGCCCGACAGGTGGGCGAACACGAGGTCGGCTCGGGCGTGCAGGCCCGCCGCCTGCGCGAGGGTGATGGGCGCGTCGCCGTCCTCGCCGTCGGCAAACTGGTGGGCGCCGCCGAAAAGGCTGCCGCCGCCCTGGCCGCCGACGGCATCGAGGCGACGGTGTGGGACGTGCGGTGCTGCGCCCCGCTCGACGCCGCGATGATCGCCGACGCCGCCCGACACGGCGCCGTCGTCACCTGCGAGGACGGCATCCGCGACGGCGGCATCGGCATGACCATCGCCGACCAGGTGCACGCGTTGGCACCCTCGGTGCCGGTGGAGGTGTTGGGCGTGCCCACGGTGTTCATCCCGCAGGCCAAGCCCGATCGCATCCTGGCCTCGATGGGGCTCGACGCCGACGGCATCGAAGCCGCCGTGCGCGCCGCGCTGCAATAGCCTCGGCGGCGATGGACGACTCCTCCTACCGGCGGCTGCTCATCGAGCGCCGCGAGCACGGCGTGCTGCTGCTCACCCTGTCGAACCCCGGCAAGCTGAACGCCACCGATGCCGTGCTGCACGCCGAACTGGCCCGCGTGTTCCACGACATCCACCACGACCCGAGCGTGCGAGCCGTCGTCGTCACCGGCGAGGGCAAGGCGTTCAGCGCCGGCGGCGACCTCGAGTGGATCGCCGAGCAGGTGGGCAACCACGCCCAGACGATGCGGGTGATGCGCGAGGCCGGCGACATCGTGCGGACGATGATCGAGTGCGACACGCCCATCATCAGCGCCATCAACGGTGTGGCGGTGGGTGCCGGTCTGGCGGTGGCGCTGCTGGCCGACATCTCGATCATCGACGAGGCAGCCCGGTTCACCGACGGCCACATCCGCCTGGGTGTGGGCGCTGGCGACCATGCCGTGGCCATCTGGCCGCTGCTGTGCGGGATGGCGAAGGCGAAGTACTACCTGCTCACCAGCGACTTCATCGACGGGCGCGAGGCCGAACGCATCGGCCTGGTCAGCAAGGCGGTGCCCGCCGACGAGGTGCTGCCGCAGGCACTGGCCATCGCCGAGAAGTTGGCCCGCGGACCGGCCGACGCCACCCGCTACACGAAGCGGGCGCTGAACCATTGGCTGCGCCAAGCCCTGCCCAACTTCGAGGCATCGCTCGCCTACGAGATGCTGAACTTCCTCGGCGCCGACGCGGCCGAGGGCCTCGCCGCGCTGCGCGAGAAGCGGCCACCGGAGTTCCCCCGATGAATGGCCCGGGGCCCGATGTCGACCTCGGCATCGACCTGGCCACCGAACTGGCACTGGCCCTGCGCCTGGCCGACTTGGCCGATGGCATCACCCTGCCCGCCTACGAGGCTCGCGAGTTCAGCACCGACCGCAAGGCCGACCGCAGCGAGGTCACCGAGATCGACCGCGGCTGCGAGCACGCCCTGTCGGGCGCCCTGCTGGCCGAGCGGCCGCACCACGGCCTGTACGGCGAGGAGCACGGACTGGTGGGCGACACCACCTCGCCGTGGCGGTGGATCATCGACCCGATCGACGGCACCAGCAACTTCGTGCGCCGTATCCCGGTGTGGGCCACGCTCATCGCCCTCACCCACATCGACCACGGCCCGGTGGTGGGCGTGGTGTCGGCTCCGGCCCTCGGCCGACGCTGGTGGGCCGCTCGCGGTCTGGGCGCCTTCGCCGACGGCCACCGATGCCGGGTGAGCGCAGTTGATGATCTCGCCGCGGCACAGGTGTGCGTCACCTACACCCAGGGCTGGGACGAACTCGGCAAGATGCCGGTGCTGGTGGACCTGCAACGCCAGGCCTACCGCAGCCGCGGGTTCGGCGACTTCTGGCAGCACATGCTGGTGGCCGAGGGCGCCGTCGACCTCGCCGTCGACGCCGTCGGCCTGATGCCCTACGACCTGGCCGCGGTGATGGTGGTGGTGGAAGAGGCCGGCGGCACCTTCACCGACCGCCACGGTGCGCGCACGTTCGAAAGCAACACGGCCATCAGCTCGAACGGCCTCCTCCACCACCACACCGCCCCCCTCGCCTGACCCCCGGCTGGGCCGGGCCGCCCCGCGATGAGCAACGTGCGCACCTGCTGCGCAGATCGCTCATCGCGGCAGCGCGCCCCCTCGCCGCGATGAGCAACGTGCGCACTGGTTGCGCAGATCGCTCATCGCGGCGAGTTCGCGGGTGGGCTGAAGGGACAGGCGAATCGATCCGCGAAAGAATCCGTCCGTGCGCGGACAGGTGTGGGACATGTCGGGCTTCGACGCTGCCGACCCCTCGCGCCGGGATCGCTTCAGCACCATCTTCTCCCTCACCTACGAACCGCTGCAGCGCTACGTGCGCCGCCGTGGTGGTGGCGCTGACACCGACGACATCGTCGCCGAGACCCTCACTGTGGTGTGGCGCCGTCTCGACGACATTCCCGCCGATGCGGAACTGCCCTGGACGATCGGCGTCGCCCGCCGATGTCTGGCCAACCACCGTCGCACCGAACAGCGCCGAACCACGCTGGTCGAGCGTGTCGCCGCACACCTGATCGAGCCTGCCGCGGTGGTCGACGACGAACTCGACCTCGCGATGGGTCAACTCGACGCCGACCAACGCGAGTTGCTGCACCTGTGGGCCTGGGAGGGCTTCGCTCCCCGCGAGATCGCCGTCGTCCTGGGCATCACGGCGAACGCCGCGAGCATCCGCCTGCACCGGGCGCGCCGAGATCTGGCAGCGCTGCTGCCGGAGCGAAAGAACGCCACCGTCGGCGGACACACCGCCATCGGAACGACCGAGGAGGAACGGTGACCGACGACCAGATCTTCAACCGACTTCGAGCCATCGACCCCTGTCCCGATGCGGTCGTTCTCCAGCCCGCGCACAGCGCTCGGGCGCTCAGCCTGAAGGAGACGATCATGACCATCGATGTCGAGTCACCGGCCACGGCCGGCCACGCCATCACCCCCGACCATGCATCGGGCATCGCCCAGTTCGGCACCCGCCGCTCTCGCCTCGGCTGGCTCGCCGGTACCGGCCTGGCAGCCGCTGCTGCGATCGCCGCAGTGGTCGTGCTCCCGGGACCCGGCAGCACAGGCACGTCGGCCGCGTGGTCGCCCACGCCGCAGGCCACCACCACCGCGGACGCCGATGCTGCCAGCGAGACCTGCACCACGGCCATCGATGCGTCGATGGCCGAGGCGGCCGCAGCCATGGCCGATGGGTCGAGGGGCGAATCGGCGGCACCCGTCGTCCCCTCCACCGCCGAACTGCCACCGCTGACCGCCCTCGACCTGCGCGGCGGCAGCGGCGTCGCCGTCTTCAGCGACGGCACCACGATGGGCGTGTGCATGCTCCTCGCGGCCGACGGCGGGTTCGAGTTCGGCGGTTCCAGCGTGTTCGACCTGCCCGCTGAGCCGCCGACCGACCTGGCCGTCAGCAGCTTCATGTCGACCGCGCTCGGCACCGATCGGGCGGTCAGCCTCGTCATCGGCACCGCCGGCACGGCTGACCGGGTGGAGGTGAGCGTGCCCGGGCTCGATCCCATCACCGCCACGCTGAGCGACGGACAGTTCGCCGCTTGGTGGCCGGCCGCCGATGCGTCACCGGTCGTCATCCGCTCCATCGCCGCCGACGGCACGGTGCTCGCCGAGCAGACGCTCGACACGGCCACAGGGGGCAAGGTCGCCGAGCCGACCGACCGGACCCCCGCTCCCTGACGCCGGCCCCAGCCCGCGATGAGCACCCTGCGCACCTGCTGCGCAGGGTGCTCATCGCGCTGGCCGACCGCAGGCGCGCGAGACTGAGCGCCATGCACGAGCTCGTCATCCGCAACGGCCTCCTCGTCGACGGCAGCGGCGCAGCGGCGCGGCCGGCCGATGTAGTGATCGACGGCGGCCTGATCACCGCGGTCGAACCGGCCGGCAGCGGCACCGCCGCCCATCGCTCGCTCGACGCCGACGGTCGACTGATGACGCCCGGCTTCGTCGACATCCACACCCACTACGACGCCCAGGCCAGTTGGGATCCGTACCTCACGCCGTCGAGCTGGCACGGGGTGACCACGGTGGTGATGGGCAACTGCGGTGTCGGCTTCGCACCGGCGGCACCCGATCGGCACGACTGGTTGATCGCCTTGATGGAAGGCGTGGAAGACATCCCCGGCAGTGCCCTCACCGAGGGCATCACCTGGGAGTGGACGAGTTTCCCCGAGTACCTCGACGCCCTCGACGCGAAGCGCTACGCCATCGACCTCGGCGCGCAGATCGCCCACGGCCCGCTGCGTGGGTACGTGATGGGCGACCGCGGCGCCGCCAACGAGGTGGCCACCGACGGCGACATCGCCGCGATGAGCACGCTGGTGGAGGAGGCGCTGCGGGCGGGCGCGCTCGGCTTCAGCACCAGCCGCACCCCGCTGCACCGCTCGCGCGACGGCGAACTGGTGCCCGGCACCCACGCCGACGAACGCGAGTTGCTGGGCATCGGTCAGGCCATCCGCCGCGCTGGCCACGGCGTGTTCCAGTTCTCGCCCGAGCACGTGCGCGTGCCACTGGAGGAATGGCCGTGGATGCGCCGGCTCGCGGCGCTGACGGGGCAGCCGGTGAGTGTGAACCTCAGCCAGCCCGACCAGGCACCCGACCTGTGGCGCGAGGTGCTGGCCCTGCTCGACCAGGCGCACACCGACGGCCTGCCGATGTACACCCAGGTCGCTGGACGCAGTATCGGCATCCTCTACTGCCTGCAGGGCAGCGTGCACCCGCTGATGTTCCACCCGGCCTATGCCGAGGTGGGCCACCTCCCGCTCGCCGAACGGCTGGCCGCCCTGGGCGACCCCGAGCGGCGCCGCCGGATCGTGCACGACCTGCCCGACGACGGCGGCCTGTTCCGCAAGGTGCTGCTCGACAACGCCCACAAGGTGTGGCCGGTGGCCGACGGAGCGATCGACTACGAGCCGTCACGCGACGAGTCGGTGCGTGCCATCGCCGACCGGCTCGGTGTGCCGGTCACCCAGGTCGTGCTCGACCAGCTGCTGGCCCACGACGGCAACGGCATGCTGTACGCGCCCTTCTTCAACTACGGCTACGGCGACCTGTCGATGAGCTACGAGGCGGCCCAACACCCGCACACCCGCATGGGCCTCAGCGACGCGGGGGCGCACTGCGGCGCCATCTGCGACGGCGGAACGCCCACCTTCATGCTCACCCACTGGACCCGCGACCGCACCCGCGGTCCGCTGCTGCCACTCGAGTACATCGTCCACCGTCAGACCCGCCAGACCGCGGAGCTGTACGGCCTCGGCGACCGCGGCCTCATCGCCCCCGGTATGCGTGCCGACGTGAACGTCATCGACTACGACGCGCTCACGTTCGACGCCCCGCGGATGGCGTTCGACCTGCCCGCCGGTGGCCGGCGACTGGTGCAGCGCGGCATCGGCTACGCGGCCACGTTCGTCGCCGGCGTGCAGACCGTCGACCACGACGAGTTCACCGGCGAGTTGCCCGGCCGCCTGGTTCGCGGCCCCCGCTGACCCACCGTCGCCCTCCGCACAGTCGACGACCGATCAGTCGAGGGCGTCGTCGACAAGGGTGGGGCCGACGATGAAACAGAACTCGTTGCCCTCCGGGTCGGCCATCACCTGGAAGCCACCCACCGGATCGGGTCGGGGCATGCCGATACGCGTAGCGCCGATGGCCTCGGCCGCGACAGCCGCCGCATCGAGATCGTCGACCTTCACGTCGAGGTGCACGCGGTTCTTCACCGCCTTGCGCTCGGGCACCTCCTGGAACGACACCGTGACGCCGGTGGGCGGATACAGGGCCACCCACTCGCGGCTCTGGCGCTGGATCGTGCCTCCCAGCACGCCCTGCCAGAACTCGGCGAGCCGCATCGTGTCGTGGCAGTCGATGACCACCTCGTCGAGGTGACCGATCATGCCGGCCCGATCATGCAGAACCGTCGCTGCAGGTCTCGCCGAGCGAGCGGTCGGCGCGGCCGAAGATGAACCAGTGGTCGAGGTATGGGGCGGGGTTGGCCGACCAGCCGTACGCACACACCTCGTCGGCCGTACGCCGACCGAGACGGCCGCGGAACCACTGCAGGTCGCTGGCGTTCACCGTCGTTGCGGGGAGGCCGGCCTCGGCGACAGCCTCGTCGAAGCTGTCGCGGAGCAGCGGTGTCATCCAGGTGAGGAACTCGGCGGGCAGATCGACCGGCCGGCCGAGGGCATTGAGGAGATCGGCCTCGTGGGTGTGGATGTCGAGCACGGCCCGATACGCCGATGCTCCATCGGGAGTGGAGAGGAACCACTCCACCCGTGGCGCATACTCGGTCCACATCGCCACCAGGTCGGCCACGGTCTTGGTGCGGCCCCGCTCGACCTGAGCGGCCGTCCAGGGGTCGGTGGTCACCCCCTCCATGTTGCCGGTGTGCACGTCTTCGGTCACCCCGGCCAGATGCGCCACCACGTCGTGCACGTCCCACAGCGGCGTCGCGGGCACGCGCACCGCAGCCACCTCATCGCTCACCAGTGCACTGATCCGCACCCTTGCAGTGCGGTACATCTCACCCAGGTCGGTCGTCATGGGCGGATCCTAGGTCGGAGCCTGCGACGTCTTCGCCTAACCTGGCGGCGCACTATGTCCGATCAGCCCCAGCCCGCCACTGTCGCCATCACTGCCGGCCGCCGCGCCAGCGGCACGTCGTTGGCGCCCGCTCTGTGGGCGTCGACCACGTGGGAGTCGAGCGGCCTCGACGATGCCGAACGACGCGCCGGCGGCACTCGGGTGGAGAAGTTCTACAGCCGTTACGCCAACCCGACGGTCCGCTCGTTCGAGGAAGCGATCGCTGCACTCGAGGGCGCCGAGGATGCACTGGCCTTCGCCTCGGGCATGGGAGCCGTGGCCACCACCGTGTTGGCGCTGTGCTCGGCGGGCGACCACATCGTCGCCCAGCGCCAGCTCTACGCCGGCACGCTCGCCTTCCTGCAGGGCCCCTGCCAACGGTTCGGTATCGAGGTCACGCTGGTCGACGGCGCCCAGCCCGGTGCCTTCGCCGCTGCAGTGCGGCCCGGCAAGACGATGCTGGTGCTGGCCGAGACCCCGTCGAACCCGCGGCTCGACCTCGTCGACCTCGATGAGATCGGTGGGTTGCGCGGGCCCATCACCGTGGTCGACTCCACCATCGCCACGCCGCTCGGTCAGCGACCGCTGCAGCACGGTGTGCACCTGGTGCTGCACTCGGCCACGAAGGGGATCGCCGGACACAACGACGCCACCCTCGGCGTCATCGCCGGCGAGCGCGAGTTGGTCGACGCGGTGTGGGCGTACTCGGTGCTGCACGGCAGCACGCCATCGCCCTTCGACGCCCTGAATGCGCTGCGCGGCCTACGCACGCTGTCGGTGCGCACCACGTTCCAGGCCGACTCTGCGCTGTACCTCGCCGAGTCGCTCGCCGAGCATCCCGCCGTGCAGGCCGTGCACTACCCCGGCCTCGCCAGCCACCCGCAGGCCGAGCTCGCCCGGCGGCAGATGACCCACGCGGGCACGCTGCTGGCGGTCGACCTGGCCGGTGGTCGCCAGGCCGCGGTCGAGTTCCTCGACCGGGTGCAGTTGCTCCGCCGAGCCACCTCGCTGGGCGGGCCCGAAACGCTCGTGTGCCACCCGGCCACCACCACCCACGCCAGTCTGTCGCCCGACGAGGCCACGGCGGTAGGCGTCGCCGAGGGGTTGCTGCGCATCTCGGTGGGCCTCGAAGACCCCACCGATCTCCTCACCGACATCCTGCGCGCGCTCGGCTGACCATGGCGCGAGTGCTGTGCCTGCACGGCCTGGGTGGCACCGGCGCCACGATGTGGCCGGTGGTCGCAGCGCTGTCGGCGGCAGATCACACCGTGCTCGCCCCCACCCTGCCCGGGCACGGTGGCGTGCCCGACGACCTCATCGGTGTCGACTGGGAGACCTGGCTCGCCGCGGCACGTGAGTGGCCTGCCGACGGGCCGGCCGACCTGGTGGTGGGCCAGTCGATGGGGGCGCTGCTGGCGCTGGCCCTAGCGGCCGAAGGACGGGCTGGTGCCGTCGTGGCCATCAACCCGCCCGCGCCCGACCCCGACGCGGTCGACGGACTGGAGTGGCGGCAGTCGCGAGGCCACGACTGGGTGGAGGTGGGCCCATCGGCGCTCGGCGAGACCGCCTATGAACGACTGCCCATCGGTGCCCTGCTGGCGATGCACGCAGGTGCGTTGGAGGTGCGACTCGATCAGGTCACGGTTCCTGTCCTCGTCGTCACCAGCGACCACGACGACGTGGTCGACCCGGGTTCGTCCGATGTGGTGGCCGCAGCCCTGGTCGGCCCGGTGCAGCGCCTGCGCCTCTCGCGTGGCGGCCATGTCGCCTCGCTCGACGCCGACCGCGACCGCCTCGCGGCCGCCGTCGTGACCTTCGCCTCCCGACACGCCTGAGCGACTCCCGTACGCTGTCAAGCATGGTCGACACGTGGCGGAGGCTCCGTCTGGCGGGTGTTGCATTCCTCATGGTGCTCGTCGTCGGCACTGCGGGCTACATGGGCTTCGGGCTCGGCTTCGTCGATGCGCTCTACCAGACCGTCACCACTGTCACGACCGTCGGCTTCCGCGAGCTGAAGGACTTCGGCCCGGGCGAGCAGTTGTTCACGATCGCGCTCATCGTGCTCGGGGTGGGCGCAGCGCTCTACACCATCACGTTGCTCATCGAGACGATGGTCGATGGCCCGGCAGCCGAGCTGCTGGCCCGCCGGCGACGCGACCGTAGGATCGGGGCGATGAACGGCCACACGATCGTGTGCGGTATCGGACGGGTCGGTCGGGCGATCGCCCGTGAGCTCACCGATGCGGGGCACTCGGTGGTCGTCGTCGATGCGCAGGCGGACCGCATCGAGGGCTTGCCTTACACGTCGGTGCTGGGCGATGCCACGCTCGACTCGACGCTCCGCACGGCAGGGATCATGAGAGCCCGTGCGCTCATCGCTGCACTCGAGAGCGATGCCGACAACCTCTTCGTCACCCTGTCCGGCCGAGCCTTGCGCGCCGACCTGTTCATCGTGGCGCGCGCCCGCGAGGAAGAGAGCGTCAGCAAACTCGAGCGTGCCGGCGCCGATCGGGTGGTGAACCCGCAGGAGTTGGGCGCGCAACGCATGGCGTCATTCGTGGCACAGCCGAATGTGGCCGACTATGTCGACATCGTGATGCACGAACGCGACCGGACATTCCGTCTCCAAGAGGTGTCGGTGCCGTCCGGTTCGCCTGTCGACGGGCAGACACTCGGTCATCTCGATCTGCGCAGCAGCACCGGGGCAATGGTCTTCGCCGTGCGCAGTCCCGATGGCTCGTTCGTCACCAACCCCGATCCGGCTCTCCGCATCACCGCCGGGCACGTGCTCATCGCCATCGGCAGCGACCAACACCTCGCTGCGCTCGAAACCCGGGTCAGCGGCTGAGCAACACCGAGATCTCGTCGCCGGCCGCGGCGACCTGGGGGCCGAACCGCTTACCCGGTTGACGGGTGAGCCGTTCGATCGGGCCGCTCACGCTGACCGCTGCCACCACGTCGCCGCGGCGGTCGAGGATGGCGGCGCTGACGGAGGCGACACCACGTTCGCGCTCCTCCACGCTCTGCACCCACCGACTGCCCCCGTGGGTGGTGAGCGCCTTGCCGGCCGAGCCCGCATCGAGCGGCAACAGGCTTCCCTCGGGCACGATCCAGCGCAACCCGTGCGGCGACTGCAGCGACATCACGCAGCGCCGCATGTCGTCTTCGCGTACGAACAACTGCACGCTCTCTCCACACGCGTCGCGCAACCGTGCGAGCGTTGGCGCGGCCACGTCGGCCAACCCCAACTGCTCGTTCGCTGCCCGACCCAACGCCACCAGCTCCAGGCCGAGGCAGAAGCGCCCCTGCGCATCGCGTCGGACGAGATGGTGCGCCTCGAGTGCTGCCGCGAGTCGATGCGCGGTGGCCCGCGGCAGACCGGTGGCCGCCTGCAGCTCGACCAGGTCGAGTGGTTGCTCGCGCAACGCGGCCAACAGCACGGCCACCTTGTCGATCACGCCCACGCCGCTTATACTTTCCATTGCTGAGAATTGTATCTCACTATGTGAGACAGCGCCAGCGCACGATTGGAGAAGCCATGTCGAACCCGATGACCCTGCCGCAGAAGGTGTGGGAGCGCCACCTCGTCCACAACGCGCCCGGTGAGCCCGACCTGCTCTACATCGACCTGCACCTCGTGCACGAGGTCACCAGCCCGCAGGCGTTCGACGGCCTGCGTCTGTCGGGCCGCAGCGTGCGCCGCCCCGACCTCACGGTCGCCACCGAAGACCACAACGTGCCCACGGCCGACATCGACCAGCCGATCGCCGACCCCATCTCGGCCCGCCAGGTCGAGGTGCTGCGCGAGAACACCGCCGAGTTCGGCATCATCAACTTCCCGATGGGCCACCCCGGCCAGGGCATCGTGCACGTCATCGCTCCCGAACAGGGCCGCACCCTGCCCGGCATGACCGTGGTGTGCGGCGACAGCCACACCGCCACTCATGGCGCGTTCGGCGCGCTGGCGTTCGGCATCGGCACCAGCGAGGTCGAGCACGTGCTGGCTACGCAGACCCTGCCGCAGAGCCGGCCGAAGTGGATGAGCGTCACCGTCGACGGTGAACTGCGTCCGGGCGTCACCGCCAAGGACGTCATCCTCCACATCATCGGCGTCATCGGTACCGGCGGCGGTATCGGCCACGTCATCGAGTACCGGGGTTCGGCCATCCGCGCCCTGTCGAT
>JBIKLX010000270.1:0-3393 GCA_044359565.1 Ilumatobacteraceae bacterium
GCGCGAGGCCGACGTTCGGGCGCGCATCGCATCGCAGGCCACCGACGCCGAGCGGCGAGCGGTCGCCGATGCGGTGGTGGCCAACGACGCCGACCTCGCCACCCTGCAGGCGCGAACCGATCGCCTATGGGAGCAGATCGGCTCGTGGGCCCGCTCGTCTGTGTCGTGACACAGAACGACTGTCGGTCTGTGTCACGACACAGACGGCGGGACGGGTCGGAACGGGTCGGGTTGGCCCCGCCCCGCCCGTTCCGGGGCGGTGGGAGCGGCTACACGCAGTAGACGGCGGCCTGCCAGGGGGCGAGTTCGAGCGTCGCAGCGCCCGGTGCACCGGGGTGCCCGACGTCGTTGTGCAGCAGGCAGTCGCCGAGGGTGAGGTCGTCGGGGAGGTGGTACCCGCACGGTGTGCTCGCCAGGTTCACCACCACCAGCAGTCGTCGGTCGCCGAGGGTGCGCGTGTAGGCGAACACCTGCGGATGCGCGGGGTCGATGTCGACGAAGGTGCCGTGCACCAGTGTCGGCTCCGTCCGGCGCAAGGCGATGAGGCGACGGTGGTGGTGGAACACCGACTGCGGGTCGGCGCGCTGCGCATCGGCGTTGACGACGTCGTGGTTGGGGTTCACCGCCAGCCAGGGTGTGCCGGTGGTGAACCCGGCGTTCGCTGCGGCGCTCCACTGCATCGGGGTACGGGCGTGGTCGCGGGCGGTGTGGCGCAGGTTGGCCAGCAGCTCTTCGGCCGACACCCGGCCGGTCTGCACGTAGTGCTTCCACAGACCCTTCACCTCCACGTCGTCGAACTGCTCGACGTGTTCGAAGGGGAAGTTGGTCATGCCCAGTTCGTCGCCCTGGTACAGGAACGGCGTGGCGCGCTGGGTGAGGGTGAGGGTGGCGAGTGCCTTGGCCGACGCCTCGCGGTGCTCGGGGCTGTCGTCGCCGTACCGCGACACCGGCCGCGGGTTGTCGTGGTTACCGAGGAAGCTGGTGTTCCAGCCGTGCGTGCCGCTCGATGCGTCGATACGGGTGTACAGCGCCTTCATCTGCGGCACCGTCCAGGGCAGGTGACGCCAGTGGTCGCGGTCCATGCGCACGATGTCGAACTGGAACAGCATGCTCAACTCGCCGCGGTGCGAGTCGACGAACAACTGCGTGTCGTCGAGCCGCACACCGAACGCCTCGCCCACCGACACAGCGTCGTAGGGGGCCAGCACCTGCTCGTGCATCTCGTGCAGGAACTCGTGCACCCGCGGCCCGTTGGCGTAGACGAACTGCGGGTTGGCGCGCTCGTCGCCCACCAGATCGGGCAGGCCGGGCCGCTTGGAGATGAACGGGATCACGTCCATCCGGAACCCGGCGACGCCCTTGTCGAGCCAGAACCGCATCAGGTCGTACACCTCGGTGCGGACCTTCGGGTTCTCCCAGTTCAGGTCGGGCTGCTTCACCGCGAAGTAGTGCAGGTACCACTGGTCGGTCTGTTCGTCGTGCTCCCAGGCCGACCCGCTGAAGAACGACGGGTAGTTGTTCGGCGGCCCGCCGTCGCGCCCGTCGCGCCAGACGTAGTAGTCGCGGTAGGGGTTGTCGCGGCTCGATCGGCTCTGCTCGAACCACTCGTGTTCGTCGCTCGAGTGGTTCACCACCAGGTCGATCACCAGGCGGATGCCGCGTGCCTGCATACCGGCGAGCATCTCGTCGAAGTCGGCCATGGTGCCGAACTCGGCCATCACGGCGCGGTAGTCGCGCACGTCGTAGCCGTTGTCGGCGTTGGGGCTGTCGAAGTGCGGGCTGAGCCACACGGTGTCGACACCCAGTTCCTGGAGGTGGTCGAGCCGGTCGATGATGCCGCGCAGGTCGCCGATGCCGTCGCCGTTCGAGTCGCTGAACGAGCGGGGGTAGATCTGGTAGACGACGGCGTCCTGCCACCAGGGGTGGCTGGGCTGGGTGCCGGTGCTGGTGGCAGTGGTGGCGTCGGTCGGAGCGTCGGTCATGGCGACGGTCTTTCTGGCCGCGTCGGGCGGCGTCGGCGGGGTGGCGCTGACCGGTCATGTTGCCATGTCGGCACCCGACCGACCGGCTCTCACCGAGTTCTCACCCGGTTCCATGGGTGTCCACACCGTGCCGGTCGAGGATGCCGCCCATGCACAGCCGTTCCGGTTCCAGTCGTCCAGCCCCACCCGATCGGCAGGAGGTGCTCGCCCACATCGGCCTCGGCGCGTTGGTGGCCGACGTGGCGCGGATGCTGCAGAACCACCGGGGGCTCGAGTCGCTGAGCCTCCGTGGTGCCGGGTCGTGCACCTGCTCGGCGCCCACCGGCCAGATGTCGGCCGGGGGCCGCTGTCGATCGGCTAGCTGATCAGCGGACGACGTACGACGTCATCGACAGGCCGCCGTACGCGTAGCCGCCCACCAGCACCTCGGCAGGCACCCCGGCCGCGTGTGCGAGGCCGGCGATGTACAGCACCGGCAGGAAGTGGTCGGGTGTGGGCACGGCGAGGTCCCAGTGCGGGCTGGCCGCGAGCTCGCCGATGTCGGCGGGGCGGTCGTGCAGCAAGGCGCGGGCCTCGGCATCGAACGCCTGGGTCCAGGCGTAGCCACCCTCGGGCTGGCTCCAGTCGATGCGGCGCAGGTTGTGCACGACGTTGCCGCTGGCCACGACGAGCACGCCCTGCTCGCGCAGCGGCGCCAGTGCGGCACCAAGGGCGATGTGGTCGGCCATCGACTTGGTGGCATCGATCGACAGTTGCACCACCGGGATGTCGGCCGCGGGGAACATGTGCGCGAGCACCGACCAGGTGCCGTGGTCGAGGCCCCAGCTGTCGACGTCGAGCCCCACCCAGGTGGGTTGGACGAGGTCGACGATCTGCTGCGCGAGTGCCGGGTCGCCCGGCGCCGGATACTGGTAGGCGAACAGTTCGGGTGGAAAGCCGAAGAAGTCGTGGATGGTCTTCGGCTGGGCCATCGCGGTGACGGCGGTGGCGTTGATGTACCAGTGCGCCGAGATGGCGAGGATGGCGCGAGGCGTGGCGATCGAGCGGCCGAACTGGTGCCAGGCCTCGGTGTAGCGGTTGTGCTCGAGGGTGTTCATCGGGCTGCCGTGCCCGCCCTGGCGCAGGGTGCTCGGGGTACGCAGAATGACGCCGTGGCGGTGACGAACGCAGATGACCGGGTTGGATTGTCGTCGGCCGAGGTGGCGCGTCGCCTCGCCTCCGACGGGCCCAATGAACTGCCGACCGCAGCCCCTCGCAATCTGCTGCGCCAGGCGATCGATGTGCTGCGCCAGCCGATGCTGTTGTTGCTGCTTGGCGCCGGGTCGGTGAACTTCCTGCTATCGGAACCGCTCGACGGGGCGATCCTGCTGTCGTTCGTTCTGGTGGTGATCGGCATCTCCATCTATCAGGA
>JBIKLX010000271.1:0-3380 GCA_044359565.1 Ilumatobacteraceae bacterium
AGGCGGTCGATGGTGCGGTGTGGGCGCGGTGTGTGGTTGCCGGTGCGGCGCAGGACGGCGACGCGGTTGTGGGCGTTGCAGCCGATGTCGCCGTCGAACTGGCTGGTGAGGCCGCCGTCGGCATAGGGCACGATGTGATCGACATCGCATTCGTCGGCCGGTACGTCGCATCCGGAGGGGTGTTGGCAGTGCTGGTCGCGGACTTCGATGGCGCGGCGGACGGCACCGCGGAAGGTGCGTTGGCGGCTGACGGAGAGCATGGTGGTGTGGTCGGCGAACAGCACGGTTTCGAGCATTGCTGTGTCGAGGTAGGGGACCAGGTCGCCTGAGCCGAGCAGGGTGCCGCTGGCGAGAGTGCAGAGGCGGGCCATGGTGTCGTTGCCGACGGTGACGGTGAACAACGGTCGTGGTCGGCGTCCGTTGGCGGGTGCGGTGGCTGAGCGGGTTGCCATCTCGATGAGCGCTGCGGCACGCCGTTGTGCCGGTGTGCGGGTGATCCCGGCCTGTTTGTCGGTGCGACGAATCTGTTCGGTGAGGCGGCGGAGTTCGTTGGTGACGATGTCGGCGCCGATCGGGTCGAGGTCGCCGTCGATGACGAGGCGCCCTTCGAACGATCGTGATGCGAACAGTCGCGCATCGGCATGAGCGACGGGTGTGGGGCGGGGTTCTGGGTCGACGCCGTCGGCGAGGCAACGTTCACGTTCCGCAGTTCGGTCGGTGTCGAGGAGTTCGTCGACGATCTCGGTCCAGCGTTGGATGACGATGCGGGTGCCGCGCAGATCGAGCGGTGCACATTCACGAACCAGCAACTCCTCGGCCTCCGCGAACAGCGCGGCGCGGGCCGGGGTGTTGGCGGCAGTGATGACCGTGAACTGATCGAGCGACAACACCCCATCGGTCACCGCACGAGCGGTGTGTGGGCAACGTCGCCCGGCACGCGCCTGGGACATCTCGGTGCGGGCGTGATCGACCGATGACCGATCCAGACGCGCCACCCGGTGTGCTGCGGTGCGCGACCCGTTCGATTCCCACACGCGCCGCTCGTCCCACTCGCCCAGCACATCACGCGCCACACCCGTCAACCGTTGCCGTGCGACCTGCAGTCCGGTGACCAACTCGTCGAGCTCGCCATCCGCGAACGCGCCCACATCGAGACCCGCCAACGCATCAACCGCGTTGCGCACCTGGGCGAGAACGGCTCCGACCGACATGCGGCCATCCTGCACGAGGGGTGTGACACGGTTACCCGCCGCGCCGAACGCTCGGCGTCACCAGCCGGCGTCACCAGCCGGCATCGAGGAACTGCTGCAACGCGGCGAGGCCCGCGGCGCGCAACTCGTCGTCGCTGCGTTCGGCCCATGCCCGCGCGGTACGGCCGCCGTGCAAGGCGAGCAGCACGGGTTCGCCGGTGAGTGGTGCGAGGTTGAACCACTCGCGAAACGCTGTGCCGGGTTCGTCGACACGTGTCCACATCAACGACTCGTTCGACCAGAAGTGCTCGGGGAACACGAACCACACCTTGTCGAGCAGGCCGGTTCCCATGGTGTCGATGGCCGCCCGGTGGGTGTCGGGCAGCGGAGGGTCGAACGTGATGTCGTCGGCGGCGAGGACGGCGAGCGGCACGGTGACCACCAACCGGTCGCAGGTGAACGGGGCGCCGTCGGCCAGGGTGAGGTCGGCTCCATCGGCGCCCCACGACACGTCGAGCACCGCGGTGCCCAGGCGGATGTCGAGGCCGTCGGCGAGGTGATCGGCCAGGCCGCCGTAGCCGCCCACCACCAGCAGGTCGTCGCCCTCGGAACCCTCGTCGGTGCCCCACCACGCCGACATCTCGTCGGCGTTCGCGCCGAACTCGCTGGCGAGTTCCACCTCGTCGACATGGCTGAACGCGAGCGGATCGACTTCGGCGCCGCTGGCGGTGACGGCCGCCGCGATCGAGAGGTCGGCGTCGGCGTCGTCGGCCCGGTCGATCGCGGTGGCGATGGCGTCGGCTGCCTCGTCGAGCGACGCCTGGGTGAGGCCGCCGGTGAACAGCGTGCTGGCGTTGTCGTAATCGAAGTCGGCGGTGTCGACACCGAGACCGTCGAGCTGCCCGGCGAGGTCGCTGGCGTTCACGTCGTGCACCCACGATGCGCCCAACTCGACCGGTATGGGCCAGTCGTCGGATCGCACGGTGGCCACGCGCCCGCCGATGCGGTCACGCGCCTCGAACACCGCCACCGTGTAGCCGGCACCGCGCAGTGCCTGCGCTGCGGCGAGCCCCGCCATGCCCGCGCCGAGTACGGCCACCACGTCGCCTGCTTCGGCCGCGTCGTCGACCTCGGCGGCCACCCGGCGACCCGACTCGAGAGCGCCGTGGACGGTCGCCGGTGCAGTGGTCGAGGTGGCCTCGCCGGCGAAGAACAGCCGGCCGTCGATCGGCTGGGCCAGGGCGGCGCGTAGCGCCGGGTCGGCGCCCACCGGGAGGAACGAGTACGACCCGCGGGCCCACGGATCGGCCGACCACGAGGTGCGGATCATCGCCAGCGGTTCGGGCACGCGGCGAGTGGTCGGTGTCTCGGTAAGGGACTCAGTCGGCTCATCGACGTCCGGATCGACTGGCGACGACGGCGAGTCGGCCCGGCACGAGGTGAGGGCGAGCGCTGCCGGCATCGCTGCCATCAGCCGGAGGAGGTCGCGTCGCGAAGGGGTCACGGGGCCAGTCTGGCAGCGGTGCCGAGCACGGCGCGACGGGTACGAGCGAGCACCTCACCCTGCAGGCGGAACGAGGGCCCCACGATGCTGATGGCCGCGACGATCCGTCCGTCGCCGCTGCGCACCGGCGCCGACACGGCGGTGATGCCTGCCTCGACCGCGTCGACGCGCACAGCGACGCCATCGTCGTCGGTTCGCCCGGCCAGTGCGGCGCCGACCGCGGTGTCGCGACGCGAGATCTGGTGGCCCAGCCAGCTGACGTGGCGGATGGCGTGGTGCCCTTCGGCCAGGCAGGTGTACACCGCGTGGGCGCGGTCGAGCGGCTCGGCCAGGTAGGCCGACTCACCCGTGGTGGTGGCCAGTTCGGCCAGCAGTGGTTCGGCCAGGCGGGGGAGTGACGCCGCGGTCACCAGGGCGCGGGCGATGCGGAACAACTCGGGCCCGGGTTCGAAGCGGCCGTCGTCGGCGCGGCGATTGACGAACCCGGTGGCCTCGAGGGCGCGGAGGTGTCGCAGGGCCGTACTGGGGGCCAGGTCGACGGTGCGCGCCGCGTCGCTGAGCGTGATGCCCTCGGTGTGGTCGGCCACCACCCGCAGCAGGCTCAGACCTCGATCGGCTGCTTGCGCCATGTTCCACACTCTGGCAGAGTTTGCCGCTGTATGGAAGCCATCGAACTGGCAGGACAG
>JBIKLX010000272.1:0-3367 GCA_044359565.1 Ilumatobacteraceae bacterium
TGCCCACTGTCTCGTTGTCGGACGAGCAGGTCGGCAAGATCGTCGACTGGCTGCTCGCCGTCGGCCTCGACCCGTAGCGGGCGCAGTCGTCGTCGGCGTCGCTCTCGGGACCGGTTTGTGACGAAGGTCCTGTATCCGGCAGGGCCGACCTGGGCATCCTGGCGTCATCGAGCGGGAACTCGGAGGCACCTCCGACCGACCTGCTCACGACCTCCTGCGAAAGGACCCCCCACATGAATCGCCGCTCGTTGATCTCGCTCGCACTGGGCACCGCACTGCTGCTGGGCGCCTGCGGTTCCGACAGTTCCGACAGTTCCGAAACGAGTGCCGCGACGGCTGAGGCGGGCATCACCGTCGAGGGCGCCTGGGCACGGACCAGCCCGATGATGGCCAGTGCAGGCGCGGCCTACATGACCCTCACGAGCAGCGTCGACGATCGGCTCACCGGTGTGGCCGTCGACGCCGGCATCGCCGCAACGGTGGAACTGCACGAGACGGTGATGGCTGGCGACATGGGCGGCGGAATGACCGGCGACACGACCGGCGACACGACCGGCGACACGACCAGCGACATGAGCGGCTCGATGCCTGTCACCACCGAGCCGACGATGATGATGCAGCCGGTCGACGGGATCGATCTGCCCGCCGGCACCGCCGTGGAGCTGAAGCCCGGCGGCTACCACATCATGTTGCTCGACCTGGTCGCCCCGCTCGAGATGGGCCAGACCTTCACGATCACGCTCACGTTCGAGCAGGCCGGTTCGGTGGAGGTGCCCGTCACCGTCGGCGACGCTGCGCCGTGACCCGGATCGGGCAACGCTGGTCGATCGCCGTTGTCGCCATCGCGCTCGTGGCCGCTCCTCTTGCTGCGTGTGGCAGCGAGGGACAACCGTCGGCACTCCCGGCGGTCGACCTCGTGCCGATCGACGCCGCCGGTGAGGCCTTGTCGGCAGCCGACATCGACGGCCCGGCCGTGGTGAACCTGTGGGCCACCTGGTGTGGTCCGTGTCGCAAGGAGTTACCGGCGTTCCAAGCGGTCGCCGATCAGCTGCAGGGCAGGGTTGTGGTGCTCGGCGTCAACCAGGGCGACGACGCCGCACCTGCGGCCGCCTACCTGGCCGACATCGGGGTGACGTTCCCCCAGTACCTCGATGCCGACGGCGACCTCACTGCCGAACTGCGCATCACCGGTCTGCCGGCCACGCTGTTCGTGGCCGCCGACGGATCGGTCGAGGTGCACTCCGGCGCGGTCGATGAGGCGGAACTGCTCGATCTCGTGGCCGAGCAGTTCGACATCACTCCGTGACGGTGAGGACGAACTCCTGGCCGGGGTTCACCGTGCACTCGCCCTTGAACACTCCCGCCGTGGTGAAGCGGTAGGTGAGCGTCGACTTCGCCAGCACGTAGAACGTGCCCATCGTGTGCCCGCGGTCGTCGTCGTTCACGATGCGGATGGTGTCGCCCACACGCACATCGAGGAACGTGGGGAACACCGCCGGGCGGGCCCCGGCGTCGAGCAGCACGCCCGTGCCGGCAGGAATGGTGAAGTCGAAGTCGTAGGGGCCGGCAATGGTGGTGACCGGCACGGCACTGAGACCCGGCTGCGCCACGTCGCTGCTGCACGCCAGCGGCACGAACGGCAGCAGTGGCAGCACGACGAGGGCCGACCACCGATCGAGACGTGTGCGGCGCAGGGTCACGACGGGTACTCCGCGAGCAGTTGGGCCAGGTCGCCGCGGATGTCGTCGGAGGTGACACCGAACGGCCACGTGAGGGTGACTGCGCCGGATGGATCGACCACGTACATCGCGCCGGAGTGGGCCACCTCCACGGCGCCGTCGGCGGCGGTGGTGACGCTGTAGGAAGCACCGAACGCATCGGTGACCGCCCGCAGCGCACTGTCGTCAGTGGTACGGAGCGCGTGAGCGCCGTCGACGAAGCTCTGCACGTACCCGACCAGGATCTCGTCGGTGTCGCGGGCCGGGTCGATGGTGACCATCGCCAGGTCGACCCGGGCCGCGTCGTCGCCGAGGTCGCGCAAGGCCTGACGCAGCCCCGACAGGGTGGTGGGACACACGTCGGGGCACGACGTGTAGCCGAAATAGGCGATGAGCAGGTGCCCGGATTCGGCAGCGAACGCGAAGTCGGCTCCCTCTGCGCTGGCGTCGGGAAGCGACGCGGCGCCCACCTGCTGGCCGGGTGATTGCCGGTAACCGACGTACTCGCGCGTGGCATCGTCGCCACCGCAGGCGGCCAGGCCCAGCAGTGCACCGACCGCGAGCACTCCGCCCACGACGACTCCAGAAGTTGCGCGCCACCTGAATCGCATGGCACCGATCGTACGCGGTGGGCCCCGCCGCCACACCGGGACGAAGGACCCGACCGCGTCGGCCAGGGCCTACAGTCCCGCCAACGGACAGAAGGGACGCCATCCATGGCAACGCCACTCGAACCCACCGTCGACCCGGGTGACGTCGGTCTCGACGCGGCCCGACTGGGCCGGCTCGACCGGTTGTTCACCGGCTACGTCGACCGCGGGCAACTGGCCGGATGGCAGGTGGCCCTGGCCCGTGGCGGCCACCTCGCCCATGTGGCCAGCGCCGGACACCGCGACCGCGAGCGTGGCGAACCCGTCACCGGCGACCCAGGCACTGGCGAGACGGTGTGGCGGATCTACTCGATGACCAAACCCATCACCTCGGTGCTGGCGCTGATGCTGTGGGAGGAGGGGCTGTTCGAACTGAAGGACCCGGTGGCGCGGTTCCTGCCCGAGTTCGCCGAGCAACGGGTGTGGCGATCGGGCACGGCGACGGCACCCAACCTCGAACCCGTCACCGAGCCGATGTTGCTGTGGCATCTGCTCACCCACACCTCGGGTCTCACCTACGGGTTCATGCATGCCCATCCGGTCGACGCCATGTACCGCGCCGTCGGCTTCGACACGGCCACACCGCGCACCGACGACCTGGCCGCGCAGTGTGCCGCGCTGGCCCGCCTGCCGCTGGTGTTCCAACCCGGCAGCGAATGGAACTACTCGATGTCGATCGATGTGCTCGGCCGGGTGATCGAGGTGATCACCGGCCAGACGCTCGACGAGGCGATGCGCACCCGCGTGCTCGAACCGCTGGGCATGCACGACACCGGCTTCCAGTTGCCCGACGATCAGGCCCATCGTCTCGCCACCATCTACACCGTGCCAGCGGGCCGCGACTCGTTGGTCGCGCTCGGGGGCGTCACCCGCAGCGTCCTCGCCCCACCCACCGCGCTGCTGGGCGGCGGTGGGCTGGTGGCGACCACGAGCGACTACCTGCGCTTCGCCGAGATGCTCCGCGGCCGCGGACAGCTCGATGGAACCCGGCTGCTGTCG
>JBIKLX010000273.1:0-3358 GCA_044359565.1 Ilumatobacteraceae bacterium
CGTGCAGATGCCGTCGATCCCCCACTCGATCAGCTCCGCCATCCGCTCCGGGTCGTCGCAGGTCCAGGTGTTCACCGCGATACCGGCTGCATGACAGCGATCGATCATCTCCGCGGTGAGCAGGCGCACCCACGGGTGCAGCGCGACGTGTCCCTTGGCGACGAGCATCGGCACCACGTCGTCGGGTACCACCGCGGTGAGCCAGGCGGTGGCGATGCGCACCCCGTGCTGGGCGGCGACGGCGAGGCAGCGGTCGACGGTCTCGACACGGAACGACGAGATGAGCCAGCGGTCGTGCTCGTTGCGGTCGAGCAGCAATGCCATCGTGGCGTCGGCGATGCTGTCGGTGGGGTCGAAGTCGGGTTCCTCGGGGTCGTTCTTGATCTCGACGTTCACCCACATGCCGGCGCACGCATCGAGCGCCTCACCGAGACCGGGTACGTGCTCGGGCAGCGCCGCCCGATCGAGCGCCGTGATGAGGCGGCCGTCGTCGAGGTGGGGGTTGTGGTGCACCACGAGCGCCCCGTCGGCGGTGCGGCGCACGTCGAGCTCCACCGCGTCGGCGCCCATCCGCCCTGCCGTGGCGAACGCCTCGAGGGTGTTCTCACGTTCCGCGCGTGAGGCGCCGCGGTGCGCCATCACCGCGATTCCCCTGCTCATCGGCGCATACGTCATTTCAGAGATACCCCCATCGGTACGAACTATGGCCCGAAGTCTGAATCATCGCTCAGAAATCGGCCGCGAACCCTTGCCAGGGGCTGGATTGTTACCTACCGTTTCTGAACGGTGCGTGTCGTGCACGTGACGCATCGGGGCGCACAGTCCCGATGGTCCCGGGCCCAGCCGCCCATCGGTCCTTCCCCCTGAGACGGAGACCTCCATCGTGACGATCCTTGCGTCGAGCCTTGCCCTCGCGAACGCCGACTACACGTGGCGCAGCCTCGCGGTGTGCCGCGGCACCGATCCCGACCTGTTCTTCCCGGTCGGCACGACGGGTCAGGCCTTGGTGCAGATCGCTCGCGCCAAGGAAGTGTGCGACGAGTGCCCCGTTCGGGTCGAGTGCCTCGACTACGCACTCGCCACCAACCAGGACTCGGGCATCTGGGGTGGCCTCGACGAAGAGCAGCGGCGCTCCATCCGCCGGCTGAACGCCGCCCGTCAGCGCGCCTTCGCCTGACCCGGCCCGGTCTCAGCCGACCGATTCTCAGCCGGCCCGGTCTCAGCCGACCGACTCTCAGCCGATCGGCACGGTGAGTTGCACGACGGTGCCGGTGCCATCGCGCACGCCCTCGATGCCGACAGCGTCGAAGTCGCCGTGCATGCCGGCGCGCATCACGATGGTGCCGCCGAGCTCGGTGGTCACCAGCGTGCGCACGATCGACAGCCCGAGGCCGGTGGCCCGGTTCAGCTCGAACCCGGGCTCGAGGCCCACGCCGTCGTTCACCACGGTGATCGACAACGTGCCCGGGGTGCGGGCCAGGTGCACCACCACGTCGCCGCCCTGACTGCCCTCGGGGAAGCCGTGGTCGATGGCGTTCTGCAACAGTTCGATCAGCACCACCGACAGCGGCGTGGCCACCGTGGTGGGCAGCCGTCCACCGTCGCCGTGCACCGTGAAGCGCACCGGTCGGTCGGCCGACTGCAGCCCCTCCTCCGACAGGCGCAGCAGCGGCCTCACGATGTCGATGAAGGCCACGTCCTCGCCTGCCTCACGCGAGAGCGTCTCGTGCACGACTGCGATGGTGCGGATGCGGCGCACCGATTCGTTGATGGCGGCCTTCGCTTCGGCCGACTCGAGCCGGCGGGCCTGCAGGCGCAGCAGCGACGAGATGGTCTGCAGGTTGTTCTTCACCCGGTGGTGCACTTCGCGGATGGTGGCGTCTTTCGACAGCAGCAGCTTGTCGCGCTTGCGCACCTCGGTGACATCGCGCACCAGCAGCAGGCCGCCCGTCACCGCCCCCTGCTCGACGATGGGCAGGCAGCGGCTCAGCAACGTGATCTCGTTGGTCTGATCGAATTCCTCGATGACCGGGCGGCCCGACTCGAGCGCTCGACGGGCTGAACTGTCGTTGAAGCCCAGTTCGGTGAGCCGCAAGCCCAGTGCGTTGGCCGTGATGCCCACCCGGTGGAACACGCTCATCGCGTTCGGTGAGGCGTACTGCACCCGCGCGTCGGCGTCGAGCAGGATCGTGCCGTCACCGATGCGCGGCGCGGCGCTCGAGTCCTCCTGCGGACCCTCGCTCGGGAACTGGCCCTCGGCCACCATCACCGCGAAGCGGTCGAACACGCCCAGATAGGTGCGCTCGAGCTCGCCCGGCTCGCGGGCCTCGTCGGCCCGGGTCTCGCGGGCCAGCACGGCGATGACCTCGCCGTGGTAGCGCACCGGGATGGCCCGCACCCGGGTGGGCGTGGGCATACCCGAAAAGAGCAGATCGCGCACTTCCACCTCACCGGTGGCCAACACCTGGTCGAGCAGCTCGTACGCCGAGTCGGCCGACTCGCCTACGTAATCGGCGACATAGATGGTGCGCGACGTCGACGGACGCACCTGGGCGAGTACCAGCCAGCCCCCGTCGGAGTCGCTGGCGGGCACGTACAGCAGCAGGTCGCCGAACGACAGATCGGCCAACACCCCCCACTCGGCGACGAGTTGCTGGAGGTGGACGACCTGGTCGGGGGAGAGCGCGCTGCGCTGTCGCGCGAGCTCGGCGAGCGTTGCCATGGTGCCGAGTGTGCCAGACCGCCCGGTGCCGAACGTGCCACCGCCCGCATCACGGCGCCGCCGAGTACGTGCCTCTCAACTCCCGACGAGGAGATGCCCGCCCAGCTCGACGAGACCGCCGAGATCGGCCACATCGTGGGCGAGGGTGGGCGCCACCACCGTGATCGCTCCGAGCGCCTCGAGTTCGGCGCGGCGTTCGGCCTCGCGGTTGGCCACCACCGCAACATCGTGGAACCGCTCGCTCACCTCCACCAGCACCGCGCGCACCGACGCGGCATCGGTGGCAGCGGCAGCTGCCAGCGGCGCGAGGCGCGCCGGGTCGTCGGCGGCGGCCCGCAGCCGACGAGCAGCGGTGGCGGCGGCCGGGCGGCGCAGCGAGGCGGGCAACGCCCGGTTCACCACCACGGCGCCCAGGTTCATCGAGCGCCGCTGCAATTCGTCGGCCAGATACCGGGCCTCGTAGGCCGGGGCGGCCTCGAGCGTCGACACCACCACGAAGGCCGTGCGCGGGTCGATGAGCAACCGCTCAACCTCGTCGGCACGAGCCACGAACCCGGCCTCCATCGACTGGAAGAGCACGAAGAACTCGGCGATGTCCTGCAAGAACCGCGAGCCGAGCACCCGGTCGGCCACCTG
>JBIKLX010000089.1:0-12189 GCA_044359565.1 Ilumatobacteraceae bacterium
CGGCAAGCGTGTCGGCCACCACGTGCCCGCGTGCTTCGAACGTGCCCTTCAGCGCAGCCACCTCGGGGTGCTCGCCGTCGAGCGCCTCGGCGAGCGCGTCGGCCAGGAACGGCTGACCGCCGAACAGCATCGTCTCGGTGAGCAGCGTCACGCGCTCCATCGCCTCGGCCGGGCCGGCGACCCAGCCGACACGGAGGCCGGGCAGCGCGTGCGACTTGGAGATCGACGCCGTGGTGATGGTGCGCTCGCGCAGCACCGGATGATCGAAGGGCGAGACGAAGGGCTGGCCGTACACCAGGTCGGCGTACACCTCGTCGCACACGATCCACAGATCGTGTCGCTCGCACACCGCGCCGATCGCTTCGACCTCGGCCGCCGACAGCACTGCGCCCGTCGGGTTGCTGGGCGAGTTGAGCAGCAGCACCCGGCTGCGCGGCGTGATCGCAGCTTCGAGCGCCTCGGGCCGGAGGTGGAACTCGTCCTCGGGGGTGGTGGGCACCGGCACGAAGGTGGCACCGCTCGACGCCACCACGGCTTCGTACGTGGCGTAGTAGGGGTCGGGCACGAGCACCTCGTCGCCCTGTTCGACCAACGAGTTGATGGTGGCGTACAGGCCCGACTGCGTGCCGGGCACGCAGATCACTTCGTCCTCGCCCACGGGGCGGCCCGAGCGGCGGGTGAGGTGCGCGGCCACGGCTGCCACCGCCCCCGGTTCACCACGACTGGGCGCGTACCGGGTGCGGCCACGCTGCAGGCCCGACACGGCTGCCTCGATGACCGACGGCGGTGGGGGGAGGTCGGGTTCACCGATCGAGAGGAACACCAACTGCTCGCCGGTGCGAGCCCGCTGGATGGCAGTGAAGTGCACCGCCCACTTGTCGGAACCGAGGCCGTTCAAGCGGCTCGTGACGGATGCATATCTCACGCTGCCGATTCTCGCACCGGCGGCGGCACTCCGCGCGAAAGCGGTCGGCCGGGTCGATGTCGGCCGCCGCTCAGGCGGGGTTCAGACCCGGCGGCCGACGAAGCTGAGGAACTGGGTCTGCTCGTCGGCGTCGGGCGCGCACTCGACCTTCGGCCCGAACAGGCCGGGCTGACGGATCATCGCATCGAGCGGCTTCAGGCCCGAGTACGACTGGGTCACGGCATCGGCATCGAGCTGCTCGTCGCCGCCGACTGCACGGGCCAGGTCCCAGGTGTGCACGAGCACGTCCATCGCCACCAGGCGACCCAGCACCTGCTCGGCGGGCATCGGACCCATCGGGCCGGGCACGGCGGTCGACAGGTCGGCCGTCGGCAGCGTGCCGAGGAAGCCGTCGCGGATGCCGTTCCAGGTGGCGACGATGTCGTCGTCGGCGCCGATCTCGACCGGTGCGCCCCCGGCCAGCGCCGCAGTGAGACGGCCGAGGTTGTTGCCGACGTGCACCACCACGTCGCGGGCTGTCCAGCCGTCGCACGGAGCGGCGTTGCCCCACGCATCTGCCGACGCGGCCTGCACGCGGGCATCGAAGGCGGTGAGGAGGTTGGTGACTCGGTCGACGACGGGGTTGCTCATGGGCCGTACCGTATCGGCCCGACCCGCTCAGGTCACGTCGATGTGGCCCTTGCCGAGTGGGATGAGCCCAGCGGTCTTGCTGAGGAACTCGAACCCGGGCAGGTAGAACCGCACCCGGTCGGGGCCGACGATGGTGCACCTGCGGCCGTCGTCGCCGACCGCGTTGCCGTCCTCCACGAGGAGGGTGAACTCGACCTGCCCCGGTTGCTTCACCCACCCCTTGGTGCGGCCGGTCGTGCCCCATCGCCACAGGGTGCCCGTTCCACCGATGTATCCGCAGCGGGCTCCCAGCGTCGTGTTGAACTGTGGTGGGCACCAGGTCGTGTAGCCGGTGACCGTGCCGTTGAACTTGGCCAACCGGTCGATGCGCCAGGTCACGTTGCCGCGAACCGTTGCCGTGGGCGGCAGGCCCATCTCCGAGGGGTGCACGCGAGTGCGGGCGGAGAACTCGAGATGCGCCCGGCCGATGCTCGGGTATTCGTACCAACCCGAACCGCTGGCCTGCGAGCCTGGCTCGGCCACGAACAGGTCGACGGCCACCGCGGCTGCGCTGCACCGCGAGGTGGCCTCGACCTCGGTGACCACCTGGTACGCACCGGCTGCCAGGCCGCGCACCACGGCCTTTGCCGCGCCTGTGGTCAACGAAAAGGACACCCAGTACTCGTTGGGATCGAACTTCCCGTCCTTGTTGGTGTCGAAGCGGAAGCGCACCGTGCGTTCGGCGATGCATGCCGGGTCGCTCGATGCCACCGTCACGCCCAGAGTGGCAGCGCCCAGTCCTGCCACGACCATGACATCGCCGTCGTAGGTGGCCGTGGTGGTCGCGAGCGGTGCGCCCGCATCGACCCTGCCGACCGACGGAATCGCCAGTGCTGTGACGGCCACCATCAGTGCCGCCCCCCGCCGTGTCATTCGCTGCATCGCAACACTCCTCGTCTCGCGGGCCGGTCTGGCATCGAATGGCTGCACTGTAGAAAGCCGCTCCTCCCGTGCCGAGGGCCAGATCGACCTCCCTGACCAGTCAAGGTGCTGAGCCATTGGGACGAGTGGCCTACCGGACGCGTCGCCGCGGGTGCGCCACGGCCCAGTCGGTGGCACTGGATCGCGCAGAAAGATTTCTGCTCCTGAGTTGTGATCGAACTGGTGTTCGTGTAGGGTGCTCGGTGTTCCGCTCTTCCCCTCGGAACCAGATCGAACCCGTTCGGGTTCCCGTCATATCGGTTGCTGGTCGCCTGCTGGATTGCGGGTGTGTGGGGAGGTGCGTGTGAACACGGTTGGGTTGTCAGTATCGGGTGGGGGTGTGGCATGCGGTGGCTCGCCGGTGGTCGACCGGTTCCGGCGGGTGGTCGATGCTGATGTGTTGTTGCTCGACGAGGTCGGTGTGGCCGGGTTGTTGGGTGATGTAGCGGGGTTGGTGCGGTTCTTGCAGGCGCGTGAGATCGATCTGAACCAGCGGTTGCGGCAACTCGCGGCTCAGTGTCCAGGGGTGGATCCAGCGGCGATCAACGCGCGCGCCACCGGGCGGTCGGCTGGTGGTGCGGGACGGGCGCTCGAACGTGCCGAGCAGGCCGCGCAAGCTCCGGAACTGAAGGCGTCGATGGACGAGGGCCGACTGTCGGGTGAGCATCTCGATGCGTTCACCGCGGCGGTCCGCTCACTTGAGGCGCGGTTGCAGCCTGCGTTGCGTGCGTTGGAAGCCGACCTCGTCGCGAGGGCTGTGTCGCAGCGGGCGACGGTGGAGCAGTTCCGGGGCTGGTTGCAACGCGAGATCCGGCTCATCGAAGCCGACGACGGCAAACGACGCCTCGAACGCCAGAAACGCGACAGCCGATGCCGGGTGTGGGTCGACCCGAACACCGGCATGGTCAAGACGTCACTGTCGCTCGACCCTGAGCTTGGCGCCACCTACCAGCACCTCCTCAACGACCAACTCCACGCCCGACTCAATCAACCGCGGCCACCCGAGTGTCCCACCGACCCGCTCGACGCGATGGACTGGCTGCGCGCGCACGCCTTGATGGACCTCATCGCCGGCGAAGGCGGCCCGGTCGGCAAGCCCGAGGTGATCGTGGTCATCGACCAGCAGACCTTCGAACACGGCCGTCACGCACAATCGAAAGTGGATTGCGGGCCTGGGATCGATCTGCCGATCGACACCATCCGCGGCATCGCCGGGCGGGCACGGTTCGTGCCGGTCGTCGTCAACCGAGATGGTGTCGTCATCTCCCAGGGCGACCCGGTCCCCAGCTACGACCAGATCCTCCAGTCGCTCGCACGGCCCGTGGGTCTCGACCACGGCCGCAGCCGGCGGCATGCCAGCGTCCGGCAGCGACGGGCACTGCGGGCGATGTACCGAACGGGCGCCATCCCCGGCTGCGGGCGGCATGTGTCCATCAGCGAAGCCCACCACATCCACTACTGGGAACACGGCGGACGCACTGATCTGTCGAACCTGCTGCCACTGTGTCGACATCACCACGACCGGTTGCACGCCGAACGATGGCGACTCACCATGGCGAGCGACCGAGCCATCACCGTCCACGCACGCGACGGAACCCTCCTCATGGCCACCGGCCCACCACGCGATGGGTGGGCGTGAGCCTGGCGTCGACAGGGCGCTCCAACGGTCCGGCAGAAGGTCAGTTGCGGGGCACCTTGATCCAGGGGAGGTCCTTGTCGACACGGGGCTCGCCGGGCAGGCCCAGCACCTGCTCGCCCAGGATGTTGCGCATGATCTCGCTGGTGCCACCCTCGATGGAGTTGGCCCGGGCACGCAGGAACGCGTGGCGGATGCCGTGCTCGAGGCCGTCGACCGACAGGTTCTCGGGTCGGCGGAACGTGAAGTCGTAGCCCACCATGCCCTCGGCGCCGAGCAGGTCGATACCGAACTCGCTGACCCGCTTGTTGAAGTCGGCGAGGGCCAACTTGGCGATGGATCCTTCGGGGCCGGGGTTGCCGGCCTTGGCGGCGGCACCGGCGCGGGCGTTGGTGAGGCGCAGCGTCTCCGACACGCAGTACAGGCGCATCAACTGATCGCGGCGAGCCCCGTCGCGCTCGTCGCCGGGCAGTTCGCGCCAGAGGTCGAGCACCACGTCCATCGGCCCACGGCGGCGCGACCCGCTGCCCGACCCGATCGACACCCGCTCGTTCATCAGCGTGGTGAGTGCGACGCGCCAGCCTTCACCCTCGGCGCCGATGCGCATCGTGTCGGGCACGCGGGCATCGGTCATGTAGACCTCGTTGAACTCGGCCTCGCCCGTGATCTGACGCAGCGGCCGCACCTCCACACCCGGCGAGCGCATGTCGAGCGCGAAGTAGGTGAGCCCCTTGTGCTTGGGCTGGTCGGGATCGGTGCGCGTGACGAGCATGCCCCAGTCGCCCAGGTGGGCAAGGGTGTTCCACACCTTCTGGCCGTTCACCACCCATTCGTCGCCGTCGCGTACCGCGCGCGTGCCGAGGCCCGCAAAGTCGGACCCGGCGCCCGGCTCGCTGAAGAGCTGGCACCAACGCTCCTCGCCGGTGAACATCGGACGCAGGAAGCGGTGCTTCTGCTCGTCGCTGCCGTGGGTGACGATGGTGGGGCCGGCGAGGGCGATGAAGAACGTCGACGGGTCCTGGGCCTTTGCGCCAGCGGCGCGCACCCGCTCTTCGACGAGACGGTTCAGATCGGGCCGCACCCCGAGGCCGCCGAACCCGGACGGGAAGTGCACCCATGCCAGGCCGTGGTCGTAGCGAGCGCCACGGAACGTGCGGTCGTCGACCTGGCGAGGGTCGTGCGATGCGAGCAGCCGCCCGACTGCTTCCTCCACCCGGCGACGATCCGGATCGCTGGCGAGTTCGGCGGAGGGAGCGGTGGCAGCGGTGGTCATACCGCAGTCTCGCGAGCAACACGCCGGGTGATCAACACCGGCCGGCGTTCGCGGACGGAGCCACTCGGCGCGGGGGAAATCCTCCGTGCGCAATCCTTGGATTGCTGAACGATCACTGAGCGTGATGTGGCGTAACGCCACGGAGACGTCCGTCCCGGTTCGGCCGGGAAGACGGCGGCACCGAGGATGAGGTGGCCTAGATGGATCGACGCGAGTTCCTGTACAAGAGTGCAGTAGCGGCCAGCGGGGCAACGCTGGTCCCCGGCGCGCTCAGTGCGCGCACGGCTGGTGCTCGGGGTGTTCCGCCGTCGGCCATCGGCGATGGGCCCTACGGACCGCTGTCGACCACGCCCGATGCAAACGGCCTGCTCCTGCCGGCTGGATTCAGCTCGCGCATCGTTGCCATCGGCGGCGAGACGGTGGAGGGGACTGGCTACACCTGGCCCCCTCGGCCCGACGGTGCCGGCACGATCGCCAGCGCCGACGGCGGGTGGATCTACCTCTGCAACAGCAATCTGGTGTCGGTCCTGCCCCCCGGTGCCGGCAGTGTCTCGGCCATCGACTTCGGCCCCGACGGCGCGGTTCGCAACGCCTACTCGGTGGTGACCGAGACTCAGGGCAACAGCGGTGGATGTGTGACGCCCTGGGGGACCTGGCTGAGCTGTGAAGACGATGTGCTCACCGAGCGTGGTGTGGTGTGGGAGTGCGATCCGGCTGGTGGCGCGGCGACGGCACGGCCGGCTCTCGGTCTGTTCGGTCACCTGTCGGTCGCTGTCGACCCGGCGGAGGGTCGGGTGTACCTCACCCAGTCGCACCCGTCGGGTCTGCTGTACCGGTTCACTCCATCGGTGGCCGGTGATCTGTCGGCCGGTGCGCTCGAGGCGTGCCTCGTCGCCGACGACGGCTCGGTGTCGTGGGCGCCGGTGAGCGACCCCACGGCGCAGAGCGCCCCGACGCGCGACCAGGTGCCGGGCGCGCGGGTGTTCCCCAGCGGCGGCGGCGCCGTGTGCGCCGGAGGCTGGCTGTACTTCACCAGCAAGGGCGACAACTCGGTGCACGGCATCGAACTGGCCTCGCAGCGGTACCGGTTGATCTGGAAGGGCAGTCCGGGCACGGCGGACGCAGTGTTGTCGGGCGGCGACGCGCTCACCGTCGCTGGCCGCTCGGGCGACCTCTTCGTGGCCGAGGACGGGGCCGACGGCAATGTGATGATCATCACCACCGACGGCCAGGTCGCGCCCTTCGTGCGGGTCCTCGGTCCTGAACCGATCCGCATCACCGGCCCGGTCTTCGACCCGAGCGGCACCCGGTTCTACCTGTCGTCGCAGCGCGCGACGACGCCGCGGTCCGTGGGCGAGATCGTGGCAGGACAGAGCACCACAGAGTTCACCGCCGGCGTGATCTACGAGGTCACCGGTCCGTTCCGCGGTGAGGTCGTTCCTGCGGCGACCACGACGGTGGCGCCCACCACCGAAGCGCCGACCACGGTGCCCGTCACCGAGCCGGCGCCCACCACGGTGCCTGCCACGGCGGCACCGCAGACAGTTCCCGAGACAACCACGGTGCCGACGACCATCGCCACCAGTGGCGGCTCGGGTGGCAGCATCGGGGGACTTCTCGCCGGCGGTGCCGTGGCCGTCGCCCTGGCCGGCGGATACGTGCTGTTCCGCCGTTGGCAGAACCGACCGAAGGACGAACCTGTGGAGCCCGAGGTCGAGCAGCCCGAGCCCGAGGTGGTGGCCCCCCCGGTGCCGGTCGCCCCGGCGCCGGAGGCCCCGGTGCCGGTCGTCGAGTCGGCTGCGGTCGTCGACCCCGACCCCGCACCGAGCTTCGAGGAGGACGAGCCGCACCGTCCACTGCTCGGTACCGAGCTGCTCGAAGACCAGCCGGGCGGGCCCTCGTCGGCACGCACGCTCTACGACCGCTCCGAGCAGCAGCAGGCTCCTGGAGCCGGCCGACGATTCGAACAGGAGGAGGCCGAGCGTTTGGCCACCCCGGTGCAGTGGAAGGCCGAGCGTCTGGCGAGCGACGACACCGCGGTTGACGCCGCGGATGACGCTGACGACGCTGACGACGGTGACGACGACGGACTCGACTTCTTCGACGACGTCGTCGAAGGTGACGCCGAGCCGGATGACGCCGGACCGGATGACGCCGAGCCGGATGACGCCGGACCGGATGACGCCGAGCCGGATGACGCCGGACCGGATGACGCCGGACCGGATGACGCCGAGCCGGATGACGCCGGACCGGATGACGCCGGATCCGGCGAGGCGAGCCCCGACGCCTGACCGCATCGGCGGCTGATGGCCTGGCGTACGCTCCGCCCATGGCCGACCTCGCCGAGCTCGTCGCCCGCTTCGACGTGGAGGACGCGGCGTTCATCGCCGATCCGTACCCCACCCTTGCCGCGCTGCGTGAGACCACGCCGATCTTCTGGAACGAACGCAGCGGGCAGTGGATGCTCACCCGGTTCGACGAGGTGCACGAGACCCTGCGCGATCGTCGGCTCGGACGCACCTACATCCACCGCTACGCCCACGCCGACTTCGGCCGCCCCGATCCCGACCCGCGCTGGAGCAGGTTCCACGAGCACGAGCGCTGGTCGCTGCTGTGCCTGGAGCCGCCCGATCACACCCGGCTGCGCCGGCTGGTGGCGAAGGTCTTCACGCCTCGGGCGATCGCCGCAGTTCGCCCGGCCATCGAGCGTTACGCCGACGAACTCCTCGACCGCTGTGTCGACCAGGGCCGCTTCGACCTGATCGCCGACTACGCGCAGCCGTACTCGGTGGCCGTCATCTGCTCGATGCTGGGCGTGCCGCGGGCCGATACCCAACTGCTGCTCGACTGGTCGCACGCGATCGTGAAGATGTACGAGCTCACCACCACCGACGAGGTCCGCGCTGCCGCCGACCGGGCAGCGGGCGAGTACATCGACTACACACGGGCGCTCATCGCCGACAAACGACGCGCCCCCGACGACCTGCTGTTGTCGGCGCTGGCCTCGGTGGTCGACGAGGGTGAGCGACTGCACGACGACGAGATCGTCTCCACCACGATGGTGCTGCTCGAGGCCGGCCACGAGGCCACGGTCAACACCCTGGGCAACGGGGTGCGCGCCCTGCTGCGCCACCGCGACGAGTGGCAGCGACTGGTGCGGGGCGAGGTCGATGCCCGGGTGGCAGTGGAGGAGATGCTGCGGTGGGACTCGCCGCTGCAGTTGTTCGAGCGCTGGGTGCTGGAGCCCGGCGTGGAGATCGCCGGTCAGCCCGTCGCCGTGGGCGACGAGGTGGCCATGCTGTTCGGGTCGGCCGAACGCGACCCGCGTCGCTTCACCGATCCGGATCGGTTCGACGTGGGCCGAGGCGACACAGCGCACATCGGCTTCGGCGGCGGCATCCACTTCTGCGTCGGCGCGCCACTGGCCAGGCAGGAGATCGAGGTCTCGCTGCGCACCCTCGTCGAGCGGTGCCCCGGTCTCGAACTGGTCGCCGAGCCGCACTACCACCCCACGTTCGTCATCCGGGGCCTGGCGGCGCTGGAGGTGGCCTGAAGGTGAGCGTTCGCAGCGATCTCGAGGCCGCACAGCGCGATGCCTGGGCGGCCATCGGGCAAGCCGGTCCGTGCTGGTCGGGTGTGGAACGGCACGAACTCGCGACCACCGCGCTCGCCGCGCTGCAGGGTGCACCGGCATTGCCGCCCTGGGTCGCTCCGTCGACGGTGCCCGGCGCGCTGCCCCATCAGGCACAGGCGCCGGAGCGTGCCCACGATGCCGTGTACCGCATCGCTGCGCACGCCGGCACGCTCACCGCCGAATGGCATGCCGATATCGCTGCCGAGGTGGGCCCGCTCGCCTACGTCGAACTCGTCTCGCTCACCTGCACCGTGGCAGCCGTGTGGTCGTTCCGTCGGGTCGCCGGGCTCGACACCTGGGCGCTGCCGGCACCCGTTCCGGGAGCACCCACCCGACAGGTGGCCGACACCATCGTGCAGCCGGAGCTGAACTGGGTGCCGGTCGCTGCCCCCGCCGACCAGCGAGCGGCGGTGGTGCAGGCGTTCACCGCGCTGCCCAGCGAGCACGAGCGCATCTGGCGGCTGGCTGACGCGCAGTACATCCCCGACCTCGAGATGGTCGACCCGCGCTGGTCGCGCGGGCCTCTCAGCCGACCGCAGATGGAACTCGTCGCCACCCGGGTGGCCCAACTGCGGCAGTGCTTCTTTTGAACGGTGTCGCACGCAGGCATGCTCAGTTGGAGCGGCCACACCGACGGTGACGAGATCGACCTGGCCGCACTCGGTCGAGGCGAGGCGGGAACCGATCTGCCGCTGGCACGCGAACTGCACGCGTTTGCAGCGGCGGCGGTGGGCGACGACGACGTCGAGTTGTCGCGGTGCCGTGAGGCGCTGCTGGCCGCCGCGGGTGGCGGCGATGCTGCCGCGGGGGTGATGGTGGACGCGGCCGCCGTGGTGGCGAACTTCGAGATGATGACCCGGCTTGCCGACGGTACCGGGGCCCGCTTCGCCGACGACATGGCGGCCGACCGGGCAGCCTTGGCTGCCGCGGTGGGCGCGGCTGATCTCACGTCGCGGCGCTGACCTCGTCGGGTGTGTTGCAGGGGATGATGACGAGCGGGCAGTCGACGTGCTGCACCGCGGACTCGCTGGTCGAACCCAGCAGCAGCGACGCGAGTCGACCGTGGTGGTGGCGACCGAGCACCACCATCGCGGCGCCGCGACTCTGCTTGGCCAACGAGGTGACGGCACCTCCTTCGGCCACGATGGTCTCGACGATGAGGTCGGGGTGCTCCGCTGCAACCGCAGCGACAGCGGCGGCTGTCTCGTCGAGCGCCGCCTGACGGCAGGCCTCGATATCGGGCCAGATGGGGTAGCCGTACATCGCCGCCGGGCTCACCGGGATCTGCCAGGTGTGCAGCACCTGCAGCACTGCACCGAGACGGTCGGCCTCGTCGGCGGCCCACTGCACGGCGGGTCGCGACGCCCGCAGGGTGTCGATGCCCACCACCACGCGCAGGCGTTCGTCGCCGAGGGGGGCCTCACCGGCGACGGGGGCGGACGAGGATGCGGGGGGCTCGGGCTGCGGCGGATGCAGCATCAGCATCGGCACCGGCGCGTGACGCAGCACCCGCATCGCCGTGCTCGGCACCGACAGGCGTGCGCCGCTCGGCACGCCACGGGTGGCCAGGGCCAGCATCGCCACGTCGCCCGACCGGCCGAGGTAGTCGACCAGTGCGTCGTCGGCGTTGCCGTACAGGGTGTCGTAGTCGATCCGATCGGGGTGATCGAGGCCCGAGGTGACGCGGGCCAAGTAGGCGCTGTCGGTGGCGTCGCTCTCGGCATGCACCAGGCCCACCTGCAGCAGGCGCAGCGTCAGGCCCAGGGTGCGCGCCACCTGCACGGCCGCAGGCAGGATGGTCTCGCTGAGGTCGGTGCCGTCGAGCGCGACGGCCAGCACCGTTGCTGTGGGGCGGAGTTCGCTGTGCGGCCCGATCACCACGATCGGCACCTCGGCGTCGCGCACCAGGTCGGCGCTCACACTGCCGAACATCAATTCGCCCACGGCGGTGCGGCCGTGGCTGCCGACACACCACAGCGTGTTGCGGCGTTCGAGTACCTCGTCGACCAGGCGCCCTTCGATGTCGTCGTCGTCGGTGGTGACGACCCGCAGGCCCGTTCCGTTGCCGTCGGCTGCGGCCAGCGACCGCAGCGCTGCCGCCGTGGTGTTGGCGTAACGCGGTGAGGTGACCGACAGCAGCTCGACGTCGGCACCGGCGCGCCGGGCGAGGGCACGGCCCTGCTCGACAGCGACGAGCGACGCCTCGGAGAAGTCGACCGGGATGATCACATGTTCGATGGCCATATGGCCACTGTGCGCAGCGAACGGGTGCCGAGACAAGGGACCAACGGTCCGTCCTGGCCCGTCGATGCCGGCCCGTCGATGCCGGCCCGTCGATGCTGGCCAGTCGATGCTGGCCAGTCGATGCTGGTTCAGCCGATGAGCGCCTGGTGCACCATCTGCTTCAACTGGCTGCGGAGCGGGAGCGACCCAGAGGGGAGCAACTGGGTCATGAACACGCACACGAGGTCTTCCACCGGGTCGACCCAGAAGAAGGTGCTCGCGGCACCGCCCCACCCGAAGTCGCCCACCGAGGCCGGCACCTTCGCCTTCACCGGGTCGATGGTGACCGAGCCGAGCAGGCCGAAGCCCACACCGTCGTACGTGGTCTCGCTGAACAGTGGGCGCCCGAACTCGGTGAGGTCGACACCACCGGGAAGGTGGTTGCGGGTGGCGAAGTCGACGGTGCGCGGCGACAGCAGACGGACGCCATCGAGTTGCCCGCGGCCGCGCAGCATTTCGGCGAAGCGGAGGTAGTCGCTCGTGGTCGACACCAGCCCGCCGCCGCCCAGTAGCGCGGTCGGCGGGGCGAGGACGCTGCGGGTGACGCCCCCGAGCGCGATGAGCGAGTCGCCACCCGCTGGCGCGGTGTAGATGGTGGCGAGACGATGGGCCTGGTCGGCGGGCAACTGGAAGCCGGTGTCGTGCATGCCGAGCGGTTCCAGCACTCGGGCGCGCATCACCTCGTCGAGCGGTTGTCCGGTGACCACCTCGATCACCCGGCCGAGTACGTCGATCGACATCGAGTAGTTCCACTCGCTGCCGGGTTGGAACACCAGCGGCAGGCGGGCCAGCGCGGTGCACTGCGCGGCCAGGTCGTCGGTGCGCGGTGTGGCCGTGTCGAAGCCGGC
>JBIKLX010000090.1:0-12158 GCA_044359565.1 Ilumatobacteraceae bacterium
GAATGCGTGTGCACGCAGCCAGTCCATCGCGTCGAGCGGATCGACGGGGCATTCGGGTGGCCGCGGTTGGTTGAGTCGGGCGTGGAGTTGTTCGTTGAGGAGGTGCTGGTAGGTGGCGCCAAGCTCAGGGTCGAGCGACAGTGACGTCTTGACCATCCCGGTGTTCGGGTCGACCCACACCCGGCATCGGTTGTCGCGTTTCTGGCGTTCGAGGCGTCGTTTGCCGTCGTCGGCTTCGATGAGGCGGATCTCGCGTTGCAACCAGCCCCGGAACTGTTCCACCGTCGCCCGCTGCACAACGGCCCGCGCAACGAGGTCGGCTTCCAATGCGCGCAACGCAGGCTGCAACCGCGCCTCCAACGAGCGGACTGCCGCGGTGAATGCGTCGAGATGCTCACCCGACAGTCGGCCCTCATCCATCGACGCTTTCAACTCTGGTGCCTGCGCGGCCTGCTCAGCACGCTCGAGCGCGCGCCCCGCACCCCCAGCTGAGCGGCCGGTGGCACGCGCGTTGATCGCCGCCGCATCCACCCCAGGGCACTGAGCCGCGAGCTGCCGCAGCCGCTGGTTCAGATCGATCTCACGCGCCTGCAAGAACCGCACCAGGCCGGCTACATCACCCAACAACCCGGCCACAGCCACCTCGTCGAGCAACCCCACATCCGCACCAGCAACCCGCACGAACCGGTCGACCACCGGTGAGCCGCCGCGTGTCACACCCCCACCCGATACTGACAACGCAGCCGTGTTCACGCGCACCTCCCCACACACCCGCACACCAGCGAGCGACCAGAAACCGATATGACGGGAACCCAGCGAACGGGTTCGATCTGGTTCCGAGGGGAAGATCGGAACACCGAGCACACTACACGAACACCAGTTCGTAAATCAACCCGTGAACAACGAAAAGTTGCGGAGCTCAGTCCTCGAGCCGCCGTGGGTCGAACGTCATCAGTCCGGCATCGACGACGCGCTGGGTGAGCATCCGGCCTACCGGGCGCAGGGCGGCGCACGTGTCGGCGCCGAGTGCGTTCCACGGCCGCATTGCAAGCCAGTCGGTGGCGGCCTCGATGCGGTCGCGTTGGGCGCGGCCGGCCTCGGTGAAACTGCCGTCGGCGTGCACCAGGCCGCGTGCGGCCATCGACGCAACGCCGGCCACCCACTCGTCGTCGCTCCACGCCCGGGTGCGCTGCAGCGCCGCAGCCGGCACATCGCCCGATGCAGCATGAGAGATGAGGGCGTCGAGGCCGCTGAGTCCCTCCACCGTGAGTGCCGCTACGTGCCCATCGCCGCGGTACTCGCGCAGCATCGTCTGCGCGTGCCACAGCACGAGGTGCGGCTCGTCGGGCCAGGCCACCTCAGCGTGCCCGGCGAACAGTGGGCGGCCCTCGGGATGCTCGCTCGCTACGAGCGCGGCCCGGCGCAGGGTGGCCGCTGCCGCGGCCAGCTCGTCCGATCCGAGCACGTCGTCGCCGAACGCTCGCCGCAACGACGCGTCGACCGCCGCGTACCGGGCTTCGATCATCCGGGCCGGGGTGACGGTGGCCCACACGTCGCGCATCGCGTGGGCCACGAGGCCGGGATGGAAGTTGTAGAAGGTGGCGATGACGACCTCGGGCCCGACGGCGCCCATCGCCGCCGCCCGCGACGCGAAGTAGCCGGTGCGGTTCCCTGTCACCCCTGCCGCGGCGTACTGCGGTGGTGCGTCGGGGGTGAAGTAGATCATCCCGTGCACTGCTTCGAACGCCCGCCAGGTGCGGCGGGCCTCGTCGGGGGTGGGTGGCGTCGTTGCGGTCACGGGATGCACCGTACTCAGGCCTACAGTGCCCCCATGGACGACCTGCGGGGCAAGGTGGCCGTGATCACCGGTGGGGCGAGCGGCATCGGCCGTGCCCTCGCCGAACGATTCGCGGCCGAGGGGATGAAGATCGTGATCGCCGACATCGACGAGGTGGCGATGCGTGCGGTGGAGGTGCAGTTGGCCGAAGGTGGCACCGAGGTGCTCACCCAGGTGTGCGACACCTCGCTCGAGGCCGAGGTGCAGGCGCTCGCCGATGCCGCCATGTCGCGCTTCGGTGGCGCGCACGTGCTGTGCAACAACGCCGGGGTGATCGGCAAGGGTGATGCGTGGCGCAGCCCGATCGCCGTGTGGGACTGGGTGATCGGCATCAACCTCTACGGAGTGATCCACGGCATCCGCGCCTTCCTGCCCATCATGGAGGACCAGGGCGAGGGCCACATCGTCAACACGGCGTCGATGGCCGGTCTCGTCGCGCTGCCCGGCGCCGCGCCCTACAACGTCACCAAGACCGGGGTGGTGGCGTTGAGTGAGGGCTTGTATCTCGAACTGAAGGCAACCGGTTCGCCGGTGCGGGTGAGCGCGCTGTGCCCGGGGTTCGTGAAGACCAACCTCGCCAAGGGTCAGAAGTGGACCGAACGGCTGGGTACCGAGCCGGGCGCAGCCCAGACCCCGATGGCTCAGATGATGGACGCCGTGCTCGCGCAGGGGGTGGAGGAAGGCATCGAGGCGACCGACGTGGCCGACCAAGTGGTCGACGCCATCCGCACCGAACGGTTCTGGGTCCTCACCCATCCCGAGATGCGCCAGGCCCCCGTCGAGCGGATGCAGCGAGCGGCCGATCAGGTGAACCCCGGCTGACCGTCGCGCGCCCGCGCGCGGCGACCGCGTAGCATCGCCGCCGTGACCGAACGTACGCGCGGGACGAAGACGTCGAACTTCGGCGTCTCGAAGCGCGAGAACCACGATGCGACGGCGTTCTACGCCCGCTTCTCGCCCCCCGAGGTGAGCGACGACGACACCGTCGCTGCGCCGTCGTTCGTCGACCGCATCGTCGTGGGTGATTCGCGGCAGATGGCCGAGGTGGCCGACAACTCGGTGGCCCTGGTGGTGACCTCACCGCCCTACTTCGCCGGCAAGGCTTACGAGGAGGCCCTCGGCGAAGGGGCCATCCCGGCCACGTATCTCGACTACCTCGAGATGCTCCGCGACGTGTTCGCCGAATGCGTTCGCGTGCTCGAGCCCGGCGGCCGCATCGCCGTGAACGTCGCCAACCTCGGTCGGCGTCCCTACCGTTCGCTCGCCGCCGACATCACCGCGATCCTGCAGGACGACCTGCGCCTGCTGTTGCGCGGCGAGGTGGTGTGGGTGAAGCAGCGTGGTGCCTCGGGCAGTTGCGCGTGGGGCAGCTTCCAGCGCCCCGGCAACCCGGTGCTGCGCGATGTGAGCGAGCGCGTGATCGTCGCCGCGAAGGGCCGATTCGACCGGGCCGTTCCGGCCCCGAAGCGCGCCAAGCTCGGGCTGCCCTCGGTGAGCAGCATCACCCGCGACGAGTTCATGGAAGCGACGCTCGATGTGTGGGAGCTTCCGGCCGAGAGCGCCTCGCGTGTCGGCCATCCCGCGCCGTTCCCGGTGGCGTTGCCCGAGCGGCTGATCCACCTCTACACGTACGTGGGCGATGTGGTGCTCGACCCGTTCATGGGCTCGGGCAGCACCGCCGTGGCCGCCGTGCGCACAGGGCGCCACTTCGTCGGCTACGACACCGACCCCGCCTACGTCGCCGCTGCAACCGATCGGGCACGCGGGGAGCAGGCGACGGTGGAGCATGCGATGTCGCGACCGGCGCCCGGGGGGCGCGCGGGAGGGAAGCAGACGTCGGTGACACGAGCCGTCGGGCCCACACCGGTCGCGCTTCCCCCGGGGGGTGCCGGACATCTCGATCCGATCACGGCCGGTGCCGCAGCGCGCGACCTGGCGCGCCTTGCTCTCGTCGACGCAGGGTTCACCGACGTCGTCGACGATGCGTCGGTGGTGCCCGGTGTGCAGCCGACCTTTCGAGCGACAGCCTCAGACGGCACCGTGTGGTGGTTCGAGGTGGCAGGTGGCCGCACCGGTACCCGGCCGGGCCTGCAGCGGGCCGAGGTGCTGTGGCGCGCCATCGCCAAAGGCGCAGTGGTGGGGGCCCACGACCCGACGCATCGCTACGCCGTACTGCACTGCGGCCTTCCGAGCGGGGCGTCAGGTGGCCGTGCCCTCACCGAGGTGACCGGACGCAGCCGACCGGTGGCAGGCTTGATCGACCTGCTCGCCTCCGACGCTGCCGCACAACTGCGAACTCTGGCGGCGAGCTGACCGCAGTCGGTCGAACGGCGCCGAAATGGTGCCGACCGGCGGCACCGACACTGGAACACTGGTGCCTGTGATCGCGCGTCCTCCTCGACTTCGGCAGGGCGACACCGTCGCTGTCGTCTCCACGTCGTGGGGAGGGCCGCACGCGTTCCCGGCAGTCCACGACGCGGGAGTTGCCGCGCTCGAGCGCCTCGGACTGGTGGTCCGCGAGTATCCGGGCACCCGCCGGTCGGCAGCCGACTTGCGATCCGACCCAGCGGGACGGGCCGCCGATCTGAACGCTGCCTTCGCCGATCCGTCGATCGCTGCCATCTTCGCCTCGATCGGCGGCGACGACTCGGCGAGAATCCTGCCGTATCTCGACTCGTCGCTGATCCGCGCCAATCCGAAGGTGTTGATGGGGTTCTCCGACACCACGACCCAGTTGCTGTTCGCGCATCTGCACGATCTGGTCACGTTCAACGGGCCGTCGGTCATGGCGGGCTTCGCCCAATCGAGTCGGTTCCCCGCGTTCGAGCACCATGTCCGATCGATCCTGTTCGAGCCGACCCCCACGTACGACTACCAGCCGTTCCCGCTGTGGGTCGACGGCTACGTCGACTGGAACCGGGCCGATGACCCGACCGGGGTGGGTGAGTCAGAACCCCACGACGGCTGGCGGTGGTTGAACGGCCACGAACCGGTGAACGGACCCCTGGTCGGTGGCTGCATCGAGGTGCTCGAGTTTCTGAAGGGTTCGCGGTATTGGCCGGCTGAGGAGTGGTGGACCGGACGGATCGTGTTCCTCGAGACGTCGGAGGACGCGCCGACGGTCGATCAGGTGCGCTACTGGTTGTTCAACTACGGCGTCCTTGGCGTCTTCGACCGGATCAGCGGCCTCGTCTTCGGACGTGCTCGCGGCTACACCGCCGACCAGAAGCGGGCGCTCGACGATGTCATCTACTCGGTCGTCGTCGACGAGTTCGGTGCAACGGGTGTCGCTCTCGCCACCAACATGGACTTCGGACACACCGATCCCCAGTGGATCCTCCCGCTCGGCGTCAGGGCCGAACTCCACCCCGCTGCGCAGCGGTTCCGACTGCTCGAACCGGCCGTCGACTGAGTCGGTCGGCTACAGGCCGGTGATGGTGAGGTCGAAGCGGTCGTCGGTCCAGGCATCGAGACCGTCGAGCGGGTGGCCCTTCCACTCGATGAGGTGCCGGGCCAGGCGGCCCTTGGCGGCCTTGGCGTCGTGGCCGGCCACCTTGCCCGACCGCTCGACGAAGCCGACCCGCACCCCGGCCTGGTCGTCGTCGGGTGTGTACGCAGCGCGGTGCTCGTTCGGCAGCAGGTCGACCAGATAACGCCCACGTGCCCAGCGGGCGATCTCGGCGCTCACCGCCGGCCGCCACCAGGTGCTGAGCTTGCCCATCGGTGCCAGCGCTGCCCCCATCTTCAAGCGGTAGTCGGGCGTGGGGTCGTCGAGGGCGACGAGGCCGAGCAGGCCCGACACGACGGCCACCGACTCGACGGCGTTGCGGCGCGCAGGCGCTCGCAGCGAGCCCAGATCGAGCGCATCCCACACGACTCCGGTGTAGCGCTGGGCGGCCGGCAGCGACGGCGAGCCCACCAGCAGAGCGTTCGCCTCTTGGGCGCGGGCGAGGTGTTTGCCGCCCACGCCCAGCAGCTTCTCGTCGCCGCCGCCCACCGCGGCCAGCGCAGCGGCCACCTCGGCCCGGCGTGCGCCGAGCATGGCGCCGAAACGGCCGCTCGCGGCGACCCAGACGATGCCAGGGTCGCCCGACTCGGCCTTGCCCTCCGACGGCGGGAGGAGGAGAGACAATGAGACATTTTTCGCCATGGTGTCTCACGCACGCTCTATGATCGGGCACATGCGCGTCATTATCGACTCCGAGAAGTGCCAAGGGCACAACCGGTGCTATGCCCTCGCCCCCGAACTGTTCGACGTCGACGACTACGGACAGGCGCTCACCTTGAACGACGGCGAGGTGCCGGCAGGCCTCGAGGCCAAGGCCCGCCTCGCCGTGGCGAACTGCCCCGAGTTCGCCATCAGCATCGAGGACTGACGTGGCCGACCTGCACGAGCACCTCGACGAGCCGGCGAGCCTGTACGGCCCCGTCACCGACTGGGCCACCGATTTCGACCACGCCGACCCCGAGTACAACCCGAACGCGCACGAGATCTGGGCCGATCTGCGCGACCGCTGCCCGGTGGCGCACTCCGATCGTTACGGCGGCACCTGGCTTCCCGTCACGGCGGCCGACGTGTCGCGCATCGCCTACGACACCGACCACTTCACCTCGCGGTCGGTGGTGGTGAACACCGGTGAGGTGCTCGCCGAAGCACCCATCGGTGGCGCTCCGCCCATCACCAGCGACCCGCCCTTCCACCACCATGCGCGGCGGCTGCTGCTGCCGCCGTTCGCGCCGAAGCAGATCGAGCCGTGGGACGAGCGCGTCCGCGAATTGTGCAACGAGTTGATCGACGCCATGGGCGATGCCGATGTGGTCGATGCCGCCGTCCAGTACGCACAGCACATCCCCGTCGACGTGATCGCGCAGATGCTCGGCTTCCCGCGCAGCGATGCCGCGGTGTTCCGGCACTTCGTCCACGACGTGCTCGAGAACGTCAACAAGCCGGCCGCCTATCGCGAGGCCGCCTTCGCGCAGCTCGACGCCTACATCGACCGGCAGATCCAAGATCACGTCGACAACCCGCGCGACGACCTCACCGGATACCTGATGGGAGCCACCATCTTCGATCAGCCGCTCAGCCACGAGCACGTGCGCGGTTCGATCACACTGCTGCTCATCGCCGGCATCGACACCACCTGGAGCGCCATCGGTTCCAGCCTGTGGCATCTTGCCAGCACCCCGTCCGACCTGCAGCGGTTGAACGACGACCCGTCGCTGTGGCCCACCGCGGTGGAGGAGTTCTTGCGGGCCTATGCGCCGGTCACGATGGCGCGCGTGGTGGCCAAGGACCACGACTTCAACGGCTGCCCGATGAAGGAGGGCGAGTGGGTGCTGCTGCCGTTCCCGGCGCACAACCTCGACCCGGCCGAGTTCGAGCGAGCCGACGAGGTGCTCATCGACCGCGAGGTGAACCGCCACGCCGCGTTCGGTCTGGGCATCCACCGCTGCCTCGGATCGAACCTCGCCCGGCTCGAACTGAGCGTTGCCGTCGAGACGTTCGTGCAGCGATTCCCGCGCTTCGAACTGGCCGATCCCGCTACCGTCAGGTGGAGCGTCGGGCAGATCCGCGGCCCGCGCGAGATGCCGGTGCGGGTGCTCGAGCGCCGCTGACCGAATGGTCGTAGATGCCGGTGCGGCCCGCCACAGCGCGGGCGCACCAGCACACCAGCAATGCCGGTAGCACGGCGTGCCAACCGAACAACTCGCCGGCCATCACAGCGCACGCCAACGGCAGATGTGCTGCGCCCGCGAACACGGCGACGAACCCGAGTGAGGTGAGCGCCACGCCCGGCAGGCCGAGCGGGGTGGCGAGCACCGAGCCCAGCGTGCCGCCTACGACGAACAGGGGAGTGACCTCGCCGCCCACGAACCCGGTGGCGAGCGCCAGCATCGTGAAGCCGAGCTTCAACCACGGCACCCAGCCGCCCACTGCGGCGCCGGCGAAGGCATCGTCGACCAGCGGCAGCGACAGCCCGAGGTACTGCCGCCCCAGCAGCAGCGCCAGGCCGAGCGTGGCCGCACCACCGAGCGCGGCCCGCGCCGGTGGCCACGGAATCCAGCGTGCCGCACGTGCCTTCCACCGCGGCAGACCCGACGCGAACACCCGTGCCGCCAACCCGAACACGAGCCCGGCCAGCACCAGCTTGGGCAGCAGCAACCACTGCCACCCCAGTTGGAGGCGGGGCCGGGCCGTGTGGTGGTAGCCGAGCCAGCCGACCACGGCGTCGCCCACGAACGCCGCGGGCACCGCGGCCACGAACGCGCGCAGCGTGCGGCGCCGGGCCACCTCGAACGCGAAGACGATGCCCGCCCACGGCACGCCGAACACGGCGCCGAACCCACCCGCCAGCGCGGCCCGGGCCAACATCGCCCGATGGTCGTGGTCGAGCCGGACACGGCGCGCCGCGGCGTCGGTGAGCGACGACGACATCTGCACCGCCGTTCCCTCGCGGCCTACCGACGCGCCGACGAGATGGCCGAGCAGCGTGCCCACCAACACCATCGGCGCCATACGCGCCGGTGCGCCCGCGGTGTAGGCATGCGCTTCGCTGACCGCCAGCGCGGTGCCGCCCTGCGCTCGCCCGCCGAAGCGGTGGTACGCACCGCCCACAACGAAGCCGCCCACCGGCAGCAGCCACACCAGCCAGGTGGCATCGACCGTGCGCCATTCGGTGACCCGGTGCAGCGCCTCGAGGAACACCCACGAACTCAGCCCGGCCAGCAGGCCCGACACCGCGCCGAGCGCCGCCCAGACGACGAGACGGCCGACGCGGCGGAGCACCGGTGGCTCAGCGCTTCTGCAGCGGCGCCCAGGCCAGCGCCAGGTGCTTGGTGCCCACGCCCGGGAAACGCACCGAGGCCTCGGCCCGGTCGCCCTCGCCGCGCAACTCGACCACCACACCTTCGCCGAAGGTGGGGTGCACCACGTCGTCGCCCACGCGCAGGCCGATCGACTCTGCGCCCGAGGGTGTGGGCTGTGCCCGACCCGCCCGCAGTGCGGCCTCGACCACCCGCTCGCGGTGCGCGTTGGCATCGTCTTCGTCGGGGTCGAACGAACTGAGCGGCGCGCCACGTCGGTAGGCGGGCGGCTCGTCGAAGCGCCGTCCGCCGTCGCGCCCGCCGCGCCCACCCTCGGCCAGGCTGCGGTAGCTGCTGCGACCCGATGCACCGCGGCCCGTGGCGTTGCCGACGCTCTCGATCAGCGTGGCAGGGATCTCGTCGAAGAACCGGCTCGGTGGGTTGTACTGGGTTTGGCCGAACAGGCTGCGGCTCCAGGCGTGCGACATGTGCAGGCGCCGTTGGGCCCGGGTGATGCCGACGTAGGCGAGGCGGCGTTCCTCTTCGAGTTCGGTCGGCTCGGTGAGGGCGCGGGTGTGCGGGAACACGCCTTCTTCGAGACCGAGCAGGAACACGTTGGGGAACTCGAGCCCCTTGGCCGAGTGGAGGGTCATCAACACGACGCGGTTGTCGTCGTCGAGTTGGTCGGTGTCGGCCACCAGCGCCACCTGTTCGAGGAACTCGTCGATGCGGGTGAACTCGCGGGCCGAGCCCACCAGTTCACCGAGGTTCTCGAGCCGACCGTTCGACTCGACCGATGCCTCGGCCTCGAGTTCGGCGAGGTAGCCGCTGAGTTCGAGCGCGTTCTGGATGATGTCGGCCGGGCCGACCTCGGTCACCACCATCTGGTGCAGGTCGTCGAGCAGCGCCACGAACGAGTCGACACCGCGTGCGGCCGGGCCGGTGAGCCCGGCAGCCTGGGCCTGGCGCATCGCGTCGGTGAAGCTGATGTTCTCGGCGGCGGCGTAGGCGTCGAGCTTGGCCACGCTGGTGTCGCCCACACCGCGCTTGGGCACGTTCAGCACCCGCTTCACACTCACCTCGTCGGAGGGGTTCACCACGGCGCGCAGATACGCCATGGCGTCTTTCACCTCACGCCGGTCGTAGAACCGGGTGCCGCCAACCACCTTGTAGGGAAGGCCCATGCGGATGAGGGCCTCTTCCATCACGCGGGCCTGGGCGTTGGTGCGGTAGAAGACGGCGATCTCGCGCCACTGCTGGGCATCGGTCTCGTGGAGGCGGTGGATGGTGCGGGCCACCCACTGGGCCTCGTCGTGCTCGTCGTCGGCGTGGTAGCGCACGATGCGGTCGCCCTGGCCGAGTTCGCTCCAGAGTTCTTTGGGGCGACGGCCGGCGTTGTGGGCGATGACGGCGTTGGCTGCATCGAGGATGACCTGGGTGCTGCGGTAGTTCTGGTCGAGCACGATGGTGGTGACGTCGTCGAACGCCTGCTCGAACTGGTTGATGTTGCGCACATCGGCGCCGCGCCAGCCGTAGATCGACTGGTCGTGGTCGCCCACGGCAGTGATGGCGCCGGTCTCCTTGGCGAGGATGACGGCCAACTCGTTCTGGGCGACGTTGGTGTCTTGGTACTCGTCGATGAGGATGTGCTTGAAGCGCTCCTGGTAGCTGCGCAGCACATCGGGATGGTTGCGGAACAACTGCACGGTCTGCATGAGCAGGTCGTCGAAGTCCATCGCCCCGGCACGATGCAGGCGCGCCTGGTAGTCGCGGTACACCTCGGCGTGCTTGCGGTCGAAGATGTTCGCTGCCCGCCGGGCGGCTTCGTCGGGGTCGACGAGTTCGTTCTTCCAGAGGCTGATGATGCCGTGCACCCCGCGCGGCGTGAAGCGCTTGGTATCGAGACCGAGATCGCGGATGACGTAGCCGGTGAGGCGTTCGGCATCGGCCTGGTCGTAGATGCTGAACGTACGCGGGTAGCCGAGCAGGTCGGCGTGGGCCCGCAGGATGCGCACGCATGCGGCGTGGAACGTGCTGACCCACATCTTGTGCGCCACCGGCCCCACCAGCACTGCCACTCGTTCGCGCATCTCGGCCGCGGCTTTGTTGGTGAACGTGATGGCGAGGATCTGCATCGGGTGCACACCCTCTTCGATGAGGTGGGCGATGCGATGGGTGAGCACCCGGGTCTTGCCCGAACCGGCGCCGGCCACCACCAGCAGCGGCCCGCCCCGGTGCACGACGGCGTCGAGCTGGTCGGGGTTCAGGCCCAGGGGAGCGGCGGGTTCGGCGGTCATGGCTCGTCCATCCTATGAAAGGGGTCTGGCGGACGGGGTCACGCACGGTTCGGACGTGATTGAATCAGGGGCATGAAGGCAGCGGTCCTGTACGAGAGCCTCACCGGCAACACCCAGCGTGCCGGTGAGAAGATCGCCTCCCTGCTCCAGCAGGAGGGGTGGAGCATCACCGGCTTCGACCCGGTGCGTCAGCCCAACCACGCCGCGCTCCAGGAGGCCGACTTCGTGTTGGTGGGCACCTGGGTGCACGGTTTGTTCGTGGTGGGTCAGGCGCCGTGGGGGTTGGGCAACGTCGGCCACCTACCGGCGATGCGCGGCAAGAAGGCGGCGGTGTTCGCCACGTTCGCGCTCAATCCGGGCAAGACCCTCGACAAGCTGTCGACCGCGGTGATGGACCGTGGTGCCGACGTGATCGGTGGCCTGGCGCTGAACCGGGCGAAGCTCGACGAGCACAGTGAGGTGTTCGTGGAGCGTCTGCTCGCCAACCTGCCGCCCTCAATGGTGCACGCCGGCTGAGCCGGCTACCGGCGCCTGCTCAGGGCGCCGCGGTCGTGGTGGCCGTCGTGGCGGCCACCGCCAACGCGCCGCGAAGGTCGATCTCGACGCGGTCGTTCACCAGCACCTGCACGCCCTCGGGCGGCGCCAGTTGCTCGACCGACACGGTGCGGCCGTCGCAGTCGGTGTAGGTGCGGGTGCCCTTCACCTGGGCGACGAGGCAGTCGGGGGAACGGTCGGCCGGGTAGGCGTAGTACACCCGCCAGCCCTTCTTCACGTTGTCGCCGGTGTGGTCGAGCACCACGCTGCGGTCGCCCTCGCTGCCCACGAGCCCCTGGAACAGCAGCGGCCCCTGGTCGGCGATGAGTTCGGCGATGGTCTCGGTGCGGCCGACCTCGAACGTGGGGGTGGCCAGCCGGGTGCTCACCCGGTCGGGGTTGTTCGACAACAGAGCGGCGATGCCCCAGGTGGCCAACGCGAGCAGGCCGAAGAACAGAATGCCGCCCGCGACGGGCAGCACGGCACGTCCGGCGGGGGAGGTGGGCTGGTACCAGCGGCGCACGGTGCACAGTCTGCTCGCCCTGCCCGGCTTCACCAACGCGGGTGTGCGCGCCTAGGGTCACATCCTCGTGAAGCGTCCGTACCGAGTCGTCGTCGCCAAGCCCGGTCTCGATGGGCACGATCGCGGGGCCAAGACCATCACCCGCGCCTTGCGCGACCACGGG
>JBIKLX010000274.1:0-3334 GCA_044359565.1 Ilumatobacteraceae bacterium
GGCGTCGGCCAGGTAGTGCTGCAGCGTCGAGGCCTTCTCGGCCAACGGGTTCCGGGTCCACAGTCCGTTCGGGCCACGGAAGTCGGGGATGCCCGAATCGGTGGAGATACCGGCACCCGTGAGCACCGTCACCCGCGCCGCCTGCGCCATCCACTGCCGGGCCGCGTCGAGAGTCACCCGACGATTGTGCCGCGTGATTTCCCGATGCGCGCATCCGGCGTCGTCATTGCAACCGTCTCCCCCGTTCCGCAGCCGCTGCTCACCTCACCGGAGGTCACCATGCCACTCACCGCCGCCGACCCCACCTTCGCCGACCCCACCCTGGTGGTGGTGCCCTGGTACGACGAGGTGGTCGACCCGATCGGTCATGATCCGCGTTCGCAGTACGTCGAGCTGTTCTGGTTGAACGTGCTGGGCCCCACCACCACGTGGCTGTTGCGCCGCCTGGTGGGCGGCCTCGACCAGTACCCCGGAGGCTACGAACTCGACCTCGAGCAGACGGCGAAGGCGCTCGGGCTCGGTTACACGTTCGGCACCGTGAGCCCCTTCACCCGGGCCCTCCAGCGGTGCGTGCTGTTCGGTGTGGCCCACACCGTCGACGGCGGCCTCGCCGTGAGGCGCCGCCTGCCCGAGGTGAGCCAACGCCAGTTGGCACGTATGCCCGACTACCTCCGCCAGGCCCACCGCACCTGGCGACGCACTCCCCTGTCGGCCGCCGTCGGCGATGCATCGCACGCCCAGGTGTACGAACGGGCCCAGGTGTTGGCCGACGCGATGGCAGCGGTGGGCGACGACCCCGACGTCATCGAGCGCCAACTGCTCGGCCTGGGTGTGCCGCCCACCGTGGCGTTCGACGCGATGATCGCGGCCGTGGCGGCCGGTACACCGCACGACGCGCCCGAGGCGGCCTGACTCCACCCGGGCAAGGGGTGCGGCTGGCTAACGTGCGGCCGTGCACCCCGCCACGACATCGCCGACGAGCATCACCCTGGCCACCTCGGTCGAGGTCGTGCAGGAGCACGTCGGCACCCTGCAATGGGTGCTGTTCACCGTGCTCGCCTTGGCGATGCTCGTGGTGATCCGCCGGGTGCGCCGGCTGCGCCGCGCGCACCGCGACCTGCTGCCCCGGCCCACCGAGGAAGCAACGCCGCCTAGCGAGCGAAGTTCGTCGCCAGATCGATGAGCAGGCGGGTGCCGTAGCCGGTGGCACCCCGCGAGTTCCAGCCCTCGTCGGCGTCGACGTCCATCGGGCCGGCGATGTCGAGGTGCGCCCACGGCGTGTCGCCCACGAACTCGGCCAGGAACAGCGACGCCGTGATCACGCCGCCGTAGGGACCGCCGATGTTCTTCATGTCGGCCACCTGCGAGTCGAGCAGCTTGCGGTACTCGCGGGCGAGCGGCATCTGCCACAGCTTCTCGTCGGTGCGATCCGACGACGCCTTCACCCGGTCGATGAACGGCTGGTTGTTGCCCAGCACGCCGGCGTACTTCGGCCCCAGCGCGGCCACGCACGCACCCGTGAGCGTGGCGATGTCGATGATGGCGTCGGGCTTGGCCTCGACACCCAGCGACAGACCGTCGGCCAGCACCAGGCGGCCCTCGGCGTCGGTGTTGTGGATCTCGGCGGTCTTGCCGTTGCGGAACGTGAGCACATCGCCCAGCTTCAGCGCGCTGCCCGACGGCATGTTGTCGGTGCACATCAGATAGCCCGTCACCTGCGCCTTGCACTTCAAGGACTTCAGCGCACCCATGGTGGCGAGCACGGCGGCGGCGCCGCTCATGTCCATCTTCATCTTGGCGTGCATGCCGTCGCTGGGCTTCAGGCTGATGCCACCCGAGTCGTACATCACGCCCTTGCCGACGAGCACGAGATGACCGCTGGGGTTCCGCGGCGTGTAGGTGAGGCGCACCATGCGCGGCGGCTCGGTGCTGCCCTTGTTCACGCCGATCATGCCGCCGCAGCCCATGGCCTCGAGCTGGTCGCGGTTGAACACCTCCACCTCCAGCCCGGCAGTGCCGGCCACGGCGACGGCCTTGTCGGCCATCTTGCGCGCCGTCAGGTACGCCGGCGGGGTGTTGGCCAGGTCGCGGGCCAGCCAGGCAGCCGCCGACGTGACCGCTCCGCGCTCAGCACCGGCTTTGGCTCCGGCACTGCGCTTGTCGCCAATCACCAGCGACAGCGATGCGAGGGTGGAGGCACCCGAGGTGTCGGTCTTCAGGCCGATGTAGCGATAGGCCGCCAGCAGTGCTCCCTCGGTGACGGCCTGTGCCGCCAGCTTGGCATCGACCCCGTCGAGGTCGGCCAGCGACGTGGCCAGCGACGAGCGCTTGCCGGCGGCGCGCACCAGAGCGGCGGCCGCATTGCGCAGGCCGTTGACAGTGATCTTCCCGGGCTCGCCCACACCGATCGCGATGGGCGTGGCGCCACTGGCCGAAGGCACCACCAGTACCTGGCCCTCCTTGCCCTCGAAGCCGTGCGCCGCCAATGCGGCCCGGCTGAGGCCCAGCTGGCGCGGCACCGGGCCCGAGGTGGCGACGGGGAGGCCGACGGCCTCGGCCGAGCGGGGTACGGACTTGACGACGTCGACGTTCACGTTCATGGCCGATCAGTCTGCCCGATCGGGCCGATCGGCACCGCTATTCAGCCGGGTTGCACGTCGCGGGCAGCCAGGCTGGTGCCCTCGTTCCACCGCGCCAGCGTCCACAGCAGATCGGACAACCGGTTGAGATAGGGCACCACCAGCGACGGTGCGGGCGCCGCCACCAGCGACAGCCGCTCGGCACGGCGCACCACGGTGCGGGCCAGGTCGAGCCAGGCCGACACCACGTTGCCGCCCGGCACGACGAACTCGGTGGGGTGATCGAACTCCTCGTCGAGTGAGTCGATGGTGGCCTCGAGGCGATCGACCATCGCCTCGCTCACGCTCGACACCTCGGGCTGCAACTTGCCGCGGTTCTCGGGCAGCGTGGCCAGTTCGGCCATCAGCACCCACAGGTCGCGCAGGATGGGAACCAGCACGCCCTCCACACGCTGATTGCCACCGGCGTGCGCGCGGGCGAGGCCGATCACGGCCTGTGCTTCGTCGACCGTGCCGTAGGCGGTGGGCAGCTCGCTGTCCTTGGGTACCCGGCCGCCGTAGAACAGACCGGTGGTCCCGTCGTCGCCGGCTTTGGTGTAGATGCGTTCACGGGGCATCGAGCCAACCTAGCCAGCAACGGCTCAGCGTGCGCTGACGAGGGCCGTGTTCTCGGCCGCCAGCTCGTTGCCGTCGATCACCGGCCGCCAGTCGGGCGTGCGTGCGGCGAGCACCAGCGCCGACAGGATCGAGCCCGC
>JBIKLX010000091.1:0-12115 GCA_044359565.1 Ilumatobacteraceae bacterium
TGCCTGCCCGAGTGGCGTGCCGTTCGGGCATCTGATGGAAGCCACCCGCTCGACGCTCGCCACCCAGCACCGCATCACGCCCTGGTGGCAGCGGTGGGGGTTCGCCGTGCTCGGCCACCATCGCCTGCTGCTCGTCGGTTCCACCGCGCTGGCGTTGGCGCAACGGCTGCACCTGGTGCCGCGTCGCCTCGGCCTCACCCGTCTGCCGGTACGCCGCGGCCCGGCGGTACGGCCCACCGGCACCGACGTGTGGTTGTTCACCGGCTGTGTGATGGATGCCTGGCAGCGCGACGTGCACCGGGCCACCGCCCGAGTGCTCGACGCCCTCGGCCAGCGCTACGCGGTGCCCGGCAGCGGTGGCGCGTGCTGTGGCGCGCTGCACGTGCACGCCGGTCTCACCGATGCCACCGAACGACTGGCGCGTGCGGTGATGGCATCGATGCCGGGCGATGCGCCCATCGTGGTGAACTCGGCCGGTTGCGGTGCGGCGCTGAAGGACTACGGACACCTGCTCGGCACGCCTGAGGCGGTGGCGTTCAGCGCGCGAGTTCGCGACGTGCACGAGCATGTGGCGCCGTCGATGGATCGGCTCGTGGTGCGGCGACGCGCCGAACCGGTCATCGTCCAGGACCCGTGCCATCTCCGCCATGTGCAACGCACTCACCTGGCGGTGCGCACAGTGCTGGGCGCGGTGGCCCCGTTGGTGGAGCTCGACGACGACGGCCTGTGCTGCGGCGCCGGCGGCGCGTACTCGGCGCTGCAGCCCGAGTTGGCCGGCGAGGTGCGCCGTCGGAAGGTGGCGTCGATCGAACGATCCGGTGGGCACGAGGTGGCCAGCGCCAATCCGGGATGTTCCATGCACCTTGCCGCGGTCGGCGTGCAGGTGCGGCATCCGATGCTGCTGCTTGCCGAAGCGCTCGACGAGGGCATGCCGTGAGCGGAGCGTTCGACGACCTCGCCGAGCAGCTCGACGCCATCGCTGCCGAACTTGACGATCGGGCCTTCGAGTTGCTGCGCGAGGCGGCCGCCGAGCGCAGTGGCCGACCGGCCGACGACAAGCGGCTCACCCAGGCCCGCCGCGCCGTCGAGAAGGCCGCGCACCTGCTGCGCGGCGCACCTGCCGACGACTGATCCGGGCGGGGCACCCGGGGTCAGACTTCGGTGGCGAATCCGCGCTCGATGAAGTCAGCGAGCGTGTCGGCGACGACGAGGATGTCGGTCTGGACGATGCTCACCACGGGTGAATCGTTGCTCGGCCCGGCGTAGAGGTGGTTCCACAGCGGAGTGAGCAACGGCGAGCGGCCGAGTTCGGCTCTGGCCACGTCGAGCGCCTCGTCGAGCAAGGCGGGTCGGGCACCCCAGTCGGGCAGCCACACCTCGTTGTACTCCACGTCGAACAGGGCACCCTCCACCGGGCCGTCGACCAGGAATGCCGTGGCCTCGAGATCGCGCAGGCGCCAGTCGGGCACCCGGGTCCAGCGCAGGATTCCGTCGCTGTCGCGTGGCGGTTCGGGTAACTGCACGGGGTGTACCAGGCGCAGTACCTCGCGCCACAGCGGCGCCATCGCCAGGCCGAAGTGCTGTTCCGCCCGGCGCAACTCGATGTCGTCGAGGCCCGCTTCACACCTCCAGTCGCTGCGGCGGCGCACCGCTGCTGCGAAGGTTCGAATTGCTGCGGTGCTCACACCGGGTCGGCGACGACGACCACGGTGTCGCCGGCCCGCACGACACCCGGCACGACGACCTCGGCATACACCCCGACGTTCTGGTCGAGGTCGCGCACGACGTGGCGCAGCACGGCCCGGTCTTCGGGCAGGTCGGGGGTGACCTCACGGGTGACCATCACACACCGCGGGCACGCCTCGATGACGCGCAGCACCACGTCGCCGATGCGCAGGTGCTTGCCCACCCAGGCGAATTCGGGGTGGCCCTCGGCGTCACCGGAATCGATGACCAGGTTGGGCCGGAACCGGCGCACATCGACCGCGCTGTCGGGCAGCGCGGCGGCCAGCGAACGCAGCGCCGAGGTGGTCATGACGAGCAGCGGGAAGGCGTCGAGGTAGGTGCCGGGTGGCGACTCGAACTCCATGATGACCGGAGGGAAGATGCTGAGATCGGGCAGCGGTTCGTCGCCCTCACGGCCGAACACCGCCCGCAGTTCAGCCAGCATGTCGGTGCTGTCGGGGGCTCCACGGCGGTAGTGGTCGAGATCGGTGGGTGGCTGCAGCGGCCACAGACTCACCCGGTGACCGAGCGCGGCGGAGAGGCGCTCGTGCACCTGGTCGTCGTCGCTGCGCACCGTCGAGCCGTCGGGAAGCGAGATCTCGACTGCGCTACCGGGTGCAGGGTCGGCGTCGACGTAGTGCGCCCCACAGCGCATCAACCCGCCGATCTTCTTCGCCCCGCGGATACCGCCGCGCTCTTCGTCGCGAGTGGCCCAGGTGCGATCGCCCACCATGCCCTCGTCGGTGAGCCGAGCGGAGGCGACCTCGCAGCCGATCATCGACTTCACCGGGTACTGCCAGAGTTGGGTGATGTGCATGGTCAGTCCTCAGGGGTGACGGGATCGGGGACAAAACTGTTCAGCAGGTCGATCATGGCGCGCAGGTCGCCGTAGCCGTGACGGGTGAAGCGCAGACCGATGCGGGGCAGATGCGCGGCATCGTGTTCGGCGACCTCGCGTTCGTGGGGCGCCACGCGCTCGATGCGACCCACCCGGCACAGGTGGCCGAAACGCTCGTTGAGTACCTCGAGCTGGGCTTCGGTGGGGGCGTGTTGCACACGCACCACGAGCTGCTCGCCGATGTAGCGGATGGAGTCGAAGTTGGCGTAGAACCGCACAATCTCGTCGACCGCAGCGTCGGACGACTCGGTGATGGAGTACAGCCCGGTGTCGGGCGCCGACACCAGGCCGCGGGCGACGAGCTGTTGGTCGACGAACTCGTGCACCGTCTCCCAGTAGGGGTCGCCCGGGGTGTCGAGGAACACGATGGGAACCGGTACACCCTTGCCGGTCTGGGTGAGCGTGAGCACTTCGAACACCTCGTCGAGGGTGCCGAACCCGCCGGGCAGGCAGATGAACGCCTTGCTCTCCTTCACCAGCATGAGCTTGCGGGTGAAGAAGTACTTCATGGTCACGTTCTTCGAGTCGCCTGCGATGACCGGATTCGGCCGTTGTTCGCGGGGCAGTTCGATCGACACGCCCATCGACTGGGCGCGCCCGGCGCCCTCCATGGCAGCCTGCATGATGCCCGGTCCGGCGCCGGTGATGACCATCCAGCCCCGTTCGGCCATCGCGGCGGCAGCCCGTCGTGCCTGCTGGAACAGTGGGTCGTCGGGCTGGGTGCGGGCCGAGCCGAAGATGGTGACCTTCGGAACGGCTCGGTAGGGGCGGAACATCTCGAACGCTGCCCCCATCTCGGCCAGAGCGGCGGTGACGATCTTCAGGTCGATCGTCTCGGGCCGCTGTTCGAGCAGGGACACGAGCGATCCGAGCAGGCTGGCGGCCAGATCGCGGTCGCGTTCGCGGGGCAGCGCGGCGATGAGCGCCTCGAGGTCGGCAGCGCTCGGCATGGGGCTCGTCGGCTCCACGATCTGCCTCAGCCGCGCAGCTCGGCGGCCTTCGCCTCGAGCGCGGCGAGCAGTTCGTCGAAGCTCTGCTGGAAACTGCGCACACCTTCGCGTTCGAGCATGGCCGCCACGTCGTCGAGGTCGACCCCGGCGGCCGCGATGGCTTCCCAGTCGGCTGCAGCGTCGTCGACCTCGGCGTCGACCCGACGGGCCAGCGTGCCGTGATCGGCGAAGGCCTCGAGCGTGGCGTCGGGCAGGGTGTTCACCGTGAGCGGCCCGATGAGTTCGTCGACGTAGAGGGTGTCGGGGTAGGCCGGGTTCTTGGTGGAGGTGCTGGCCCACAGCGGCCGCTGCACCCGGGCGCCACGGGCGGCGAGCGCGTCCCAGCGAGGTCCGCTGAATGTCTGTTGGAACGCCTGGTAGGCGAGCTTGCCCTGCGCGACGGCGGCCTTACCGCGCAGTGCCAGGGCCTCGGGTGTGCCGATGGCCTCGAGTCGCTTGTCGACCTCGCTGTCGACCCGGCTGATGAAGAAGCTGGCGACGCTGGCCACCTTCGACAGATCGGCGTCGGCCGATTGGGCGTACTCCTCGAGTCCGGCGAGATACGCCTCCATCACTCGCTGGTAGCGGTCGAGGCTGAAGATCAACGTGACGTTGATGCTGCGTCCCTCGGCGATCATCTGCTGGATGGCGGGTAACCCCTCACGGGTGGCCGGGATCTTCACCATCAGGTTCGGCCTGTCGATGCGCTGGTTCAGCATGCGCGCAGCCACTTCGGTGCGCGGTCCGTCGTGGGCGAGGCCGGGGTCGACCTCGACGCTGACGAACCCGTCGCGGCCGCGGCTGTCGGCGTACACGGGAGCCAGGACGTCGAGCGCGCCGTGGATATCGGCCAGGACCAGTTCCCAGTAGATGTCGATGACGGCACGATCGGATGCGGCCAGTTCGCGGAACTGGTCGTCGTAGTCGGCCGACCCCTGGATGGCCTTCTGGAAGATGGTGGGGTTACTGGTGAGGCCGCGGACGCCGCGCTCGACGAGACCCGCGAGCGTGCCGTCGGTGAGGTAGCTGCGCTTCAGGTTGTCGAGCCAGGGGCTCTGCCCGAACTCGTCGTGCAGTTGGACGAGGCGATCCATCGTGGGTCCTTTCAGCCGGTTCGACCGGTGAGGCGGCGTGCCTGTGCGACGACGTTGTCGAGGTTGATGCCCAGGCGGTCGAGGGCGACGGCACCGGGAGCGCTGGCACCGAAGCGGTCGATGCCGATGGAGCGCTGGGCCCAGCGCGCCCAACCGAACGTGGTGGCTGCCTCGACTGACAGCACCGGGATACCGGGAGGCAGCACCGACGCGCGGTAGTCGTCGTCCTGGCGCTCGAAGCGGTCCCACGACGGCATGCTGACCACGCGGGCATGGATGCCCTCGCCGGCCAGTTGCTCGGCGGCGGCGACCGCCAGTGGCACCTCGCTACCGGTGGCGGCGATGACCAGGTGGGCCTGCCCGTCGGTGTCGCGCACCACGCCTGCGCCACGCTCGACGGCCGAGCCATCGGTGACCACAGTGACGTTCTGTCGCGACAGCACGAGGGCGGTGGGGCCGTCGTGCTCGATGCAGGCCCGCCACGCTGCAGCCGTCTCGTTGGCGTCGGCCGGGCGGATGACCTGCAGATCGGGAATGGCGCGCAGTGTGGCCAGGTGCTCGACGGGCTGGTGGGTGGGGCCGTCTTCGCCCACACCGACCGAGTCGTGGGTGAACACGAACACGACCTTGGCCCGGCTGAGCGCTGCCAGGCGCACGGCAGGGCGCATGTAGTCGAGGAAGACGAAGAACGTGCCGCCAACCGGCAGCACCCCACCGTGCAACGCCATGCCCACCATGGCGGCGCCCATCGCGTGCTCGCGCACGCCGTAGTAGACCTGACGTCCGGCGGGCTGTGCCGCCGACTGGGCCAACTGGCCGGCGAGCTTGGTGCCGGTGTTGCCGGTGAGGTCGGCTGCACCAGCCATCACGCCGGGCACCTGGGCCAGCGTGGCGTTGATGGCCTTCTCGATGGCAACCCGGGTGGCGATCGACTCGCCCTGCTCGAACCGGGGGAGTGAGGCCTCCCAGCCGGCCACGCCGGTGGCAGCCCACCGAGCGTCCCACACGGCCCGGTCGACACCGCTGTCGTGCAGTCGTTGCTGCCAGGCCGACTGCACCGCGGCACCGCGCTCGGCGCAGTGGCTGCGGTAGGCGGCGACCAGGTCGTGCGGGGCCCAGAACGGTTCGTCGGGGATGCCCATCACGGCCTTGGTACGAGCGACATGATCGGCCGTGAACGGGTTGCCGTGAGCATGGGGGTTGTCGGTGAGGTCGGGGCTGGGGTGGCCGATGTGGCTGCGCAGCACCACCAGGCTGGGCCGGTCGGTGACGGCCATAGCGCGACGCAGACCCGCCTCGATGGCGTCGAGATCGTCGGCCGACTCGCCGAGGTTCTCGATGTGCCAGCCGTACGCGGCGAAGCGTTGCGGCACGTCGTCGCTGTAGGCGAGGTCGGTGGTGCCGTCGATGGTGATCTTGTTGTCGTCGTAGATGCACACGAGCGAACCGAGGCCCAGATGCCCGGCCAGCGAGGCGGCTTCGTGGCTGACGCCTTCCATGAAGCAGCCGTCGCCCGCCACCACGAACACGTGGTGCTGCATCGCGCCGGCACCGAACTCGGCGGCGAGCTGCCGTTCGGCGACAGCCATGCCCACGGCATTGGCGAACCCCTGCCCGAGCGGGCCGGTGGTGACCTCGACCCCTGCCGTGTGGTGCACCTCGGGGTGGCCGGGTGTTGCCGAGCCCCACTGGCGGAACTGACGGATGTCGTCGAGTTCGAGGCCGTACCCGGCCAGGTACAGCATCGAGTACTGCAGGATCGATGCGTGGCCGTTCGAGAGGATGAACCGGTCGCGGTCGGGCCAGTGCGGCTGGGCCGGATCGTGCCGCATCACCCGGCTGAACAGCACGTGCGCCAAGGGCGCCAGCGCCATCGCGGTTCCCTGGTGCCCGCTCTTGGCCTGCAGGGGCGCGTCCATGGCGAACCCACGGATGAGCGAGATGGCGAGTGAATCTTGTTCGGGTGTCAACGACGGCACGGTGCGACTGTACCCGCGGCCCAGCGTGGGCCGTTCGATCGACGGCCCTACTGGGGTTGCGCTGGCGTCAGACGGCCGGTGGCAGCAGGGTGAACGGCACCAGGTGCCACGGACCGCGATCGATACGGCAATGGGCGAAGATCTGGCGGTACTCGGTGAACTCGAGATCGCCCTTCACCAGGCGGTACGTGAACTTGCCCGGCTCGACCGTGAAGGGGCTGACGTTGCGAGCCACCTGTTCGTCGGATTCGTCGAGGCCGTTGCGGAAGACCACCTCGAAGTTGCCGCTGCCCGATTCGTCGGGCGGGCAGAAGATGAGCGCGACCAGATGTGGCGACAGGGTGACGGGCACCGGCTGGGGGGCAGCCATCGAGAACATCGCGCCGGTGAGGTCGATGCGGGTGGACGGCCCGGGCGCCTGGCGCAGGGCGAAGTTCTCGACGAAGAGCGCGGACACGATCTGCATACGACGAGGGTAGCGGTCTATGCCTGCTGCCCGGCCACCCACACCGCGGCCACGTGCAGGTGTGGGTCGAGGGCGACCAGGTCGGCCCGCCGGCCCGGTGCAACGGTGCCGCGATCGGTCAGGCCGAGCAGGCGCGCCGGCACCGTGGAGGCTGCATGCAGCGCCTGCTCGAGGGGTACTCCTGCGGCCACGCAGGTGCGCACCGCGGCGTCCATCGTGAGGGCACTACCTGCCAGCGTGCCGTCGACCAGCCGCGGCGCGCCGTCGCGCAGTTCGAGATGCACCGGCCCCGCCGTCCGGGCGCGCCAACCCACCGCATCGGTCACCAGCACCACGCGGTCGGCGCCGAGTGCGGTGAAGGCGAGGGCCACCATGCGGGGGTGCACGTGCACGCCGTCGGCGATAAGACCAGCAGCCATGGTGGGGTGGGTGAGCACCCAGGCAGCGACGCCCGGCTGGCGGTGGTGGAGGCCGCTCATCGCGTTGAACAGGTGGGTCACCATCGTCGCCCCAGCCGCAGCGGTGCGGTCGAGTTCGTCGTCGTTCGCCGTGGTGTGGCCGACCGACACCAGCACCCCGCGCTGGCGCAACAGTGCGGTGGCGGCATCCGCCTCGGTCTGTTCGGCGCCCAGGGTGACCATGACGACATGATCGGGCAGGTCGGCCAGCCAGTCGAGGTCGACGGGCTCCACCAACCCGCTGCGGTGGGCACCGTGCGCCCTGCCGAGGAACGGACCTTCGAGGTGCACACCGGCGATCTCCGGTCGCAGGGCGCCACGACGATGCATCGCGGTGGCGATGCGGGCGAGTGGCGCGGCGTAGGCGTCGAGGCGGTTGGTGACGAGGGTGGGGCACCAGGTGGTAGTGCCCTGGGCCAGGAGGAGGGCATCGAGCCGATCCCAGTCGGCGCCGTCGGCGCTGGCCACATCGACGTCGTCGATGCCGTTCACCTGCAGGTCGACGAACCCGGGGGCGAGCACCTCCACATCGGTGCGGCCGGTGCACGGCGCGACGGCGGTGACCAGGCCGTCGGCCATCTGCACCGCGGCCGGGCCGACCCACCCCTCGGGGGTGAGGACCTGCTGGGCGGTGACGGTTGCAGCGGTCCCATGCATCGCCGGGCGACCGTACCACCACACCCCGGGAAGGCGGGTGCTGGGTAGGCTCGCCTCATGGCCGACCATGGCGACGAGCAGCCATCGACGCGCGACCTTGTGCTCGCCGAGGCCATCCGCTGTTTCGCCGTCGACGGTTACGACGGCACGTCACTGAACGACATCGCTGCCGGTGTCGGCATCAAGCGCCAGAGCCTGCTGCACTACTTCGGTTCGAAAGACGGTCTGTACCGCGAAGTGTTCGAGCGCATGCTCAGCGACTGGTTCATCCGGCTCGAGGACGCCATCAACAACAACGAGCGCGGACTCCGCAAGGTCGAGTACGTGCTGTCGGCGAGTTTCGACTTCTTCGCCGACAACCCCGACTACATCCGTCTCGTCCGCCGTGAGGCCATCGACGGCGGCGCCCACCTGGGCATCGACCTGGCGGCAGTGCTGCGGCCCTACTGGGACCGCAGCGTTCAGTTCTTCGAACGCGAAATGGATGCGGGCACCTTCCGCCGCCACGACACCGAGCAACTCCTGCTCACCGGCTACGGCGCCATCTTGAGCTACTTCTCCGATGCGCCCTTCATCGGCGGCCTGCTCGAAGTCGACCCGCTCGACCCGGTGGCGTTGAGCCGACGGCGCGACCACATCGTGTCGTTCTACCGCATGGCCCTGTTGCCCTGAGGATTGCTACGGTCGCCCGCCATGGCGACACTCGGACTTGCTGGTACCACTGTTGGCTACGCGGTGGAGGGCAGCGGCACACCACTGCTGCTGTTCCACGGCACGACGATGAACCGCACGGCCTGGGACATGGTGCGACCTGCGATGCCCGCCGGGTACGAGTACGTGATGGTCGACTTCCCGGGTTCCGGCGAGTCGTCGATGCCCGAAGCACCCATCACCGTCGACGATCTGGTGGGGCAGGCGGTCGCGGTGATGGACCACCTCGGACACCAGCGCTTCAATGTGGCCGGTTACTCGCTGGGTGCGGTTGCCGCTCTGGCCACGGCGGCAACGGTGCCCGACCGGGTTGCGTCGGTCACCTCGCTCTGCGGCTGGGCCACCACCGATGCCCGCATGCGGTTCACGTTCGGTCTGTGGCGTCGACTCATCGCCACCAGCCCCGAGTTGTTCATGCGCTACGCGGTGGCTGACGGGTTCACGGCAGCGATGATCGCCATGCTCGAGCCGATGCTCGACGGGGTCATCGCCCAGGGCGCGGCATCGATCGCTCCCGGCAGCGACGCCCACCTCGACCTCGACGAGCGCATCGACATCGCCGGCCTCCTCGGTTCCATCGTGGCGCCGACCCTGCTGATTGGCGGTGCGGAGGATCGCTGGGTCGACATCAGCCACAGCCGGGCCCTTGCGGCTGCGATTGCCGATAGCCGGCTCGAAGCGTTGCCGTTCGGGCACCTGGTCATCCAGGAGGGTGCGGGTGCCGTGGCCGAACTGCTCCACGCCCACGTGTCGGCCGCATCGGCATGAGTCGGGCCCAGCAGCACCCACCGCTTCCCGACGAGGTGGCCGCACGTTGGTCGAAGTTCGGTCGTGGCGACGACGAGTTGTACGTGAACCTGCTGGGGCTGGTGGTGGAGGAGATCCGCACCGACTACTGCCGGATGCGCATGCCCTTCCGGGCGGTGCTGAACCAGGCCGCCGGGGTGGTGCACGGCGGCGCCATCGCGAGCCTGCTCGACTCGGTGGTGGTGCCGGTCGTGGGTTCGGGCATCGAACAGGGCTCGCGGTTCTCCACCGTCGACATGCACGTGCAGTACCTGTCGGCGCTCGTGGGTGAAGACGCGGTGGCGGAGGGCTGGGTAGTGAAGCGCGGCCGACGCACCGTGTTCGTCGAGGCCGAGGCGGTGGGTGCCGACAGTGGCGCCATCATTGCCCGCAGCATGCTCACCTACGCCGTCAGCCCGCCGCGCTGAGCGACACTGCACGCCGCGGGTCGCACCGTCGTTGATCGCTGCGACCGGCTGCCGCTGAGTAGCGTTGGCGAAATGGCCGGAGCGGGACACACACTGTCGGAATCGTCGTCGAAGGCGCTGTTGCGCGGGTACGGGGTTCCCCTCGCCGACGAGCGCGAGGTCGCTACGGCTGCCGACGCGGTAACTGCCGCGCAAGAGCTGGGGTTCCCGGTGGTGGTGAAGCTGTGTGGCGACGCCATCGCCCACAAGACCGAACGCGGCCTGGTGCGACTGCGCCTCGGCGATGCCGCTGCAGTCGATACGGCAGCTGCCGAGTTGCTGGCGGCCGCCACTGCCGACGACGGGCCGGTGTCGTTGCTCGTCGCGCCGATGATCGCGGGCACCCGCGAGTTCATTGCCGGCGTGGTGCGCGACCCGCAGTTCGGACCCACCGTCATGCTGGGCGTGGGTGGTGTGCTGGCCGAGGCGGTGGCCGATGTGGCGTTCCGGCCGGTGCCCATCAGCGCTGCCGACGCCGACGACATGATCGACTCGCTCGCCACCCAGAAACTGCTGGGAGCATTCCGCGGCGAAGCAGCCGTCGATCGGGCGCAGCTGGCAGCGGTGCTGCTGGGCCTTTCGGCTGCTGCCGAGGCCCGACCTGACATCGCCAGCATCGACGTGAACCCGCTCATCGTGCGGCGCGATGGCAGCCCGGTGGCGGTCGACGCACTGGTCGAGGTCGCTCCTGCGGAGGCCGACAACGGCAGCGCACGCCGGTCGAGGCCGACCGACGAGCAGTTCCGCGCCCTGTTCGAGCCGCGCGGCGTACTCGTTGCCGGAGCCTCCACCCATCCGGGCAAGTTCGGCTTCGTCAGCCTGCACAACATCCTCGCCAGCGGCTACCAGGGTGCGGTGCACGGCACCAACCTGCAGGGAGAGACCGTGCTGGGAATCGACACGGTGGCCGATGTCGACGCCCTGCCCGATGGGGCGATCGACCTGGTCTTCGTGTGCACGCCTGCCTCGGCGAACCCCGACCTGCTGCGGGCCTGCGCCCGCAAGGGCATCCGGGCGGCATTCCTCACCAGCGCCGGGTACGGCGAGGCCGGCGACGAGGGACGTCGGGCCGAGGCCGAACTGGTGGCCCTGGCCGATTCGCTGGGCATCCTCCTGGCGGGTCCGAACGGTCAGGGCGTGGTCAGCACGCCGGCATCGTTGTGCGCCCAGATCGTGGCGCCCTACCCGCCCGCCGGCCGCATCGCCGTGGCCAGCCAGAGCGGCAACTTCGTCAGCAGCTTCCTGAACTACTCGCGCCAGACCGGCGTGGGCATCAGCCGCGCCGTGTCGGCGGGCAACGCCGCGGCCGTCACCCCGGCCGACTACCTCGACTGGTATGCCGACGATCCGGCCACGTCGGTGTCGCTGGCGTACGTGGAGGGCATCGTCGACGGCCGGGCGCTGCTCGACCGGTTCGCCAGCGTGGCCCGCCGCAAGCCGCTCGTGGTGGTGAAGGGCGGCGCCACCGAAGCAGGTGCCCGCGCCGCCGCCAGCCACACCGGGGCCCTCGCCGCGAACGACACGATCTTCGACGGCGTGTGCCGCCAGACCGGCGTCACTCGCGCCGCCACCGTGGAAGAGGCATTTGAGGCGGCGGCCACGTTCGCCACCCAGCCGCTGCCCCAGGGGCCCAATGTCGTGGTGCTCACCACCGCCGGCGGGTGGGGTGTGGTCACCAGCGATGCGGTGCATCGCGACGGCTCGCTGCGGCTGATGCCGCTGCCTGCCGACCTGCTGGCCCAGATCGACACCAAGCTGCCGCCGCGCTGGAGTCGGAACAACCCGGTCGACTGCGCCGGGGGAGAGGTGCGCGACACCATCCCCGAGGTGATGGAGATGATCGCCGCCCACCCCGAGGTGCACAGCATCGTCTACCTGGGCCTCA
>JBIKLX010000275.1:0-3325 GCA_044359565.1 Ilumatobacteraceae bacterium
TGCGCAGGCCGAAGCCCACCTTGTCGATCTCGGGGAACCGGTCGAGCAGGGCGCGGAAGTGTTCGAGCGCGTCGTCGGGGCACGCGGGGTCGGGCACCACATCGGGATCCGTCACCACGAAGTAACGCCCGTGCGCATGCCGTTGCACTGCACCGCTCAACCACGGCGCCCGGTGGCCGAGGTTACGGCCCGTCCGCACCACATGGTGACGGGTGCTCGCCAGGAACTCGACCGCCGCCGGATAGGTCGACGCGTTGTCGATCAGCCACACCTCGTCCTGGCCAACCCGTTCCAGCCAGGCGAGCAGTTCGCGCAACGGTTCGACCCGGTCGCGAACCGTGATGAACACCGGGTACTGCTCAGCCACGGCGACCCCGCACCCGGGCATACACGGCGCGCAACGGCTGGGCGGCGCGGAACAGCTTCGTGGCGCGCAACGCGTCGAGCTCGGCCGTGACCGAGGCCAACTGTGCCTCGGTGGCGGCGAGGCGCGCCTCGATGTCGCGCAGCGCAGCGATCGCCTCGTCGCCGCGTCGCTCGGCTCCCACCTGCGCGCTGACGGCATCTTCGAACCAGGCGAGCACGTCGAGCAGCCGCAACCGCTGCGCCTCGGCCTCGTCGTCGAGCCGTTCGAGCAGGGTGATCAACTCGTCGACGGTGGGTGCTGCGCCGAGCTGCAACCCGTCGAAGTCGTGCGTGCGGTGCGTGCCCATGCCGGGCCGAAGGTTAGTCGGGCCGCTCCCACGCGGACCTTCGTGCGCGCAGACCACGTTGGTGGTGGTCACGGCTCACGGATCGCTGGGCTTCGTGCGCGTGGGTCACGTTGGTGGTGGTCACGGCTCACGGATCGCTGGGCGCTGGGCGCTGGGCGCTGGGGTGGGGTGGGGTGGGGTGGGGGGGTCAGTAGAAGTAGGCGATCACCTTCACGGCTGCGGCAGCGAGCAGCACGGCGATCGCGACACCGGCCACCTTCATGCCCACCGCGGCGTTCGAGCGCTGCCGGCGCAGGGCCACCGTGACCGCCGGCAACGTGATGAACGCCAACAGATAGCGGCCCTGCACGCCCGTAATGAGCGGTGAAGCCACCGGGCTCCACGACAGGTAGGCCGATGTGTAGAGAGCAAGCACGCCGAGCAGCGACACCCCGAGAGGCACCCAGGTGCGCAACGCATCGGCACGCCCCGCCACAGCGAGGCGCGGGCCGGCTTCGGTGGCGACGAGCGCGCCCAGCAGCAGCGCGGCGAGGATCACGAAGCCGGTGAGCATCAACGGTGTCTCGGGCGAGCCGGTGCGGAACATTCCGAATGCGCCCACCCACCCCTTCATCACGAACTCCTGGGTCTCCCAGTGGAACACGCTGTCGCTCAGCACGTTGAGGAACGCGATCGGATGCCCCGCCACCCACCGCACCTGACGGCCGGGATCGACATCGCCCGCTGCTACCAGCGCGCCCGACGGATAGCCGAACCGCGCCCACAGCACCATGGCCACCAGCGGCACCGCCGCCATCGCCGCCAGGCGCTGCGCCGTCGCCCGTGTGGAACCGAACAACTGCGGGCGATACGCGGCGAACAGCAGCAGGAACACCGCGTAGGGCGGCTTCGACACCACCAGCGCCGACGACGCAGCGACGATCACTGCGATGTCGAGCCGACGCGGTGCCGGTGCATCCTGTGCCGAGAAGCGCAGACACGAGGCGATGAGCACCAGCGCGCATCCCAGCACCATGCCGTCGGGCGAGAACCCCGCGGCACCGATCAATGCCATCGGCATCAGCGCCACCGACGCCAGCAACAGCTGCAGCCGCGGCGCCAGCCGGATCGCCCACCAGCACATCGTGATCGAGGCGGCCAACCCGAGCAGTCGGCCGAGGTAGAACGTGACCGGCAACGGCAACCCGACGGAGCGGCCCACCGCCACGCCCACCGTGTGGCCCGGATACGACCACAGCGAGTAGGTGCCCATCGGTTCGCCCACCACCTGCTCGCGCACCTGCGGCGAACAGTCGGGTGTGTCGAGCCAGAAGTCGCGCCACACGAACGGCTGCGGCGCGGCGGCGACTCGGCCGAACTCGGTCATGTACTCGCGGACGCAGCGGTCGTAGGTGCCGGTGGTGACCTCGTCGCCGCTGTTCGGGTCGAACGTCGAGTCGGCCGCGACATTGCCCGACGACACCTGCCAGACACGGAAGAAGTGGGCCGACTCGTCGAGCACCTGCGACGGCGGCACCAACAAGGCGAAGAACAACCCTGCCGGGATGGCCACCAGCAGGTAGAAGCGCGACACCTGCACGGCGGCGATGCTATCCCGCACCCGTGGGGCGTGGGTCGCACGCCTAGCATGTCGCCTCTGGAGGAGACGAGGTGAGTCCGACCGTGACCGCAATGAAGGGCAGGGCGCGCCGGTTCGTCGACCGCCTCGCCGCCCCCTACGTCGAGGCCGTGGTCGAGCGGGTGAACGCCACCGCGGCAACCGGTGGCGATGCGGTGGCGGCCGATCCGCTCGCCGTGCGGCCCAACGGCACCAGCGACGCGTTCCACGCCGCGCTGCACGAGCTGCGCACGATCGAGCTCGAGCGCGTGCCGAAAGGTGCCCGGCGGGCGCTCAGCGTCGGTGCCCAGGGCCGGTGGTACTTCGACTGGTTCGAACGCTCGGTCGGCGTGGTCGACGAACACGTGGGGGTCGAGGCCTACGAACCGCGCCCCGACGACCTGCCGCCCTACGCGACGTGGGTGGCCGACACGGCCGACCAGATGGTGGGTGTGGCCGTTGCGTCGATCGACCTCGTCTTCGCCGGGCAGACCAGCGAACACCTGTGGGCCCACGAACTGGCCGGGTTCCTCGCCGAAGCCCATCGGGTACTGCGCGCCGACGGGGTGCTGGCGCTCGACAGCCCCAACCGGCTGATCACCGAACACCTCCACTGGAGCCACGGCGGGCACACGATCGAGATCTCGGCGGCCGAGATGCACACCCTGCTCGGCCTCGCCGGGTTCGAGGTGCTCAGCACCGCCGGCCTGTGGAACTGCGTGCTCGACGGCCGGGTGTGGCAGCTCGAGGAGGGCATCGAGCAATCGGCCGTGCTCACCCGTCGCGCAGCCACCGCCCACGACCGGCCCGACGACGCGTTCGTGTGGTGGATCAACGCCCGCCGCCTCGACATCGGGCCCGACCGCCCGGCCCTCGACGCCGCCGTGGCCGACCTGTTCGCCCGGCACTGGAACACGCGGGTGTGCCGCGGCCTGTTCCCCACGCCCGGCGCCACTGCGCTCGACCTGCAGCCCGGGGCAAGCGGGATGCAGGGCCAGACGTTGCCGTTCCTGCT
>JBIKLX010000092.1:0-12031 GCA_044359565.1 Ilumatobacteraceae bacterium
CGCGCAGGTCGTAGGCGATCTGGCGCAACTCGTCGAGGCATTGCTGCGCGGCCGGGCCGGCCCAGACCTCCGGCCCGGCACGCAGCGCCAACGTCGTCGCCGGGGTGTCGCCCAGACGTTGCCCGAGCCTGCGCAGCACCTGGGCACGGTGGCGTAGCTCGAGGGCTTGGGGGCTGGACGGGAGAGGAGGCGTCGACATGGCGTTGCCAATGAGCGACACCGTCGTCGCCGGTCCGGAAATCAGCCCTGCGCCAGCCAGCGGGGCGTCAGGTTCCGGTGCGGTCGACCATCCGCACGATCACGTGGTGCGGCAACTCGGTGACGGCCTCGATGAAGCCGTCGCTGTCGACCACGAACCCGTGGCTCAGGTAGAACCCGAGCGCCGCGTCGCGGGCGTTGGCCCACACCAGGCGGGCGTCGTTGGCAGCGGCACGGGCACAGCCGGCATCGACCAGCAGGGCGCCCACTCCCTGCCCCTGCAACCGCTGCAGGGTGGCCATCCCGCGTAACTGCACCGCGGGAACGCCGGGGTACGTGGAGCGCTCGCGGGGGATCCAACTGCTCACCGCCACCAGTTCGCCGGCGGCATCGCGCACCCCGAGGTGCAGGGCCCCGGGCCACTGGTCTTCGGCGAACTCGACCTGCTTGCTGACCGTGTCGGCGCGCAGCACCGCCAGGCGTATCGGATGTGTTTCGTCGGCGGTCAACTCGACGACGCGGTACGCGGCGTCAGCCATCGAGTCGCACCAGGTCGCCCCCGGTCGAGGCCGAGCGGTACATCGCGTCGACGATGCGGTGGGCCTCGACCGCGGTGGCGAAATCGGGATGTGCGGCGCGGCCCTCGCGGACGGCCTTCACGAACTCGGCGTCGGGGTTGATCGACCCCTCCATCAACGGCTCGACCGCCGCCGCGAGCACTTCTCCCTCCAGGCTGCCGGTGGTGCCGTCGCCGTCGGTCCAGTGCACCGGTCCGAACCAGTCGTCACCCTCGATGACGACGAAGCGGTTGCGGCAGAACACCTCCACCCGCCGCAGACTGGGCCGGGCGAGGTTGTCGTGCCAGATGCTGGTGAGCGTGCCGGTGGCACCGTTCGTGAACGCCAGCGTGGCGCTGGCGACATCTTCGATGCCGTCGTGGCCGTGGAAGTTCGCCGTGTGCGCACTCACCCGGGCCACATCGCCCACGAGGAAGCGCAGCATGTCGACGTCGTGGATGCTGTGCTCGATCAGCGTGCCCGCACCGGCGAGGTGGCGGTTGGCGCGCCACGTCGACGAATAGTGGCCCTGGATGGGGATGAACTGGTCGTCGCGGAACACCACACTCATCACCCCACCCGATGCTGGATCGGCGATGAGGGAACGAGCCCACTGATACGCCGGCGAGCGGCGCAGGATGAGGCCCACCTGATTGGTCACCCCGGCCCGGTCGACCAGTTCGGCCATCGCTGCTGCATCGGCGTGGTTGGTGGCGAGCGGCTTCTCGCAGAACACGGCCAGGCCACGATCGACGGCAGCTGCCACCAGGCGCGGATGCTCGCTCGTCCAGGTGCACACGTACACCGCATCGCACGTATCGAGCACCTCGGCCTCGCTGGCGCACAGGCGATGGCCCGATGCGGCGGCGAAGGCGGTAGCGCGCTCGGTGTCGGGGTCGAACACACCGGCACGCACCACGTCGTGGGTGGCTTCGGCCCCGCTGCGGCGCAGGCTCTTCGAGTGGTAGGTGGCGATCAGGCCGGCACCGAGGAACCCGATGCGCAGCGGATGGTCGTAGCGGGCGCTCATCGCCGCCGACTCTAGGCCCGCCCCGCCCCAGGCGCGATGAGCAGGTTGCGCACCTGCTGCGCAGGTTGCTCATCGTGAGCGGCGGGCCTTTCAGTGCGATGAGCGGGTTGCGCACCTGCTGCGCAGGTTGCTCATCGCGCCGGGGGTCAGGGCTGCGGGGGGAGGGAGAGGGTGCGGTCGGCGATGGTGGCGGCTTCGGCGAGGTCGTGGGTGACCATCAGCGCCGTGGTACCGGTGCGGCGCAGCAGCGCGGCCAGGTCGGTGGCAAGGCGGTCGTGCAGTTCGGGGTCGAGGCCGGTGAGCGGCTCGTCGAGCAGCAGCACGGCCGGGGCAGGGGCGAGCGACCGGGCGAGGGCGACGCGCTTGGCCTCGCCGCCGCTGAGTGAGGTGACCCGGCGGTCGGCGAATCCGGGCAGGCCCACCAGAGCGAGCAGTTCGTCGACCCGGGCAGCCTGTTCGTGGCGCGACCGCCCGGCCATGCGCAGACCGAAGGCGACGTTGGCGCGCACGTCGAGATGGGGGAACAGTTGCTCGTCCTGGAACACCAGACCGACACTGCGGCGGTGGGCCGGTACCCCGTCGAGGCTGCTGCCGTCGAGCAGCACCGTGCCGCTGTCGGCCGGCTGCAGGCCGGCGATCACCCGCAGCAGCGTGGTCTTGCCCGAGCCCGACGGACCGAGCAGCGCCACCACCTCACCGGTGGCCACCTCGAACGACACATGGTCGAGCACCGGGTGGCTTTCGAACGCGACGCAGATGTCAACGACCGACAGCATCGCGGTTCCGTTCGGCAGCGAACATCAGCACCATCGTCGCAGCCGCCAGCAGCACGGCCAGCGCATCGGCCTGAGCACGAGATACGTCACCTGTTCGACCGAGCAGGCGGGCGATGGCGAGCGGCAGCGTCTCGTTGCCCGTGCGGCTGAGCAGCGTGGTGGCGCCGAACTCGCCGAGCGAGACGGCGGCGGCCAGGCCTGCGCCCGCAGCGAGTGGCCGCACCAGCAGCCGGGCATCGACCTCCCACCAGGCGCGGGCGGGCGATGCCCCGAGGGTTGCCGCAGCGTCGAGCCAGGTGTCGGGTCGAGCGCGCAGCACCGGCAGCGCGGCACGCACCACGAACGGCACTGCCACGAGCGCGTGGCCCAGCGGCACCAGCCACCACGCGGCCCGCCAGTCGACCGGTGCGTGGTCGAACGTGATGAGCATGCCGAAACCGATGGTGACAGCCGAGGTGCCGAGCGGCAGCATCAGTCCTACGTCGAGCAGGCGGCCGCGTCGCCGCGCCGCGCCGATGGCGGCGGTGGCCAGGCCGCCGATCACGACGCTCAACACGGTGGCGACCAGCGCGTAGCGCAACGAGGTGGTGAGCGCCGCCCACGTATCGACCGGTGCGCCCGAGCCCGGCCGCGTGGGTGTGCCCGCCGAGTCGAACACGGCGCGCCACCCGTTGAGCGACCAGTGGTCGCCCGGTCGCAGCGACGACACCACCAGGGCTGCGATGGGCACCACCGTGAACAGCGTCGTCGCCATCGCCAGCACGGTCACGCCGAGGCGCTCGCCGGGGGAGTGCACCCGACGCCGGCGGGCACGGGCCACCACCAGCGGCACCGTCGCCCGTCGCTGCGCCAACGTGCTGGCAGCTACCAGCACTCCCAGCACCAGCAGTTGCACCACCGACAGCACGGCCGCGCCGCCGATGTCGCCGAGGCCTGTGGCGCGCCGGGCGATCTCGACCTCGAGCGTCGGGTTCGCCGCGCCCCCGAGGATCTGCACCACGCCGAACGACGTGAACGTGAACAGGAACGTCACCGTGGCCGACGCCGCGATGGCCGGCCGCAGCAACGGCAGAGTGACGTGCCGCATCGTCTGCCAGGGCGAGGCACCCAGGGTGCGGGCCGCGGCCGACAGGTCGTCGGGCAACTGCTCCCACAGCGTGCCCACCAGACGCACCACCACCGACACGTTGAAGTACACGTGCGCCACCACGATGGCCGTGGCCGTGCCCAGCAGGCGGTCGGGCAGCAGGCGGGTGAACGCCGCGCCCACCACCACGGTGGGCAGCAGGAAGGGCACCACCACCACGGCGGCCAGGAGGCGACGGCCGGGGAAGTGCCAGCGGGCGAGCAGGTAGGCGGGAGCCATGCCGACGGCGACGGTGGCCGCGGTGCTGAGCGCTGCCTGCCACGTGGTGAACCACAGCACGCGCCCGAGGCCCGGCCGGCCGAGGGTGTCGGCCACGGTCGAGCCACGCACCACCTCGGCCAGCAGCGTGACGACGGGCCAGGCGTAGAACACGGCCAGGAACACCAGCGGCGGTACGACGAGGACCGCCCTCAACCAGACGGGCAGCCGTTGCGGGGGCCGCACGGTCAGCGCAGCACGATCGCGGTCCACTCGTCGATCCAGGCCTGTTGGTTGGCAGCGATGTCGGCGGGTGCCACGGTGAACGGGTCGGCCGCCCGACTGCCGTAGGTGGTGAACGCTTCGGGCGGGGCCACGTCGGTGCGTCCCGGGTAGACGAACAGGTTGAGGGGCACCTCGGCCTGGAACGTGGCGCCGGCCAGGAAGTCGACCAGTTGCCGGGCCTCGTCGCGGTGATCGGTGCCGCGCAGTACCCCGGCGAACTCGACCTGACGGAAGCAGGTCGCCTCGATCGACGCCGTGGGGGCGTCGGTGCGCGGCGGGTCGGCGAACAGCACCTCGGCGGGCGGGCTGGTGGCGTAGCTCACCACCAGCGGCCGCGGGCCCTTGCCGCTCGACCCGCTGAACCGCTCGTAGTACGCCGTGGTCCACGAGTCGACCACCTCCACACCGTTGGCCCGCAGGTCGGCCCAGTACTGCTGCCAGCCGTCGGTGCCGAACGAGGCGACGGTGGCCAGCAGGAAGGCCAGCCCGGGCGACGACGAAGCCGGGTTCTGCACCACCAGCAGGTCGCGGTAGGCGGGGTCGGTGAGGTCGGCCAGGGTGGCCGGCGGCTCGAGGCCGCGCTCGGCGAACCAGGCGATGTCGTAGTTCAGGCACACATCACCGCTGTCGACCGGGGTGGCCTCGTTCCCCGGTACCAGCGCGGTGAGCGCCGGGTCGATGGCGGACCACTCCGTCGACTCGTAGGGGTCGAACACCTCGGCCGCCAACGCCCGCGACAGCAGTGTGTTGTCGACGCCCCACATCACGTCGCCTTCGGGGTTCCCGGCAGTGAGCGCGGCCTTGCTCACCATCGTGCCCGCGTCGCCCGCCACGGCCAGGGTGACGCCGATCCCGGTCTGCTCGGTGAAGCCGGCGAGCGCGGTGTTCAGCGACGTGTCGGCGGCGGGGAACGAGTCGTAGACGACGAGGGTGAGGGTGACCGGCTTGCTCGGCTCGTCGTCACCGCACGCGGCGACCCCGGCGGCCAGCAGTGCGGCGCCGAGAGCGAGCGCTGCTCGACGGGTGTTCACGACACGACCTCCGGGACGACGACGGTGACGATGCCTTGGGTGACGGTGACGACGACGGTGCCGTCGGCTGCTTCGTTGCTGATACCTCGCGTGCTCGACGCCGGCAGCGACGCATGGTCGAGCGGCCAGCGGGCGCCGCTGAGCGTGACGCCCTCGCACGGACCGTGCGCGGCGACGAGTGAGAACACGGCGCCCGGGTTCAGCCGCAGGGCGACCGAGTGGCCGGCGTGCACCACGTGCAGCGCAGTGCCACCGACGAATGCGGTGACCGATTCGCATACCGCCAGCGCCGGCGCTCCGAGCGCGGCGATGGTGCCGAGGAGGTGGTCGAGGCGATGACCTGTGCTGCCGGCCCCGTCGGATGCCAGCAGGGTGAGGTGCCGGCCACCCAACCCCACGGCCCGGTGCAGGGCGAGGTCGGTGTCGGTGTGGTCCTTGTCGGCGGGGTGGGTCTCGATGAGCACACCCTCCTCGCGCGCCCAGGCCAGACCGGTGGCGCTGATGCTGTCGAGATCGCCTACCAGTACGTCGGGTCGCAGGCCTGCCGCACGAGCAGCGTCGAGGCCGCTGTCGGCGGCGACGACGAGATCGGCCCGCACCGCAGCGGGTACCCGGACGGGTCCGCCGCCGACGACGACGAGGATCGATTCAGGTGGTGTCATGAGCGTCCCTCCGCTGGAATTACCCAGATCAGGTTCATGGGTCGATGACGGATCGGCCACCCTCTCAGCCCGCCGTGCCTGCGAGCTCCCCTGCAGTTGTGATGGCGAGCGTACCGTCAGCCGTCGGCGGGCGTGGTGCCGGCGGCGAGATCGGCGGCGAGAGCCGCATCCGCTCGGGCATCGGCCGCGGCGCCGCGGCGGGTGATGGTGACGACAGCGATGATGCCGCCGAGCACCATGGCCATCCCCAGCAACTGGATGGGCAAGATGGTCTGGTCGAGCAGCAGGTAGGCCCACAGCACCGCCAGCGCGGGCTGAGCCACCTGCATGATGCCGATCGTGCCGACGGGCACGGTGCGCTGGGCATACACGATCATCCCGTGCGCCAGGGTGCCCGTCAGCAGGGCGAGGATGACGATGTAGGGCAGCGAATGCACGGTGAGGTCGTCGAGGTTGCCGGTGACGAGCGTGATGGGGAACACCGTCACCGCGGCGATGGGCATGATGGCCGCCATGATCGCCTGCACGCTCATCGTCTCGCGGAGCCGGCGGCTGGTGAGCAGGTAGGCGGCCCACAGGCACACGGCACCGACGATGAGGAAGTTACCCGTCCAGCTGGCCGAACCGCGCGGTGGGGCGTTGAACAGCACGATCGTCAACCCGATGATCGACAACAACCCGAACCACAGCGCCTTCGCGTTGATCTTCTCGTGGAACAGGATCGCCCCGGCGGGCACCACGATGAGCGGGGTGAGCGAGCCGATGAACTCGGCATTGGCCACGCTGGTCTTGGTGACGCCCGTGAAGAAGCAGACGATGTTCAGGCCGAAGACCACACCCGGTACCAGGGCCCGGCGCAGTTCGGCGCGGGTGACCGTTCGGTGCTCGGTGAACCACAAGATGGCGGTCCACGACGCGGCCGTCAGCAGCATGCGCCAGAACGCCATCGTCGGGCCGGGGATGCCGGCCTTCTTCACCAGGGTGGAACCGAGGCTGAAGCACACCACGGCGATGCCGAGCGCGAACAGCCCGAGCGGCCGGGTCGGCGCTGCTGCAGCGCCGCCCGGGCGTCCAGGTTCGCTCATGGTGTGTCGATCTGACGCCGGATGTCGGGTTCGATGTAGATCGTCTTGGCCGCTGGTGCAGCCGCTCGCATCGCCGATTCGGTGTCGTCGATCGCCTTGGCGAGTTCGGCGATGCTGAGGTGATGGTCGAACTCGACCTTCACCGCCACCAGCAGATCGTCGGGCCCGAGGTGCATGGACCGCGAGTGGATGATGCCCCTCACCTGTGGCGAATCGGTGATGGCCTGTTCGATCGCCTGCTGCACCGCGTCGAGCGGAGCCTCGCCGATGAGTAGACCCTTCATCTCCACCGCGAGCACGATGGCGATGACCACCAGCAACAGGCCGATGGCGATCGATCCGACGGCGTCCCAGCGCGGATCGCCCGTGATGTCGGCCACGGTGAGACCGGCGAGCGCGAACACCAGACCGATCTCTGCGCCGCAGTCCTCCAGCAGCACCACCGGCAGCTCAGGCGACTTGGCGTTGCGGATGTACCACCACCAGCTCTTGTCCTTCGGCCTGACGTGGTTGGCTTCCTTGACGGCGGTGCGCAACGAGTAGCTCTCGAGCGCGATGGCGATGAGCAAGATGGCGTAGGCAACGCCGATGTTGTCGACCTCGTGCGGGTCGCTGAGCTTGTGGATGCCCTCGTACAGGGCGAAGAGGCCACCCATGCTGAACAGCACCAAAGCGACGACGAACGCCCAGAAGTAGCGCTCGGGCCCGTAGCCAAAGGGGTGCGCCCGATCGGCCCGGCGCACGGCCCGCTTCGAGCCGAACATGAGCAGCGCCTGGTTGCCCGTATCGGCCAGCGAGTGGCCCGCCTCGGCGAGCAGACCCGCCGACCCGGTGATGATGAAGCCGACGAACTTCGCCACCGCTATGCCGAGGTTGGCGAAGAACGCCGCGATGATCGCCTTCTTGCTGCCGTCCTGCACGCGTCTAGGTTGCCACACCGACGGCTACGCCACGCCGATCAGGGGGGACGAGATGGGCAGCATGAACGGTCGAATCGCGCTCGTGACGGGCGGAGGCCGAGGGATCGGCCGCGGGATCAGCGAACTGCTGGCCGCTGAGGGTGCCGCGGTGGCGGTGAACTACCACCGCGACCGCGAGGCGGCCGACGCCACTGTTGCTGCCATCGAAGCGGCGGGTGGGGTGGCTCGGGCCTACGCCGCGTCGGTGAGCGACCCGGCCGAGCAGGCGGCCATGGTCGAGGCGGTCGTGGCCGATTTCGGCGGTCTCGACACCCTGGTGTGCAACGCCGGTATCGCCTCGCGCGGGCGAGCCGTGGTCGACACCGATCCGGAGGAGATGATGCGGGTGGTGGCCGTGCACGCCTTCGGGCCGCACCACGTGGCGCACGCGGCCCTGCCGCACATCCGCCTCCGGGCCGCCGACGTGGGCCGCGGCGACGTGGTGATGATCTCGTCGGTCGCCACCTCGTCGATGGGCGCCAATGGTGCGCCCTACAACATGGGCAAAGCGGCGATGGAGGCCCTCGCGTTCACCTTGGCGAAGGAGGAGCGGCCCTTCGGCATCCACGTGAACGTGGTGGCCCCCGGGTTGGTCGAGACCGATATGGGGGTGCGCCTCGCGCGGGCGTTCACCGGCAACCGCGAGATGGACGATCTGCGCGCCCTCGATGCGGGTTCACCGTTCGGACGGGTGTGCCAGCCGCTCGATGTGGCGAACGTGGTGCTGTGGCTGTGCAGTCCCGGCTCGGGCTACGTGACCGGCCAGCGCATCGAGTGCAACGGTGGCGGCTGACATGCGCCCGGTAGCCTGCCCAGCGTGACCTCGAGCCCACTCGTCCCGCCCTCCAGCCCGCTCGCCTCCGAGGCGCCGAGCCAGATCATCTCCGTCACGCAGGCTGCGCTGACGCAGCTGGTCACCCTCCGCGACGATGACCCCGACGCCGACCGGCTCGGCCTGCGACTCGAGATCATCAGCGCTCCCGGCGAGGCCTTCCGCTACGACCTGAGCTTCGACATCGTCACCACGGCGGCCTTCAGCGATGAGGTGCGTACCCACCGCGACGACGAGGACCGTGCCCTCAAGGTCATCATCCCGGCCAAAGACCTCGAACTGCTCGAAGGCGCGACGCTCGACCACACCGAGTCGCAGGGCCTCGTCATCCGTAACCCCAACAAGCCGGCAGTACCCACGATCGAGGGCCTGGTGCGCGACGACGCGCTCAGCGCCGAGGTCGAGGCGGTCGTCACCGCCGAGGTGAACCCGGCGCTGGCGGCGCACGGTGGGTTCGTCACCTTCGTCGGCCACGACGGTGAGGGCACCGCCTACCTCACCATGGGGGGTGGCTGCCACGGCTGCTCGATGAGCCGCATGACCATGCTCGACGGTGTGCAGACCATGCTCGTCGAGCAGGTTGCCGGCATCGAGCGGGTGAAAGACCTCACCGACCACGCCAACGGCGAGAACCCCTACTACCGCTGAGGTTCGCCCGGCCCCGGCGCCCGCCGGTCAGAACGCGGCGAGCAGGTCGATGACGAGCACCAGGTCGATCGACGGCGGCAGACCCAACTGCGGGTTGCCATCGGGGCCGAAGCCCTCGGCGAACGGGATGGTGATCTGGCGACGACCGCCCACCTTCATGCCCGCCATGCCCTGCTCGATACCGGGCATCAGTCCACCGCCTTCGTAGACGAAGTCGAGCGGCGAGCCCGACTCCCACGTCGAGTCGAGTTGTTCTCCGGAGTCGGCGCGGAAGGCGAGCAGGTGGATGTACACCTGCTGGCCGCTCGCGATCTCGGCGCCCTCGCCCACGACCAGGTCGACGGTGGCGACCTGGTCGACATTGGGGCCTCCCGTCACCGTGACCGTGGGGGCCTGCGACGCATCGGGCAGCGACACCAGGGCCACGGCGTCGACGACGAAGGTGAGTGCATCGCCTGGCTGGATGACATCGCCCTGCGGGTTGTCGCCGTAGGCGAGGTCGGCGGGGATGTCGAGCTGGCGGCGGCCGCCCTGCTTGATGCCCACGAGGCCCTCGTCCCAACCCTGGATGACCATGCCGGCGCCGAGGGTGACGCTGAAGGGTTCGCCACGGTCGTAGCTGTTGTCGAACTCGGTGCCGTCGGCCGAGCGGACACCGACGTAGTTGACGAGCACCACGTCGCCCGCCTTGGCGGCCGGGCCCGTGCCCTCGACGAGGTCGGTGACGACCAACTCGGTGGGCAGCGTGGCGGGGATGTCGACCGTCGGCTTGTCGGGGTTCGGTGCCGCCGTGGTTGGCGCGTCGGCGCTCGACTCCGGGGCGGCGGTGTCGGCCGTGCTGGGAGCAACGCTGGCGGCGACGCTGGTGTCGCCGCTGGTGTCGCCGCTGGTGTCGGCGGTGTCGGTGCCCTGCTCGCTACCGCATGCGGCGAGGAGGGACAGAGCGGCGAGAGAGCTCACGACGAGCCGGACGGTACGCATGGGAGGCGACGCTAACGGGCCGCGGTGCCGTTGCGGTGTCGGGCCAGCCAGGGCTGCTCGAGCTCGGCCAGCGGGGTGCTGGGCGGGCCCTGCACGAACGGCCACAACTCTTCGGCGATGCGCCGGTAGTTGCCACTGGCGCGCAGTTCGCCCAGCAGCGCGTACAGCCCGAGGTTGATGCGTTGGATGAACACGAACGCCTTCGGCACCGTGGCGTACTGCGAGATGGGGCTGGTGCGGTCGAACGTATGGCGCACGATGCGGCTCGAGTACTCGCCCGACCAGGTGACGGGTGCGTCGGTGCGAACGCTGTCGTAGAAGTGGCTGAAGTAGTCGCCGATCTCGTCGTCGCCTGCGGGGCAGCCCTCACGCAGCATGCCCGCGTGCTCGATGATGCGCCGGAACGCCACGCCGTCTTGGTCGTAAGCGGCCGACTTCACCATGGCGATGAACGTGTGCATCTCGTCGTCGCTGAAGTGCTTCACCAGGCCGAAGTCGAGGAAGGTGACGCGCCCGTCGCCGTGGAACAGGTAGTTGCCCGGGTGCGGGTCGCCGTTGAACAGGCGCATGCCGTACAGGCTGCGGAACACGAAGCGGAACAGCGTCTCGCCGACGAGGTCGCGCTGCTCCTGCGACCAGGTGAGCACCTCGGCCCAGGTGTGGCCGTTCACCAACTCGGTGGTGAGCACCCGACTGGTGCAGAACGCCGGCAACACCTCGGGGATGTGGATGAACGGGTGGTCGCGGTAGTGCTCGGCGAACACCGCCTGGTTGCGGGCCTCGAGCGCGTAGTCGAGTTCGTCGGTGATGCGTTCTTTGATCTCGGCCACCATGTCGTCGGGGTTCAGCCCGCCGAAGCCCTGTTTCAAGATGGCACCGAGCATGTCGGCGTTGCTGAGGTCGGCGGCGATGGAGTCGCCCACGCCGGGGTACTGCACCTTCACTGCGACCGCGCGCTCGAGGCCGGTGGTCGGGTCGAGTACCACGGCGCGGTGCACCTGGCCGATGCTGGCCGAGGCCAGCGGCACCGGGTCCCACTCCAGGAACACTTGCTCGGGCGGCGCGCCGAGTTCGCGCTCGATCACCCCGGCCGCCAGTTCGGCGCTCATCGGCGGAGCGTTGCTCTGCAGTTGGGCCAGTGCCTCGCGCAACGGGCCGGGGAGGCCTTCGTCGACGTAACTGGCCATCTGGCCCAGCTTCATCAACGCGCCCTTCATGTTGCCGAGCCGCTCGGCGATGGCCTCGGCCGTCTTCAGTTCGCGCTCGCGGTCGAGTTCGATCCGTCGTTCGGCACCGGCGAACACCTTGCGCGCCGCGGTGCCCGCGTAGGTGGTGCTCACCTTCGCACCGAGGCGGGCGATGTCGAGGTTGCGACGCAGGCGCACGTTGTGCCGGTGGCGGGCGGCAAGCGCAACGGTGGTGCCACCGAGAGCGAGCAGGACGATGCGGACAGCTTTCATGGGGTGGTGGCGGCGCTTCGTTCGACCACGCTGTGCACGGCCCGCAGCAGGGTGGGCACGAATCGTTCGGCATTGGCCACCACTGCGTCGTGGTCGCCGTCGACCCGGAAGGCTTCGGCACCACGGATCGACTCGAACAGCCGAACCTGGCGGCGCACCGGCACCACCCGGTCGCGCATCGT
>JBIKLX010000104.1:0-10980 GCA_044359565.1 Ilumatobacteraceae bacterium
CTACAGCACCGGCGCCAACGAAAACGCAGGCCGGTTCACCGCCGGCCACTTCGATCTACCGATGCGCGAGTGCACCGTGCTGCTCGACGATCGGCCGGTGGTGCAGCAGGGTGTGCTCGTGAATGAACTCACCGCACCGCGGGCGACGGACCGCGGCACGACTGGTGGAGGAGAATGATCTCGATGAAGACGACGACGAAACTCGTCCTGCTCGGCACCGCGGCGCTGGCCGGTGTGGGGCTGGCCAGACGGCAACGGGCGATGGCGAACGTCGCTGCCGAGTTGCGTGGGCCGCAGTTGCTGGTGCCGTTGCCGCCGCTGCGCAGCGGGCGGACACTGCAGGTGATGCGCCGGGTGATCACACGGCCATCGGCCATCGCCGAGGGTGTCGAGATGCGCACCCTCACGGCCCGGGCCAACGGCTCGGAGCGTCGCGTGCTGGTGTACGAGCGGCCCGACCGGGTGCATCCGAGCGGGGCGTTGCTGTGGATCCACGGCGGCGGGTACGTGATGGGAACACCCGAGGTCGAGAACGAGTTGTGCAGCCGCATCGCGCTCGATCTCGGTGTGCTGGTGGTGAACGTCAGCTACCGCTTGGCACCCGAGCACCCGTTCCCCGCAGGCCTCGACGACTGCTACACCGCGCTCGCCTGGCTGCACGAGCAGGCAGACGAGCTCGGGATCGACCCCGACCGTGTGGCCATCGGTGGAGCCAGCGCCGGTGGCGGCATGGCTGCCTCGCTCGCGCAGATGGCGCACGACCGTGGCGGTCCTGCGGTGAGCTTCCAGTTGCTCGTCTATCCGATGCTCGACGACCGCACCGTGCAGCGACCGGTCGACGCGTTGGTGTGGAACAACCGGTCGAACGCGTTCGCGTGGGGCGTCTACCTCGGGCACCCGGCGGGGCAGCCCGACGAGCGGCCGTGGGCGGTGCCGGCCCGCCGCGCCGACCTGGCGGGTCTGCCACCGGCATGGATCGGCGTGGGCGACATCGACCTGTTCCACGACGAAGACGTCGAGTACGCCCGCCGCCTGCAGGAGGCCGGGGTGCCCTGCGAGTTGCACGTCGAGCCCGGCATGTATCACGGCGCCGATGCGATCGCGGGCAAGGTCGACTCGATGCGCGCGTTCCGCACCCGCATGGTGGCGGTGCTCGGCGAGGCACTCACGCCTCGCGTCACCGCCTGAGCCCGGGCCTGATCGGAGCCGACCGCTACACGGCGGCGGCGAGGGCTTCGAAGCTGGCCAGTTCGGCCTCGTCGCAGGCATCATCCGACGCCAGCGGCCGCGAGGTGAGTTTCACGACGGTGACCGCGCGGTCGCGGTCGAACCAGATCCACTGGCCGTGGATGCCGGCGCCCATGGTCTGCGAGCCGCGCTCGTCGCTGAGGTACCACTGGCTGCGGTAGCGGCCGCCCCGGGGCAGCATGTCCTCGAAGCTGTTGCCCTTCCACGCCTCGGGGTCGCCCTGGGTGAAGATGTCGTCGATCCACCAGGCGGGCACCACCTGGCGGCCGTTGGCCACGCCACCGCAGCGCACCATCTCGGTGAGCCGACCCATATCGCGCAAGGTGGCGGCCAGGCCGCCCGCGGTGCGGGGCGCGCCGCAGCGGTCGACGGCCAGGTCGGCGCTGCACTGCGCGCCCATCGGCGCCCACAGCCACTCGCTCAGCATCGACGCGTACGAGCGGCCGGCGGCTCGTTCGAGGATCCAGCCGAGCATGTCGCTGTTGGGCGAGAGGTAGCGGAAGTGCCGGCCGTGCTGCCCCTCGCGGCGGCCGAGGCCGGCGAGGAAGTGGCGCAGGTCGAGCGGGTTCGCCGGGTCGGCGGGCGGCAGCCAACCGCTCGACTCGCGGTAGGCGCGCATCGGCGCGTAGGTCTCGTCGTAGATCTCGTCGAAGTCGAGGCACACAGTCATGTCGAGCACGTCGCGCACGGTGCAGTCACCGAAGCCGCTGTCGGCAGCCTCGGGCAGGATGTCGCCCACCAGCGCCGTGGGGTCGAGGCCGCAGCGGTCGACCACCAAGCCGGTGACCAGACCGGTGACCGACTTGGTGACCGAGAACATCAGGTGGGTGGTGGTGGGCGTGAGGTGCCCGGCGTACTGCTCGTGCACGATCACTCCGTCCTTCATCACCAGCAGGCCGTCGCCATAGCCCTCGGTCATCCACCCGGCGACCGTGCGGCGCGTGCCGTCGAAGGTGGTGAACTCCACGTCGCCGAGATCGCTGCCGGGCTGCACGGGGAGGTGCCACATCCGATCGGGGTCGCGCTGCACGGTGGCGGTGGGTACCACTTCGCGCATGTGGTGCAGGCCCCACCGGTTGAACGGGGCGATGCGCCAGTTGGCCAACGTGACCTGCCGGGCGGGTGCTGCTGGGAACGTGTCCATGATGGGTGGCAGCGACGGGTCGTTCATGGGCTCATGCTCGCACGCGGGCCGGAGGTGGCACCGTGCCGTCGCGTAGCCTGCGCCACCGATGTCGTGGTTGATGACGGGGTGCTGGGTGCGGGAGTGGATCGAGTTCGCCGACGGCACGCGCGACGACACCAGCGTGGTGGCGTGGCTGCAGTTGCCATCGCTGATGGCCGATGTGCGGTTGCCCGGAGCCACGGCGGCCGGGGTCGACCCGACGCGTCGTTCGTTGGCCGAGTGCACGGTGGCCGAACTGCGGTCGATCGCCGACAGCGAGTCGTCGAGCGGCTACACCACCTGTACGACGGTGGAGGTGGGACCCGACGGGGTGCGGCGGGCCACCGCCGAGTGGCACACCCGTGGCCACGGCACGGCGTTCCAGCCCGTGTCGGCCTTTCCCGAGCCGGGCCTGTTGGAGTGGAACGACGACGGCACGGTGATGATCGAGCGGGCGCCGAGCGGGGCGTACGTGGAGGAGTGGCGGCTGGTGTCGGGGTCGCGCTCGGGCCAGGCGCACCAGCGCCTCGACACCCGCACCGAGTTGTTCGTCGCCGGGCCGGTGGCGGTGCTGGTGCGCGACCGCGAGGTACCGGTGAGCGGGCTCGCCCGACTGCCGGAACTGCTCGACGCCACGCTCGCCGATCCGGAGCTAACTGCCGTCGACGCCCGCCGCCGTACCGAGCAACTCGTCGACTGCGAGTTCTCGTTCGCCCGTCGTCGCGGGTCCGACGGCGGCCAGTATGTGATCGAGGCGTCGACGTTGCCGTGGCGTCTCGGAGAGGTGATCGATGTCGATCTTCGCTGAACTCGCCGAGCACGCGTCGCTGCCGTTCGAGCTGGGCCGCATGCTGCCGCTGGGCGCCTACTGCGACCCGGCCGTGCTGGCCGCCGAGCACCGGGCGCTGTTCGCCGACGAGTGGATCTGCGTCGGCCGCACCGCCGACATCCCGGCTCGCGGCGACTACCTCACTGCGGAGGTGCCGCTGGGCGGCGACACGGCCGGGCACCGGTCGGTCATCGTGCTGCGCGGCGACGATGGCGAGGTGGCGGCGTTCGACAACGTGTGCATCCACCGTGGCGCGCAGTTGCTGGAGGGGTGCGGCACCACGGCGCGCATCACCTGCCCGTACCACGCGTGGGCGTTCCGGCTCGACGGTGGGTTGATCGGCGGGCCGTACATGCAGCGCACCGAAGGCTTCACCCCGGGCGAGCACCGACTGGTGGGGCTGTCCGTCGAGGTGTGGGAGGGGTTCGTCTTCATCAGCCAGGCTGCCGATCCTGCGCCGCTGGCACCCCGCCTGGCGGGCCTCACCGAGGTGCTGGCGCCGTACCGACTGGCCGGTTACGTACCGGTGCACCAGCAGGTGGATGTGTGGGCGACGAACTGGAAGTTGCTCGTCGAGAACTTCATGGACGCGTACCACGTGTTCAAGGTGCACCAGGGCACGTTCGCCGCCAACGGCGACAACACCCTCGACACCACGCTGTACCCGGGCACCGAGGCGTGGGCACATCACGTGGTGGTGCACGACAAGGGCGACGACATCGCCCACCCCGACAACACCACGCTGCAGGGCCCGTGGCGCAAGGCGATCGTGCTGGGCGCCGTGTTCCCCACGCATGTCATGCAGGTGCAGCCAGACTGGCTGTGGTACCTGCAGATCTCACCGCTCGGCACCGACCGGTGCCGCATCCGCTGGGACGTGTCGGTGGCGCCCGAGATGCTGGCGGCGCAGGCCGACCCCGACGCATACGTGGCCGAGTTGCTGGCGTTGCTGAACGCGGTGAACGCCGAGGACCAGCCCATCGTCGAGGGCATTCGCCGCGGTGTCGAGCGGCCACAGTTCCCACGCGGCCCGCTGTCGTACCTCGAGCGCAACGTGCACGACTTCGACGCCTACGTCGCGCGCCGCCTCACATCCGGCTGAGGCGTGCCGTGATGCGGTTCGGCTTGCGGAACACGAGGCCGCGGGGCGGGTCGCTCGCCTCGGCCACGGAGTCGATCTGGGCGAAGCGCTGCAGCAGACCGTGCACCAGCAGGCGGGTCTCGAGCCGGGCGAGGTGCGCACCGAGGCACACATGGGGCCCGGCCGCGAATGTGAGGTGCTGGCGGAGCGCGTCGCGGCCGGGGTGGAAACGGTCGGGATCGGCGAAGGTTGCAGGATCGCGGTTGGCGCCGGCGAGGGAGATGGTGACGGGGTCGCCCGCCGGGATGACGACGCCGCCGATCGACACGTCGCGCGTGGCGTAGCGGTCGACCACGGCAGCCGCGGGTTCGAGGCGCAGCGACTCCTCGATGCACGGGTCGAGCAGTTCGGGTTCGGCCCGCACCGCGGCCAGCATTCCCGGGTCGGTCAGCAGGTGGTGCAGCAGGTTGGCGATCATCCCCTCGGTGGTCTCGATGCCGCCGAACAGCAGCACCGCGGCGTTGGCTGCCACCTCCGTGTCATTCAACGCCGTGTCGTTCAGGGCGGTCGCGTCGCCCATCGCCTCGACCAGCAGGGTGCGCGCGTCGGGCCGGGTGCCGGCGGTGTGGATGGCGGCGGCAAGGCTGACGTACGCCGCTCGCCCCGAGTCGGGCAGTGGGTTGCCCTTGGTGATCTCGGTGACGGCCTGCACGATGTTGGCGTACCAGGCGAGGATGGTCGCCTCGGCGGCCGTGTCGAGGCCGAGGGCCAGCATCATCGTGCGGGTCGCCAGCGGCGCGGCGAGTGCCGTGCGCAACTCGACACTTCCAACGTCCGATGCGGTGTGCTCGGCTCGGTCGAGCAGATCGGCGACGAAACCCGACACCGCCTCGGTGAAGCCGGCGTCGATCTTGCTGAACCGGAACGGCCCGACGAAGGGCGAGCGGTGGCGGGTGTGCTCGGGCCCGTCGAGCGACAGCATGCTCGGCCCCACCACCTGTCCGGTCGAGAAGCGCGGGTCGTCGACGGTGAGCCCCTCGAAGTCCTGCATCGCCGCCAGCGCCAGAGCACGGCTGGTGATCATCCACATCCCCAATGCCGGAACCCAGGTCACCGGATGGGCCGCTCGCAATCGGGCGAGTGTGGGATGCGGGTCGCGTTCGAGGTCGTCGAGCGTCACCCAGTCGGCACTCGGGGTTCGATCGCCTGCCATCGACACGACCGTAGCGGGCACAGGCGTGCCGGCCGCCCGGCGTGCGCCGGTGCAGGAGCGGCAGTAGCGTCACGCTCGTGATGACCTGGAACGACGTGATCCGCCTGGCTGATCAGGGCAATGCCACCCCGCCTCGACGGGTGGAGCGCACCGACGAGGAATGGCGGGCGCAACTCGACCCCGCGGCCTATCAGGTCACCCGTCATGCCGGCACCGAGCGGCCGTTCAGCAGCGAGATGTGCAGCCTGTTCGGCCCCGGCCGCTACGAGTGCGTGTGCTGCGGCACGCTGCTGTTCGACGCGGCCGAGAAGTTCGAGTCGGGCACCGGCTGGCCGTCGTTCACCACACCGGTCGCCGTCGAGGTGATCGCCTATCACGTCGACCGCGGCTACGGCATGGTGCGTGTCGAGACAACGTGCAACGTGTGCGACGCCCACCTCGGCCATGTGTTCCCCGACGGCCCGCCGCCCACGGGCCTGCGCTACTGCATGAACGCCACGGCGCTGCGCAAGGTGGCCGACCACGACTGAGCGGTGCTACCGCTCAGCTGCGTGCCGCACCCCGCGCCGCAGCCCAGCACGCCGAGGTTCCCGACGGACTGCGCTCCTCGAGGTGGAACGAGCCACCGAGTAGGCCAGCACGCTTGGCCAGGTTCGACAGGCCGTACCCGCCCACGACCGCGGGCCCCAGCCCGACACCGTTGTCGTCCACTTGCACCGCAACGCGCTCGGGGCCGACATCGACGGTCACCTCCACGGCGGTTGCCTCGGCGTGGCGGGCCACGTTCGACAGCATCTCGCGCAGCGAGAACAGCACGTGCTGCAGCAACACCGGATCATCGAGGCTGTCGACGTCGCCGACCGAGACGAGGCGCGGCGTGAAGCCGAGGCTGCGCTGGGCCTCGGCGACGAGCTGCTCGATCATCACCGACGGTGGCCTGTCGTCGAGGTCGGGCCGGACGAGACCGAGGATGGTGGCACGCAGCTGCCGGATGATGTCGTCCTGTGCGGCGATGAGCCGTTCGAAGTCGGCGTGGAGCGATTCAGGAGCCCGGTCCCTCAATACGGCCAGCATCATGCCCGTCCCGTACACCTGCTGGATCGCGCCATCGTGCAGATCGCGAGCAAGGCGGTCGCGCTCGTCGATCAAGGCCTCCATGGCGAGCAGGTCGGCAGCCGCTCGCTGCTGTTCGACCTGAACGGTGACGACGCGCCAGGTGAAACCGACATGGTCGGCATCGATCCGCACGGCGCGCGCGTCGTACCAGCCGATCGCTCCCGCGGGCCCGTTCGGCACCGGCAACCGATCGATCACGAGCGGGCCAGCGGTGACGAGCACCCGACGGAAGGAGTCGATGCACCCGGCAGCGGGTTCCGGCGGCATGAACGAGGTGAGACACACGCCGACCATCTCTTGTTCCTCGCGCCCCATGAACCTGCACGCCGCCGCATTCGCCTCGACGCCGGCAAAGTCGACGACTGCGCCGTATGGATCACGCACGGCGCTCACCACCAGAAAGGGGTCGGGCATCGCGTCGTGCGCGGCACGGAGCTTCGCCAGCGCGTCATCGGTCACACTGCCTCGACTCATGGCATCTCCTCGCTGGGCCCATTCATTCCTAGATGGCAAATGGGGGCAATCGGCCAGACGTCCGGCCATGTCTACGGGCCGAATGGCCCTACCGCCAGTCGTCCTCTGTGCCGAAGACGCCGATGACCTTCGGCCCTGGACAGCCACCGATGCAGTGAGCACGATCGGAGTCGTCGGGAGGTTACCTCGGATGAAACCAAGCAGGATCGTTGCGCTCGTTGCTGGGTGCGTGCTCGCCGCGGTCGGTGCTGCGCTGTTCGCGGGTGCGGTGGGGTTCACCTGGGCCTACACCACCCAGCGCGACGACGACGGCTACTTCACCTCGCGCCGCGTGCTCGTGGAAACACCCACACCGGCCTTGCACTCCGAGCGCGTCGACCTGGGCAGCGACGAAGGGCCCGACCAGTGGCCGTTCGGCAAGGGCGACCTGGCCACCGTCAGACTCGAGGCCCGTGCCGACGACGGTGACGAGGTGTTCATCGGCATCGGCCGCACACGCGACGTCGACGCCTACCTCGACGGGATCGCCCACGACGAGGTGACCAGCATCCGGTGGAGTCGCGGCGATCGCGACGTTCGCTACCGCCGGGTCGACGGCGCATCGGTCGCCCCCGCGCCGACCGACCAGACGTTCTGGGCCGCAACGGCCAGCGGCAGCGGGGTGCAGACCCTGCGCTGGGAGGTGGAGGGCGGTTCGTGGTCGATCGTCGTCATGCATCCCGACGGCACCCCTGCCGTTCGCGCCGAGGTATCGGTGGGGGTGAAGATCGGTGCGCTCATCGGAATCCTGGTCGGCCTGTGGATCGCCGCAGTCCTCACCCTGGGCGGCGCCACGGCGCTCATCGCCTGGGGTGCCCGCGGGTCGACGACGCCGGTCGTCAGCCCCGTCGTGCCCACGGGCTCGGCGGCGGGCGCGGCCGCGGGAGAGCGCTCGCCGGTGCGCCTCGCCGGCACCCTCGACGAACCACTCAACCGTGGCCTGTGGCTGGTGAAGTGGTTCCTGGCGATCCCGCACTTCGTCGTGCTCGCATTCCTCTGGCTGGCACTGGTGGTCACCACGGTCATCGCCGGCATCGCCATCGTCTTCACCCGCCGCTACCCGCGCTCGCTGTTCGACTTCAACGTCGGTGTGCTGCGGTGGTCGTGGCGGGTCGCGTTCTACGCCACATCGGGCATCGGCACCGACCGCTACCCACCGTTCACCCTCGCCGCTGTCGACTATCCGGCCACGCTCGAGATCGACTACCCGCAGGAACTCAGCCGCGGACTGGTGCTGGTGAAGTGGTGGCTGCTGGTGCTCCCGCACTATGTCGTGGTCGGTGCATTCGCCGGTGCCGGCTGGTTCGCCAGCAACGGCGACGACGTCTCGGCGATGGGCTTCGGCCTCATCGGCTTCCTGTCGCTCGTGGCGGGCGTGATGCTGCTGTTCACGACCCGCTACCCGCGACCGCTGTTCGACTTCATCATGGGCATGAACCGCTGGGTGTTCCGCGTGGCGGCCTACGCGCTGCTGATGACCGACCGGTACCCACCGTTCCGCTTCGACGCAGGCAGCGCCGAACCAACCGCTGCGCTGCCACCGCCCACGGTCGACACCTGAGCGTCCGGTTCCCTGAACCGACCGGGGCGCGAGGATTGAGGCGCGAGGATTGGGGTGTGAACACCGTCGCCGCACCGAACGCCACCACCGAGTTGCTGCAGCACCTCATCCGCCTCGAATGCGTGAACGACGGCCGGCCCGACTCGGGCGACGAGACACGTGCCGCCGAGGTGCTGCGTTCCGTGGTCGATCTGCCCGGTGTCGACCTGCAGATGTTCGGTCCGCTGGCCAACCGGCAGTCGTTGGTGGCCCGGCTGCCGGGCACCGACCCCACGGCACCCACACTGTTGCTGCTCGGCCACACCGATGTGGTGCCAGCCGTGCTCGACGACTGGCGGCACGATCCGTTCGGTGGCGAGTTGATCGACGGCTGGGTGTGGGGCCGTGGGGCGATCGACATGCTGTGCGTGACCGCGTCGATGGCTGTGGCCTTCGCCGACCTGGCCCGCCGGCGGGTGGCACTGCCGGGGACGGTGGTGTTCGCCGCCGTGGCCGACGAGGAGGCCGGCGGCACGGCGGGTGCAGGCTGGCTGCTCGACAACCACCGCCCGCACGTGATGGCCGACTACGTGCTCACCGAGTGCGGCGGCACCCCCATGCACACCCCGACCGGGATGAAGCTGCCCGTGTTGGTGGCCGAAAAGGGTGCGGCATGGACTCGACTGGTGGTGCACGGTCGCGCGGCCCACGGCTCGACTCCGTTGATGGGCGACAACGCACTCGTGAAGGCCAGCGAGATCGTCCGCCGGCTCGCGGCGTACCGGCCGCTCGCCCACATCCACGACACCTGGCGTGGCTATGTGGCGGCGATGGAGTTCGAGCCCGACCTGGCCCGGGTGCTGCTCGACCCGGCCGCTATCGCCGACTGGGCGGCGCACCACCCCGACCGCGGCTTCGCGGCCGACTGCCATGCGTGCACGCACATCACCCTGTCGCCCAACGTGCTGCGCGCCGAGGGCAAGACCAACACCATCCCGGCGAGCGTCGAGATGGAGGTCGACATCCGCACTCTGCCCGGACAGACGAACGACGACGTGCTGAACCTGCTGCACGAGCTGATCGGTGACGACCTGCTGCCCAGCGTCGACATCGAGTTCATGCATGAGGAGTGGCACGCCACCGCGTCGCCTATCGACTCGCCGCTGTGGCGCTCGATCGAGCGGGTGTCGGCGGGGGTGTATCCCGAGGCGCGCTGCGTGCCCGCCATCACGCCCGGCGGCACCGACGCCCGGTTCTACCGACGCGAAGGCGCCACCTCGTACGGCTACGGCCTATTCTCACGCGAACTGTCGTACGACGACTACGTGGCCATGTTCCATGCGGCGAACGAGCGGTGCGACGTTCACTCCCTCGCGCTGATGGAACGCCTCTGGGGCGACATCGCCGTCGACCTTCTTTCCTGAACCGAACGCTCGTTTCTCGGTCACACCCACCCTCGTGCCGCTCGCCGGTGCAGCGCGCCGATGGAAGTCAGCCGATGGCGGCCATCATCGCCAGGTGATCGGCGGTACGGAACGTCTCGCGCTCTTGGAGGTGCGCGAGCGACAGTGCGGCGCGGTCGACATCGGCGAGGCGATCGGGTGACAGCTCGCCCACATGGCGGTAGCCGCCGCTGTCGAAGAGTCGGCGGGCTGCCACCGTCGCGCCGCTGGGGTCGGCCACCTTGCCCGAGCCGCGGTAGCCGTAGCCCTCCACCAGGTTGGCGGTGATCACCGAACTGAAACCCATCCGCCACAGCGCCTTGTCAGATGCCCGGTCGAGTACCTCGGGCGCCACACCGAGCAACCAGTTCTCCTGCTGACGTATCCACGGCTTCACGCACGAATTGGTCAGCACGTAGCGGTGCTGATCGGTGTGGTTCACCGCACCGCCGTGCAGCAGTCGTCCGTCGAACACGAGGATCGTTCCGGCCGGGGCCTCGAGGTTGATCGGCCTCGGGATGGGCCCGAACAGTTCGCCGTCGGTGCCGTTGGGGCGATGCGTGCCGGGCACCAACAGGGTGCCGCCGTTGCGCTCGTCGACGTCTTGCAGCACGTACATCACGTTCACCAGCACGGGTGCCTCCACCGGGTGGAACGGCGCGACGAACGTCTGGTCCATGTGCATCGGCTGCGGGTGGCAGTGCGGGTACGAGATGTTGGCGAGCAGCGAGAAATGGTTCCAGCCGTGGCCGAGGGCCTCGTCGAGCAGCCGCTCGATCACCGGACCCGCCTGCACCGAGGCAGGGTCGTGGTCGATCAGTCCGAGGAACATC
>JBIKLX010000093.1:0-11958 GCA_044359565.1 Ilumatobacteraceae bacterium
ACGCACCACCCGGATACCCGCTACGGCTTCGTCGCTCGTCGCCACGCCATCATGACAGCGCGCCGAGCGAGCGACCCAACCGCTCGGCGAGGACGTCGTAGCTGAACTCGGCGATCGCCCGCCGGCGGCCCGCCTCGGCCATCGCAGCCCGCCTGGCAGGGTCGTCGAGCAACGACCGCATCGCCGCGGCCACTGCGTCGACGTCGTCGGGACGGTCGATGACGAGGCCGGTCTCTCCGTGCGCCACCGCCTCGGCCGCTCCCCCGCTGGCCCCGGCGATCTGCGGTACTCCGCACGCTGCGGCCTCGACGAAGACGATACCGAACCCCTCCTGTTCGAGGCCGCCCCATCGGTTGCGGCACAACATCGCGTAGAGGTCGGCACAGGCATAGAGCTGCGGCAGCGACTCGTTCGAGACGCGACCGAGGAACCTCACCGGAGCGTCGAGTTCGGTAGCGAGCCGGCGAAGTCGCGAGTCGTCGCGGCCACCCCCGGCGACGACCAGCAACAGGTCGGGCCGCGTGGGTCGCAACGCCGCCGCGGCGCGGATGGCCACATCGAATCCTTTGCGCGGCACGAGCCTGCTGATGCTGACGATCACTTCGGCATCGAGCGGCAGCCCGAACGACAACCGCGCCGCCTCGCGGCCAGCCTGATCGAGCGGGTGGAAGCGCTCGACGTCGACCCCCGGCGGCACGACGGTGATGGGCAGACTGCGTCCGGCTGCACGCTCGGCCTCGGCCGCCGGGTAACCGCCCGCCGCCACGATGTGGCGCGCCCGGCGCAGCACATGGGCCAGCGCCTGCTTCGACCCCGGCAACCGACCGGGCACGGTTACCTCGGCGCCGTGCAGCACCACGTCGTAGGGCAGACGCAACGAGGGCCCCACCAAGCCCAGCGGCACCGCCGGATCGAGCACCACCAGGTCGGCTCCTACCCGCCGCGCCATCTCGTCGATGCGGCGCACCATCCAGGGGTGCGGTAACAGCACCGGTTCACGGGTGCGTTCGATGTGGAAGGGCTGCGCTGCATCGAACGCCTCGCTGCCCTCGTAGGGGCTGGTGAGCACGGCGAACGAATCGGGCGGCAGGCGCCGCCACCACTCCCACAGCAGCGACTGGATACCGCCGATCTTGGGCGGGAAGTCGTTGGTGACGAGCAGATGCTTCATGGTCGAGCCCTCAGCACGGCTCGTTCAGTTCGGCTGCGACGAGCGGATCGTCGTCGGTGCCGGGCAGCAGATGGTGCTGGCCCAACTCGCGCGCCGCCCACACGGCATGGGCGCGCAGCATCGGGTCATCGTCGGCAAGGTAGCGCACCAGGGTGTGCTGCACCCGGGCATCGGCGCCGCGCTCCGAGTTGCCCACCACCACGAGGGCGTTACGGCGCAGCCAGCGCGGTTGGCGGTCGGTGACGTACCACCGACCCCAGCGGGCGAGCACGGCGGCGTCGTCGATGGCCAGCAGCTCGAGCGCATCGAGGGTGCGCTCGACCCTGCCATCGGCAACGGGAGGCGCCGGCTCGCGGCCACCGAGGCGCACCGTGGGTGGGCAGGCCTCCTGGCAGTCGTCGCATCCGTAGATGCGGTCGCCGATCGCCCGCCGCCACCGACGCTCGATGACGCCGGGCTTCTGCAGCACCCAGGCCAGACAGCGCGACGCGTCGATGACCCCCGGCTCGACGATGGCTCCGGTGGGGCACTGGTCGATACATCGCCGGCAACTCCCGCAGCCGTCGGCCACCGTGCGATCGGTCACCGGAAGCGGGGCCGTGGTGACCACGCTGCCGAGCACGAACCAACTGCCCACCCCGTCGAGCAGCAGGTTGGCGTTCTTGCCGAACCAGCCGAGCCCCGCCCGGTAGGCGATCTCGCGGTCGACCATCGAGTTGTCGTCGGCGAAGGCCACCGCCTTCCACCCGTCGCGCCGCAGGCGATGAGCCACCGCCCACAGACCTTCACGCAGCGGCCGGTAGTGGTCGGCCTGCGCGTAGCGGGCGATGCGGGCCGAGACAGGGCCGTCGTCGGCCTCGGCGCTCGCCTCTCCGCCGTCGGTGGCGTCGCTGTACAGGTACGACCTGGCGCCCACCAGCACCGACCGGGCATTGCGCACGGCCGCCTGTGGGTCGGTGGACCGTTCGGGATTCTTGTAGGTGAACTGCATGCCGTCGTGCAGGCCTGCCGAGCGACGCCGGATCAGTTCGCCCCGCGCCCGTTCGAGCACCGTGGCCGGGGCCACACCGACGCGGCTGATGCCGAACGGCGCGGCAATGGCCACCAACTCGGCGAGGTAGGCGTCGTCGAGATGCTCGGGCAGCGGCTCAGATCGCCTCACGGTGACGAAGCGTAGGCACCAGACCCGCCGAAGCGAGCAGGCGCATGGCCCGAACCTCGTCGAGGTCGAGCACCACGGCCTCGCGGCGGCCCACGGTGACCGGCATGGAGGTGGCGTCGATACGAGCCGGGTCGCACAAGAAGCTCACCAAGCAGTCGGCGCAGGCGTCGGTGTGGCGCATGACGCAGGTGTCGCACGAGATGGTCAGGACGGTGTCGTTGCTCATGATGCGCACCCTGCCAAAGGGGTGTGACACGGTTCCTCGCGACCCTGACGATCTTGTCCGAGTTTCCGTCGTCTACAACGGAAACTCGAACAAGATCACCCACGCAGCTTTCCCGCGTCAGCGACCGGTGCTGCGATGGCCAGCGAGGTCGAGCCAGGTGGCGCTCGGCAGACCGTTGGCACCGCGACCACGGACATCGTCGAGCACCTCGCGGTCGTCGGTCACCACCACTACGGGCGTCGTTCCGGGCAGACGAGCAACCTCGGCGCACAGCACGGCATCGGCTTTCACGCCCTCGGGCGAGAAATGGACCGGCACGAGCCGGCGCAGACCGGCTGGAATCCCCGGCACATCAGCACCGTCGAACACGATGCGTACATCGACCCCACCGAACCGCAGGACGACGTCTTCAGCGGCGGCGACGCAGCGGTCGCGCTGCGCCTCGAGCGAGACCCCCGGCCAGCCGAGTTTGGCGACGTTGTACCCGTCGACCAGCACCACCACACCGGGCACGCGCACCAGGAACTCGGCGGCAGCTCGCGACGACCCCACGAGGCCGCCCGGCAAGGCAATGGGACGTCGTCCCGGGGCCGACCGCTCCGACCGCCGTGGTGCCGGCGGCGGCATGGAGGCGGTGACCTGGGTGGCCATCATCTGCTCGACGATGGCAGTCCGCGCTGCCACGGCATCGTCACGCGTCCGCTCGGCTTCGGCCTGCGCATCGCGCGCTGCCGCCAATTCGCGCGCCGTGCGCTCGTCGCGTTCCTCCAACGCACGCTGGCGATCAGCGGCTCGGCGCACGTCGAGCCGCAGCTGCTGCACCTGCGTCTGGGCCTCGGCCAATGCACCACGCAACGAGATGAGTTCGGTCGTCGTCACCTCCAGCTCTGCCCCCAGCCGCTCACCGACGGCTTTGGCGGAGGCCAGGTCGGCGACGGCCCGTGCCGCTGCCTGCTGGGCCGCGAGCCGGCGTCGTTCCGCGCCACGCAACTGGGCGGCAAGGTCGGTGGCCGAGGCCTCTGCGGCGGCTGCGTCGGCCAGCATCCGCAACCGCTCGCGCCAACCGTCCGGGCGTTGCAGCCACAGCAGGCCCGGCTCGTCGAGCAACTCGGGGCCAACCACCGAGCCGATGCGCCGCCGGAAGACATCGTCGGCCACGATCGCCCGGCGGGCGGTGCGCAACGACGCGCCCGACAGCCGCTGCAACCGGAACAGCGAGCGCAGTTCGCCGGGGAAGGCCAGCGGCGGACGCTGCTTCGCCCCTGCTGCAGCGATGGCCACGACCAGATCGAGTGCGTCGGCGAGGAACCGGTCGGGGATCTCCGGATCGTCCTCGATGGGCGACGGGTCCGGGGTCACCCGAAGGGCACCTCGAGTTGTGCGCCAGCGTGATCGATGCGCAGCACTCGGGCCGCCCCATCGGTGGGGAGCGCCGCGGCGATGGCCTCGGCATCGTGCACCCCGCACAGCGCTGCCACCGTGGGGCCGCTGCCCGACAGATAGGCGCACCACGCGCCCGCTTCGAGGGCAGCCTCGATGGCGGCACGGCTGGGTGCGGCCGCAGCGAGACGGACGTCTTGGTGCAGTCGGTCGGCCGTAGCGTCGCGGAGTGCGGCCACATCGCCGGCGGCCAACGCCGCGACCAGCAGCGCCACCCGGCCGACGTTGAAGACCGCATCGGCGAACGGCACCGTGGCCGGCAGCACCTTGCGCGACTCGTCGGTCTTGGTGATGAACGACGGGATCCACACCACCACCGCCGGGTCGACGGCGAGCGGGATCTGCACCACACGCTGGGCGGCAGTGGCCACCACGCCGCCGTACAGCGACGCCGCCACGTTGTCGGGATGGCCCTCGAGGCGCGCCACCAGTGCCATCACCTCGTCGCGTCGTGCTGCGACCCGGTTGCTCTCGCCATCGGCGCGCTGTGCCTCGGCCAGCAGTGCTCCGCCCACGCGCACTGCGCCGCTGAAGCCGAGCCCGCGCCCCATCGGCAACGACGAGCGCTCCCACAGCGACCCCACACCGCCCGACTCGCGGAACGCGATCAGGCCCGGATGTCCGTCGCCCAGTGCACGGGCACCGTCGGGCGGCGCAGACGCCAGCGGACCGTCACCCACCCCCATCTCGACCTCCAGGCCGAGGGCCATGCCCAACGCGTCGAACCCCGGACCGAGGTTGGCCGACGAGCCAGGAACGCGGACGATCACCGACCGCCTGCCTGCACCTCGGCCAGTGCCTCCTGCGATTCATCGATGAAGCGCTGCAAGGTGGCCGCTGCGGCACCCGAGTCGATGCTCTGCGCCGCCAGGGCCACACCCTCGTCGAGCGACTGGGCCCGACCCGCCACCACCAGCGCGGCACCGGCGTTCAGTACCACGATGTTGCGGTGCGGGCCGTGCTGTCCGGCCACCATCCGCCGGACCGCCTCGGCATTCTCGGCCGGCTCGCCGCCGACGAGCTCGGCCATGATGGCCGGGGCCAGCCCCAGCGCCACCGGGTCGACGGTGAAGCTGCGCACCTGGTCGTCTTCGAGCGCCAGCACCGTGGAGGTGCCGGTGGTGGTGAGTTCGTCGAGCCCGTTGCCGTGCACGACCCAGGCCTTGATCGAGCCGTGGATGCGCAACGACGCCAGCATGCGCTCGGCCGCCGACGGGTTGGCGACGCCGATGAGCTGGCGACGCACCCTGCCCGGGTTGGCCATCGGGCCGAGCAGGTTGAACACCGTGGGGATACCGATCTCTTTCCGGCTCGGCGCGGCGAAGCGGAATGCCGGGTGATAACTCGGTGCCAGGCAGAACCCGATACCGGCCCGTTCGATACAGCGCAGCACGCCGGCCGGCGGCAGATCGACTGCCACGCCGAGCGCCTCGAGCACATCGGCGGTACCGCACTTCGACGACGCAGCGCGAGCACCGTGCTTGCAGACCGGCACGCCCGCGCCCGCCGTGACGATGGCCGACATCGTGCTGACGTTGATCGAGTGGCTGCGGTCGCCGCCGGTGCCCACGATGTCGACCGCCGTGTCGCGGAGATGCTCGGACAACGGCACCACCGTGGCAGCCTCGAGCACGGCGTCGAGCAGACCCGACAGTTCTTCGGGCGTCTCGCCCTTGGCCCGCAAGGCGACGACGAAACCGATGAGCTGCGCGGCCGTCGCCTCGCCCGCCAGAATGGTGCGCATCGCATCGCGGGCTTCGGCGACGTCGAGGTCTTGCCGGTCGAGCAGCCGCGTCAGCAGCGCCGGCCAGCCGCCGTGTCGTTCGAGGAGTTCGCTCATCGCAACGAGGCTAGGGCACGGCTCACCCGGCGCGACGGGTGTTCAGGCAGTGCGACGCCGTTGGCGGATGATGCGCCGCCGCTCGCGTTCGGTGGCCCCGCCCCACACACCCTGCTTCTCGCGGATCGAGAGTGCGTGCTCGAGGCAGGCGACACGCACCTTGCAGCCGGCGCAGACGCTCTTGGCCTCCTCGGCCGCCTCTTCGTCTTCGGGATAGAAGATGCTTGGTTCGAGCCCCAGGCACGCCCCCAATTGGCGCCAGGAGATCTCCTTGACAGACACGACGTTCGCCCCCAGGTTTCGCGGTGTTCGTCCGGCGATACCGCCGAACAGGAGGAAATCTAGAGTCAACCGGCTCGCTGCGCCAGAGTCATTTTGTGACGATTCCGCGCGCACGCAATGCCGCTGCCAGGGGTGATTCTCGCCGGCCTGTCGCCAGCGGCATGTTCAGGGCAACAGATCACCGCGGAGTTCGGCCACCGTGGAGGGCAGCAACTCGACCGCTTCTAGGTACTCGGGATGGTCGATCGTGAGCAACACCTCGCCGTCGAATGCCGCCACCTGTTCAGGAGTGAATTCGAATCGCACATAGTGCACCGCGGCCGTCACGTCGGTGCGGGTGAGCTGTGCTTCGTGCTGGGCCTCGGTGATGGACCGCACCGTCGAGCCGTCGGGCAGCCGGAACACCAGGCTGCGTTCGACGCCCACCAACTTGGTCAGCCACTCGCGCATCTGCGCGTCGGAGGTGAGCTCGATGAACATCGTGGCGCACAACTGGCCGGGCTCGGGCACCATCGGGTTGTAGATGTCGAGTTCTTCCTGGATGGCCTCGTCGGTGACGAGCTTCTCCACACGGGCCATCTCCTGGATCTGATGACGCACCGTGGTGCCGTTCTCGAACATCACCGTCACCAGCGTGCCGAGCGCGATGCGGCGACGCTCCTTCAGGGCGATCACTTCGGCGCGCAGCGCGTCGCGCTGGCGCTCGTAGGCGCGGACATCGACGATGTCGGCGAGCGTGAGCTTGCGAGACATGGGGGGTCTCCTCTGTTGTGCCGGACGGGTCCGGGTTTCAGCGTGCGGTTTCGGCGTGCGGTTTCAGCGTGCGGTTTCAGCGTGGAGGTTCGGGAGCGATCCCGTAGGCGCGAGCCACCATCTGCAGCGGGTGCATGGGGTTCTCGCCCGTCTGCTCGGCGATGGCGGTGTTGGCCAGGTGACAGTCGCCGGCGACGGCGTCGCCGTTGGCCCGGCGGATCTCGTCGCCCAACTTCTCGGCGATGGGCATCGACAGGTGCGCGTTCTCGGCCCGCAGGCCCCACATGCCGTCGATACCGCTGCACTGCTGCACCAACTTCACCTTGGCGCCGGTGAGCTTCATCAGGTCGCGACTCTTCAGGCCGATGTTCTGGGCCTTCAGGTGGCACGGCACGTGATAGGTGACGGTCTCGGGCACATCGCCGGTGAACTCGGTGTCGAGAGTGGTGCCCTCGGCTTTGTGCACCTTCATCAGGTACTCGGCGGCGTCGAAGGTGTGCTCGCTCACCAGTTGGGCGTCGGCACCGCCGACGTAGTCGACGTAGTCCTTCTTCAGCACGTAGCCGCACGTCGGTTGGGGCACGACGATGTCTTTGCCCTGGCGCACCGACGCCGCGAGCGCCTTCACGTTCTTCTCGGCGATCTTGGTGAACTGGTCGAGGTCGCCGCTGTGCAGGAAGGGCGCACCACAGCACGAGGCTCCGTCGGCCAGTGAGCACTCGATGCCGTTGCGCTCGTACACCTTCACCAGGTCTTGGCCGATGTCGGTCTTCTGGTACTCGACGAGGCAGGTGGGGAACACGGCAACGCGACCCTGGCGCTTGTTGATGCGCACCCGCGGCCGCTTCGCGAACCAGGTGCTGAACCGCTGCCGGGCATACGGCGGCAGGAGGCGCACGCTCGACACGCCTGCGGTCTTTTCGACCATCTTGCGCACCAGCGAACCGGGCTTCGCGGCGACCACCTTGTTCGCCACCGGCGCGGCGGCCGTGGCGACCTTGCCCATCAGGTCGGTGCGACCCATCACCTCGGTGGTGAGGCGGTCGCGCACACCGATCTGCTTGGTCTCATGACGCATCGCGTCGGCGCGCAGCATGAGGCGCGGGAAGTCGAGCGCCCACTCGTGCAGGTCGGGAATGTAGGGGCAGTTGATGTAGCAGAGCTTGCACTGAAAGCACTCGTCGATGACCTGGTCCTGCTGGGCCGGGGTGAGTCGGCCTGCGTCCTGGTCGTCGTGACGGTCGATGAACTCGAACAGCGTCGGGAACGAGGTGCAGAACTTGAAGCACAGACGACACCCGTGACAGAGGTCGTAGACGCGGGTGAGTTCCTCGCGGACGTCGGCCTCGTCGAGGTACAGGGGATGCTTGGGGTCGTAGATGGTGCTCATGGCGTGTACAGCCTCGCGCGGGCCGGCCGGAACGACCGACCCGCGCGACTAGCCGAAGGGTTGGTCAGCTGAGCGACTCGAGGCCCTGGGCGAAGCGGCCGGCGTGGCTCTTCTCGGCGCGGGCGAGCGTCTCGAACCAGTCGGCGATCTCGGCGAAGCCTTCGTCGCGGGCCGTCTTGGCGAAGCCCGGGTACATCTGGGTGTACTCGTAGGTCTCGCCGGCGATCGACGCCTTGAAGTTGTCCTCGGTCTCGCCGATGGGCTCGCCCGTTGCCGGGTCGCCCACCTGGGCGAGGAACTCGAGGTGACCGTGCGCGTGGCCGGTCTCGCCCTCGGCGACCGAGCGGAACAGTGCCGCGGCGTCGGGGTAGCCCTCGACGTCGGCCTTCTGGGCGAACCACAGGTAGCGGCGGTTTGCCTGGCTCTCGCCGGCGAAGGCTTCCTTCAGGTTCTCGTGGGTCTTGGTGCCGTGCAGGCTCATGATGTTGCTCCTTGTTGTGGGGGTTGTGGGTTGTGAGGGTTGATGGAGGGAGACGGTCAGTCGGTTGCGGCGCAGGTGCCGCACCGACCGTGGAACACGACGGTGGTCGAGTCGATGTGGAAGTCGGCCACGGTTTCGCCCGACACTCCCGGGCTGAGCGGCAGGTGCACGTCGCGCACCGCGCCGCATGCGTCGCACACCAGGTGCTGGTGGTCGGAGAGGTTCGGGTCGAACCGCGCCGAGCCGGGCACGAAGTCGATCTGCTGCAGTTCGCCCAGGGTGACCAGATCGTTGAGGGTCTGGTAGACGGTGCGCAGCGAGATACCTGGCATCTGCTCGCTCGCTGCGAGGAAGAGCGCTTCGGCCGAGGGGTGGGCGGTGTTGTCGTGCAACAGACGGAACAGCAGATGGCGCTGGGGCGTGAGCTTCAGCCCACGTGCCCGGAACGCCTCGGCGAGTTCGGTCGGAGACTGCACCCCGTCACCGTATGCCGATCGAGCACCCATCCGCAAGTTGTGCGAATCTGCAATCAATGCAGATACCACGGGAACCACACCTCCGTAGGATGGGCCGAGTGACCACCACCGCCACTCCGTTCGATCGTGCCCACATGCTGAGCCGACTCGAACATGAGGAGTTCGACGTGGTGGTGGTGGGCGGCGGCATCACCGGGGTGGGCGTGGCACTCGACGCCGCCACCCGCGGCCTGCGCACCGCCCTGGTCGAATCACACGACTTCGCCTGGGGCACCTCGTCGAAGAGTTCGAAACTGGTGCACGGCGGCCTGCGCTACCTGCAGCAGGGCGAGGTGCGACTGGTGTACGAGGCGCTGCGCGAGCGCCAGCGACTGCGCCGCAACGCCCCCCATCTGGTGGGCGTGATGCCGTTCATGATCCCCATCCTCGGCCGGCCCACCAAGCCGGGCGACGCCGACACCAAGAGCGTCGTCAACCGCAAGATCGCCCGCGCGCTCGGCTCGGCGATGTGGATGTACGACCTCACCGGCGGATGGCGCATCGGCAAGCTGCACCGCCGCCTGAAGAAGGCGGCAGCCGTGGCCCACATGCCCACGATGCCCGCCGAGCGCGTGCTCGCCGCATACCTGTACTACGACGCCGCCGCCGACGACGCCCGGCTCACACTCACCGTGGCCCGCACTGCGGCGGCGCAGGGTGCGGCGGTGGCGAACGGGTGCGCCGTCGTCGGCATCACCGGCCAGCAGGGCGCGCACCGTGTGGAGGTGGAGGCCGACGGGCGTCGGTTCACCATCTCGGCGCGCAGTGTGGTGAACGCGGCCGGCGTGTGGGCCGACCGCGTGCGCACACTCGACGAGGGCACCGACCCCGACAGCATCCGCCCGGCCAAGGGCGTGCACGTCACCGTGCCCTGGCAGTTGGTGCGCAACGACATCGCCGTGGTCATCCCGGTGCCGAAAGACAAGCGCAGCCTGTTCCTGGTGCCGTGGGGCCCCAACGGCGACGGCACGTTCCAGCACACCTACGTGGGCACCACCGACACCGACTACGACGGGCCGATCGACGACCCGCAGTGCACCGCCGACGACATCGCCTACGTGCTGCGCGCCCTCAACGCGTCGGTGGCACCCGGGCCCGATGGCCCCATCACCGCCGAGCACATCACCGGGGTGTGGGCCGGGTTGCGTCCGCTGGTGAAGAGCACCGGCGACGGCCGCACCGCCGACCTATCGCGTCGCCACGCCGTCACGGTCAGCGAGCACGGCGTCGTCACCGTGGCGGGCGGCAAGCTCACCACGTATCGCGAGATGGCCGAAGACACTGTCGACGAGGTGCTGCGTCTGCTGGGCCGCAAGGGCCGCTGCCGCACCCGGCGCATGCGGCTGCTCGGCGGCGGCAGCGACCGCCCGGTGTCGAACCCACATCTGCTGTCGCGCTACGGCTCGTTGGCCAACGAGGTACTGGCCGGCGAGGTACTGGCCGACCCGATGCTCGCCGGCGGGGCCGACCCGTTCGACCTGCTGGTGCCCGGGCTGCCCTACCTTGCAGCCGAAGCCATCTACGCGGTGCGCCACGAGATGGCCCGCACCCTCGACGATGTTCTCAGCCGGCGCACCCGCGCCCGCATGCTCGACCGCGAGGCCACACTCGTCGCCGCGCCCGCCATCGCTCGGCTCATCGGCCCTCACCTCGGCTGGGACGACGCCGAGACCCAGCGGCAGTTACAGGCCTTCGTGGCCAGCTGCGCCGACGAGGCCGCTGCTGGTGCCGTCACCGAAGCCGAGTTCATCGCCAGCGTCCGAGGAGCATCGTGACCGTCACCCCCACCCCGCCCATCGAACTCACGGGCACGGGCGCACACCTCGGTTCTGCGCCGGTGGCCATCCCCGCCGACGTGGTCGACCGCCTGCAGAGCGTCTGCCCCACCACCGTCGACCTCGCCGCGCGTGCCGAGGTGAGCCGCGACTGGTGGCCGCTGTCGATGCACTGGGCGCTCGCCGGCCAGGCACCGCAGGTGGCCGCCGCCGTGTGCTCGCCGCGCACCGCCGACGAGGTGTCGCGCGTCGTGGCCGCCTGCAACGCAGCGGGCATCCCGGTCACCGCTGCCGGTGGACGCAGCGGCGTGTGCGGCGCTTCGGTGCCGGTGTTCGGCGGTGTGCTGCTCGACCTCACCGCCCTGGCGGGTGTGGTGTCGGTCGATGCTGTGTCGGGCATCGTCGAGGTGCTGCCAGGCACGTTCGGCCCCGATCTCGAAGCAGTGCTCGCGCCGCACGGTCTGTCGGTGGGCCACTTCCCGCAGAGCTTCGACATCGCCACCGTCGGCGGCTGGGTGGCCTGCCGCGGCGCCGGCCAGTACAGCACCCGCTACGGCAAGATCGAAGACATGGTGGTGGGCCTCGAGGTGGTGCTGGCCGATGGCAGCATCGTGCACACCGGTGGTGCCCCGGCCGCTGCCGCCGGACCCGACCTCGGCCAGGTGTTCATCGGCAACGAGGGCACCCTCGGCATCGTCACCCGCGTGTGGCTGCGCGCCCATCCCCTGCCGGCCAGCACCCGCATGAACGCCTACGCGTTCGCATCGTTCAGCGAGGGCATCGAGGCCTGCCGACAGGTGCTGCACGCCGGTGCCACCCCTGCCGTGCTGCGCCTGTACGACGCACCCGAGAGCCAGCGCGGCCAGGGCGGCGATGGCACGCAGTGCACGCTGCTGGTGCTCGACGAGGGCCACCCCGCCATC
>JBIKLX010000094.1:0-11910 GCA_044359565.1 Ilumatobacteraceae bacterium
CCTGCCCGGCTTCACCAACGCGGGTGTGCGCGCCTAGGGTCACATCCTCGTGAAGCGTCCGTACCGAGTCGTCGTCGCCAAGCCCGGTCTCGATGGGCACGATCGCGGGGCCAAGACCATCACCCGTGCCTTGCGCGACCACGGGTTCGAGGTCATCTACACCGGCCTGCATCAGACCCCCGAGCAGATCGCCGAGACGGTGTTGCAGGAAGATGCCGACGCCGTGGGCCTGTCGTTGCTGTCGGGAGCGCACCTCACGCTGTTCCCCCGCACGATGGAGGAACTGCGCAGCCGCGACCTCGGCGACGTGATGGTGTTCGGCGGCGGGGTCATCCCCGACGCCGACGCGCGGGCACTGCGCGAGCAGGGAGTCGCCGAGATCTTCGGCCCCGGCTCGTCGCTGAAGGCCATCGCGCAGTGGTTGGAAACGGCGCTCGACGCCAGAGAGGACTGATCCAGTGGACCTGTTCGAGTACCAGGGCAAGCAGTACTTCGCCCGCTTCGACATCCCGGTGTCGCCGGGCGGCGTGGCCTACACCGTCGACGAGGCCGTGGCCGTGGCCGAACAGGCCGGCTACCCCGTGGTGGTGAAGGCGCAGGTGCAGGTGGGCGGCCGCGGCAAGGCGGGCGGCATCAAGTTGGCCGACAATGCCGACGAGGTACGCCTCCACGCCGGGAACATCATCGGCATGGACATCAAGGGCCACCTCGTGAAGCGGGTGTGGGTCGAGCACGCCAGCGACATCGCCAAGGAGTACTACGCCTCGTACTCGCTCGACCGTGCGGCGAAGAAGCACCTCCTCATGCTCAGCGCGCAGGGCGGTGTCGAGATCGAGGCCGTCGCCGAGACCGACCCCGACGCCATCGTGATGCTGCACATCGACCCGGTCGACGGCATCTCACTGGCCGTCGCCCGCGACGCCGCGGTGCGTGCCAACATCGACGCCGAAGCCGTCGACGGTGTGGCCGACATGCTGGTGAAGCTGTACCGCTGCTTCACCGAGGGCGACTGCGACCTGGCCGAGATCAACCCGCTCATCCTGCGGCCCGACGGCGGCGTACACGCGCTCGACGCGAAGGTCAGCCTCGACGACAACGCCGGCTTCCGTCACCCCGAGTGGGACGAGTTCCGCGCCACCGAGGAACTCGATGCCCGCGAGCAGCTCGCCCGCACGCACGACCTGCAGTACATCGGTCTCGACGGCAGCGTGGGCATCATCGCCAACGGCGCCGGCCTGGCGATGAGCACGCTCGACGTGGTGAACCAGGTGGGTGGCAAGGCCGCCAACTTCCTCGACATCGGCGGCGGCGCCAACGCCGACGTGATGGCCGCTGCGCTCGGTGTCATCAACTTCGACGAGAACGTGAAGAGCATCTTCATCAACATCTTCGGCGGCATCACCCGCGGCGAGGAAGTGGCCAAGGGCATCGTCGAGGCGCTCAGCCGCGTCGACCTGCGTGCCCCCATCGTCATCCGCCTCGACGGCACCAATGCCGAGCAGGGTCGCGAGATCCTCGCCGCCGCCGGCATCCCCGAGAGCAAGCTGATCTCGAAGCCCACCATGTTGGAAGCCGCACGTGCGGCCGTAGCCATCGCGACTGGAGCCTGAGTCATGGCCATCTTCGTCAACGAACACACCAAGGTGATCGTGCAGGGCCTCACCGGTGGCCAGGGCAAGTACCACGGCCTGCGCAACAAGGCCTACGGCACGCAGGTCGTCGGTGGTGTCACGCCCGGCAAGGGCGGCACCGACGTCGCCACCGATGATGGAGACAGCATCCCGGTGTTCAACACGGTGGCCGAGGCCGTCGCCGCCACGGGCGCCACGGCATCGTTCATCGCCGTGCCGCCGAAGGCTGCCGCGGCGGCCATCCTCGAGGCTGCGGCCGCAGGCATCGGCTTCATTGTCTGCATCACCGAGGGCATCCCGGCCCAGGACGAGGCCAAGGTCTACAACACCCTGGTGCGCGACTACCCGAACACGCGCCTACTCGGCCCCAACTGCCCGGGCATCATCAGCCCAGGCAAGTGCAACATCGGCATCACCGCCGGCGAGATCGCCGAACTGCCCACGGCCGGTGGCCCCAACGTGGGCATCGTCAGCCGGTCGGGCACGCTCACCTATCAGGCGCTGTACGAACTGAAGCAGCGCGGCATCGGCGTGAGCACCTGCGTGGGCATCGGCGGCGACCCCGTGCCGGGCACCAACTTCATCGACTGCCTGCGCGAGTTCCAGGCCGACCCCGAGACGCACGCCATCATCATGATCGGCGAGATCGGCGGCTCGGCCGAGGAAGAGGCCGCCGAGTTCATCAAGGCCCACGTCACCAAGCCGATGAGCGCCTACATCGCGGGCGTCACGGCACCCGAGGGCAAGAAGATGGGCCACGCTGGTGCCATCACCTCGGGCGGCAAGGGCACGGCCAAGGGCAAGATGGAAGCGCTCGCCGCTGCCGGCGTGAAGGTGGGCCTGAACCCCACCGAGGCCGGCGACCTGATGGCCGAGATCGTCGCCACCCTGCGCTGAGGCCGGCCAGCGACGACCCCGCCCGGGTCAGTTCGGCTTCGGCGGCGGTGGCGGTGGCGGCATCGAGCCGCCACCCGGCACGGGCGGCGGCGGTGCCATGCCGGCGTTCGGTGCGGCCGGCGGTGGCGGTGCCGTGGGCGTCGACTGGGTTCCACCGAACGCGCCCGTGATCGAGCCCAGTTCGCTCTTCAGCTTGTCGACGTCCTTGAGATCGGCGAGGTTGCCGCCCGACTCGGTGAACCCCATCACGCACCCCGCCACCACCTCGGCAGCAGCGATGAGGCCCAGCCATGCACCCAGGCCGCGGCTGATGTCGAAGCCGGCGTCCTCCAGATCGAGACCGAAGCCGCCATCGATACCGTCGAAGAGGAAACGGAACAGCACCAGCAGTGCGCCGATCACTGCGGCAGCCAGGAACACCAGCGGCACCGGCAGACCGCTCGGTGCCTTCACGAAGCCGAGGCGCAGCAGCACGGTGAGGACCGCGATGGCGATGAAGATGAGCCAGGCGATACCGACGGTGCCGAAGTAGTCGCCCAACCCGTGGGCGTTGGCGCTCTCGACGCCGAACAGCGGTCCGCCATCGAACGTCATCTTCCACCAGGTGAGTGGACCGGCGATGAGGAACAGGGCGCCGCCACACACCTTCAACCAATCACTGGGCTTGAATGCACGCAGATCCATCACGCCTCCGTGGACTCGAGAGATGCAGAACGGCGAGTGGTCGCGCCGCACCTCGCATGGTACGCCGTCTTGCGGTCGCGCTGGAAGGGTCTTCCGGCCTGGTTACCCTCGGCCCATGCCCATCGCCCTGCTGTCCGTCTTCGACAAGACCGGCATCGTGGAACTGGCCGCCGGGCTGCACGCGGCCGGCTGGCGGCTCGTCAGCAGCGGTGGCACAGCACAGGTGGTGGCCGCGGCAGGTCTGCCAGTCACCGATGTTGCCGACCTCACCGGGGTGCCCGCCATCCTCGACCACCGCGTCGTCACGCTGCACCCCAGGGTGCACGGCGGCTTGCTGGCCGATCCCACGAACGAAGCGCACGTGGCCGACATGGCCGCCCACGGGATCGAGGCGATCGACCTCGTGGTGGTGAACCTCTACCCCTTTGCGTCGAATCCGAGCATCGACCTCATCGACATCGGCGGGCCGGCCATGGTGCGGGCAGCAGCCAAGAACTACGCGCATGTCGCCGTCGTCGTCAGGCCCGACGACTACGCCGCGGTGCTGGCCGAAGTGCAACAGCACGGTGGGGTGAGTGTCGGCACGCGGCATCGCCTGGCGCGCACCGCGTTCAGCGTGATCGCCGACTACGACGCGCAGATCGCCAACTGGTTCGCGGCCGGCGCCGATGGAGGCGATCCGCTGCCCGAGCAACTGCACCTCTCGCTCACCCGCGCGCAGCCGCTGCGCTACGGCGAGAACCCGCACCAGCGCGGGGCGCGCTACCGCCTTGCCGGAGCGCGCAGTTGGTGGGACGACGCCGTGCAGCACGGCGGCAAGGACCTGAGCTATCTGAACCTGTACGACACCGAGGCGGCGTGGAAGCTGGTGCACCGCTTCGACGAGCCGGCCTGTGTGATCGTGAAACACGCCAACCCATGCGGTGTGGCCATCGCCGCCGACATCACCGCCGCCTATCTCGGCGCCCACGACTGCGATCCGGTCAGTGCCTTCGGCGGCATCGTCGCGCTCAACCGCCCGGTGCCGGTGGCGCTGGCCGAGGCGCTCGCCCCGGTGTTCACCGAGGTGGTGGTGGCGCCGTCGTTCGAACCTGGTGCGCTCGAGGTGTTGGCTGCCAAGCCCAACGTGCGGGTGCTGTCGGGCCCGCCCCCGTACGGGGCTGCGCTCGACCTGCGCGGTATCGACGGCGGCCTGCTGGTGCAGCAGACCGACACGGTCGACCTCGACCGCGCGCACTGGCGGGTGGTCAGTCAGGCGCACCCCACCGAACGGCAGTGGCACGACCTCGCCGTGGCCTGGCAGGTGTGTGCCGCAGTCAGCAGCAACGCCATCGTGTACGTGAGCGACGGTCGGGCCGTGGGCATCGGCGCCGGCCAGCAGAACCGGCTCGACAGCGCGCGTCTCGCCGCCGAGCGGGCCGGGCGCCGTGCCGCGGGTGGTGTGTGCGCGAGCGATGCGTTCTTCCCGTTCCGCGATGGCCTCGACGTGGCCGCCGAGGCGGGCGTGCGGGCCGTCATCCAACCGGGTGGCAGCGTGCGCGATGCCGAGGTGATCGAGGCTGCCGACGAGCACGGCATCGCCATGGTGTTCACCGGCGAGCGCCACTTCCGGCACTGAGCCGCACCGGGCCGAACGACTACGGCACCGGGCCGTTCGGCGCCTGCTGCACGGCACGGTGCACCCGTACCGTTCCCCAATGGCACGTATCGCCGACCTGCTGGCCGCCGGACCCACGTACTCGTTCGAGTTCTTCCCCCCGAAGAACGAGGCCGGCTGGCTGAGCCTCGGACGCACCATCGCCGAACTCGAGCCGCTGGCACCGCACTTCATCAGCGTCACCTACGGCGCTGGGGGCAGCACCCGGGCGCGCACCGCCGACCTGGTGTCGTGGGTGCAACGGCAGACCCCCATCACCCCGATGGCCCATCTCACCTGCCAGGGGCACACCCGCGCCGACATCCGCGACATCCTCGTCGACTCCCGGGCCGAAGGCATCGAGAACATCCTCGCCCTCGGCGGCGACCTGCCTGCCGACGGGTCGGCCGGCGCGAGCGATTACCGCTGGTCGAGCGAACTGGTCGACGACGTGCGGGCTCACGGCGGGTTCTCGATCGGTGTCGCCGCGCATCCCGAGATGCATCCGCGTTCGCCCGACCGGGCCAGCGACCGCCGTCATCTGGCCGCGAAACTCGCTCGTGCCGACTTCGCCATCACGCAGTTCTTCTTCGAGGTCGATCATTACCTCGGCCTCGTCGACGACCTCCACGACCTGGGTGTCGACAAGCCGGTGATTCCCGGGATCATGCCCGTCACCAACCTCGCCCAGGTGTCGCGGATGGCGCACCTGTCGGGTGCCGAGGTGCCGCGATGGCTCGCCGAGCGGGTGGGTAAAGCCGGCGACGATGCGGCCGAGGCCACGCGTATCGGGGTGGAGATCGCCGCCGAACTGTGCGCCGAACTGCTCGAGGCCGGCGCACCGGGCCTGCACCTCTACACGCTGAACCGCAGCGGGCCGGCGCTGGCGCTGTGGCGTCTGCTCGATCTGGGGCAGGTTTCGCCGGGGGAGCGCGCATCGTTCTAGGGTCGAGCGCATGCGCGCATACGACTCGATCTACATCAACGGCTCCTGGGTTGCTTCGGCAGGCTCGGGCACCCTCGAGGTCACCAACTCGGCCACCGAAGAGGTCATCGCCAGCATCCCGAACGGTGCTGCCGCCGATGTCGACGCGGCCGTCGCTGCAGCGAAGGCAGCGTTCCCGGCGTGGAATGCCCTGAGCGCCGCCGAACGCGCCGGATACCTGATGAAGATCCATGCCGGCCTCGAGGCCCGCACCGACGAACTGGCCGACACCATCGCCCGCGAGGTGGGCATGCCGGTGAAACTCGCCAAGGTCATCCAGGCCGGTCTGCCGAAGGCCAACTTCCAGATCGCCGCCGGTCTGCTGTCGTCGTACGAGTTCGAGACCCAGGTGGGCAATTCGCTGGTGGTGCGCGAGGCCATCGGCGTGGTGGGTTGCATCACCCCGTGGAACTACCCGCTGCACCAGATCGCCCTGAAGGTCGCGCCGGCACTGGCGGCCGGCAACACCGTGGTGCTGAAGCCCAGTGAGGTGGCGCCGATCAACGCGTTCATCCTCGCCGAGGTGGTGCACGAGGCCGGCCTGCCCGCCGGTGTGTTCAACCTCGTCACCGGTGTGGGCCCGGTGGTGGGCGAAGCCATCGCCGCCCATGCCGACGTCGACATGGTCAGCTTCACCGGCTCCACCCGGGCCGGCAAGCGCGTGGCCGAGGTGGCGGCACAGACCGTGAAGAAGGTGTCGCTCGAGCTCGGCGGCAAGAGCCCCAACGTCATCCTCGACGATGCCGACCTCACCAAGGCTGTGGCAGACGGGGTGGGCAAGTGCTTCCTCAACTCGGGCCAGACCTGCACTGCGCTCACCCGCATGATCGTGCCGCGCGATCGCCTCGCCGAGGTCGAGCAGATCGCGGCCGCCACTGCTGCTGCGTTCACGCCTGGCGACCCGTTCGGTGCTGGCACCCGCCTCGGGCCCCTCGTGTCGGCGGCCCAGCGCGACCGGGTGCGCGGGTTCATCCAGACCGGTATCGACGAAGGGGCCACGCTGGTGGCCGGCGGCACGGCGGCGCCCGAGGGGCTCGAGCAGGGCTACTTCGTGCAGCCCACCGTGTTCTCGAACGTCACCCCCGACATGACCATTGCTCGCGAGGAGATCTTCGGCCCGGTGCTGTCGATCATCCCCTACGACACCGAGGACGAGGCCATCCGCATCGCCAACGACACCATCTACGGCCTGGCCGGCGGGGTGTGGAGCGGCGACCCCGAGCGGGCCAAGCAGGTGGCCCGCCGAATCCGTGCCGGGCAGGTAGAGGTGAACGGTGGCGCCTTCAACGTGATGGCCCCGTTCGGCGGCTACAAGCAGAGCGGCCTCGGCCGCGAGGCGGGCACGTTCGGGCTCGAGGAGTTCCTCGAGGTGAAGTCGCTGCAACTGTGACCGGCGACCCGGCCACTGGCTGCCGACGAGTCGCGACCCCCGGGTACTGACATACTGGTCAACCGAATGTCCGATCGGTCGTCGTCTCATCCGTCGCGTCTGAACATCAGTCGCGTACCCCATCTGCCCGGCCTCGACGGCATGCGGGCCCTGGCGGTCGTTGCGGTGATGGTGTACCACGCCAACAGCGGGTGGCTGCACGGCGGATTTCTCGGCGTCGAAGTGTTCTTCGTCATCTCCGGATACCTCATCACGCTGCTGCTCGTGGCCGAACACGAACGCGAGGACGGCATCGACCTGAAGGCGTTCTGGATCCGCCGGTTCCGCCGCCTGCTCCCGGCCCTGTACCTGATGCTGGTGCTGGTGATCGTGTACCTGGCCGTGTTCTTCCGGCAGGCCCAGGGTCGGGTGCGCGGCGATGTGATCGCCGGTCTCACCTACGTGAGCAACTGGTTCCAGATCTGGGTGGGTGCCGGGTACACGGCCAGTGAGGCCTTCGCCCCGCTGCGCCACCTGTGGTCGCTCGCAGTGGAGGAGCAGTTCTACCTCATCTGGCCGTTGGTGATGGTGGCCATCTTGCGGCGGGGGCGGGCGCACCTGCCCCGCGTGGCGCTGTGGTTGTTCGGCATCGCCGTGTTCATCAACGTGGTCATCGCCGTGCTGTTCGTACCGGGCGATATCGACTCGGTGTGCACCCCCGACACGATGAACGGCTACTGGAGCATCGCCGGGCGCTGCATCAGCATCAACGACACCCTCTACCTCAGCACCGTCACCCGTGCCGGTGGGCTGCTGCTGGGCGCTGCGCTCGCCATGGTGTGGCGGCCGGTGGCCGTGATGCGTGGGCCGATGCGCGACAAGGGCCGCCAGCTCGACCTGCTCGCCCTCGGCGGGTTCGTGATTCTGGCGATGCTGATGTGGTGGGTGCACCTCGCCGATCCGGCCGAGAACAGCCTCACCGGTTCGCAGTTCGACCCGTGGCTGTTCCGCGGCGGGCTCTTCCTCGCCGGCCTGGCCACGGTGATGATCATCACTGCGGTCACCCACCGTGGGGCCATCACCGGGCGACTGCTCGGCAACCCGGTGCTGTCGTGGGTGGGTACCCGCAGCTATGGCCTGTACCTGTTCCACTGGCCGATCTACCAGATCATCCGCGAACAGGCGGGCGTGAAGATGAGCCTCGGCCAGTTCGTGCTGGCGATGATCATCACGGCGCCCATCACCGAACTCAGCTACCGCCTCGTCGAGATGCCGGTGCGCAAGGGTGCGATCGGGCGGTGGATGCGTCGCGAGTACCGCCCGCGCAGTGCGGCGCAGGCCGAGGCCCGTAAGCGCTTGGTCGTGGTGGGTGCAGTAGTGGCGGTGCTCGTGGGTGCTGCCGGCGTGAGCGTGGCTCTGGCGCCGAACCAGTGCGTGGGCGAGGTCGAGTGCGCCAGCGAGGCCGGCCGCGAGGCCATCGACGCGGCTGCCAGCACGACGCTCGTGCCGGTCGAGACCAGCGCGCCCTCCACCGTCGACCCCGCCACCGTCGACCCCGCCCCGGCCGGCGACACGACGGTGCCGGGGGCCACCACCGCGCCCACCACGCCACCCACCGAACCACCCACGACGCCGCCGCCTCCACCGCCGCCGCCCACCGCCATCGGCGAGTCGGTCATGTTGGGTGCCGCGCCGCAACTGCAGGCCGGTGGCTTCGTGGTGAATGCCGCCGAGAGCCGTCAGGGCAATGCCACGGCGCGGGTGGTGGGCCAACTGAAGGCCAGCGGGCAGCTGGGCGAGATCGTCGTCGTCCAAGTCGGCACCAACGGCCAGGTCGACGACGCGGTGTACGACGAGATCATGTCGTACCTCCCCGCGGCCGAGCATCCAAAGGTCATCTTCCTGACGGTGAAGGCCAACCGGAACTGGATCGAGGGCAACAACCAGCGCATCTGGTCGCTGAAGGGCAGGTACCCGAACGTCGACGTGCTCGACTGGAACGGACTGGTCACATCGGGCCAGATCCAGGGCATCTCGGGCGACGGCATCCATCTCGGCACCCCCGAGGCCAAGCAGACGTATGCGAACTACATCTTCGGGATGATCGGACGCAACGATCTCATTCAGCCGGTGGCCTGACCGGCCGTCGTCGGTCGCTCCACTGGCTTCTCGCGCGGCGCTGCCAGGGCATACGCTCGCGGCCATGACTTCCCCCGTACGTGTTGCCGTCACCGGCGCTGCCGGCCAGATCGGCTACAGCCTCCTGTTCCGTATCGCTTCGGGTTCGATGCTCGGGCCCGACACGCCCGTCATCCTCCAGTTGCTCGAGATCACCCCGGCGCTGAAGGCGCTCGAGGGCGTGAAGATGGAACTCGACGACTGCGCCTTCCCGCTGCTCGCCGGTGTGGTGTGCACCGACGACGCCAACGTGGCCTTCGGCGATGCCGACGTGGCAATGCTCGTTGGCGCAATGCCACGCAAGGCCGGCATGGAACGCAGCGACCTGCTCAGCGCCAACGGTGGCATCTTCAAGCCCCAGGGCCAGGCGCTCAGCGCCAACGCCAAGAAGGACGTGAAGATCCTCGTCGTGGGCAACCCGGCCAACACCAACGCGCTCATCGCCCAGCAGAACGCCCCCGACCTCGACCCGCGGCGCTTCACCGCCATGACCCGTCTCGACCACAACCGTGCGGTCAGCCAGTTGGCGCAGCGCACCGGCGCAGCGGTCACCGACGTCACCAACATGACCATCTGGGGCAACCACTCGGTCACCCAGTACCCCGACCTGTTCCACGCGAAGGTGAAGGGCCAGAACGCCTACCAGTTGGTGAACGACCACGCCTGGGTCGACGGCACCTACATCCCCACCGTCGCCAAGCGCGGTGCGGCCATCATCGAGGCGCGTGGCGCGTCGTCGGCAGCATCGGCCGCCAATGCCGCTGTCGACCACATCCGGTCGTGGGCGCTCGGCACCGCCGAGGGCGACTGGGTCAGCATGGCCGTGCCGAGCGACGGTTCGTACGGTGTGCCCGAGGGTCTCATCTCCAGCTTCCCGTGCACCTGCTCGGGCGGCGAGTACTCCATCGTGCAGGGCCTCGACATCGACGACTACTCGCGCGGCAAGATCGACGCGTCGACGGCCGAGCTCGCCGACGAGCGCCAGGCCGTGTCCGACCTCGGCCTCATCTAGGTCCGAGTCACCCACGACCACCCGAGTCGCAGCCGCTCACCCGAGTCGGCCCCGACCACCCGAGTGGAACTTGGCACCCGGGTGTACCGAAAACCCTCGGGTCCTACAGGTCGGCGACGGCCACCTCGCAGGCCACGGTCATCATCCGGTCGACACCGGCGCGGAGCTCCTCGTCGCTGATGCGCTCGGTCTCGGTCTCGCTGGCGATGAGGTCGCTCACCGTCATCAACGCCAGTGCCTCGAAGCCGTGGATGGCGGCGAGGGTGTACAGCACTGCGGCCTCCATCTCGACGGCCACATGGCCGCGGTCGCGCCAACGCTGCATGATGCCCTCGCGGCGGTCGTAGAAGATGGCGCTGGTGACGATGGGGCCGACGTGCACGGTGGCGCCCTTGTCGCGCGCGAGGCGGGCCGACAGCTCGACCAGACGCCAGTCGGCGGTGGGAGCGTGGGCCTCACCGTCGGTGAGGATGCCCACCATCGGGTCATCGGCCGTGGCGCTCATGGCCACCACGGTGTCGCCCATGCGGAGGCCCGGCTTCAGTCCGCCGGCGGTGCCGACACGGATGATGCGCCGGGCCCCCAGGAACTGCGCCAGTTCGGTGTAGTAGATCGCGGCGCTGGCCCCGCCCATGCCGACGCTCTGCACACTGATCGGCCGGCCCTGGTAGGTGCCGGTGAAGCCGAGCATGCCGCGCTCGTCGTTCACGAGGCGGGTGCCGGGGTCGAAGTGGTGATCGGCGATGTAGGCGGCCCGCTTCGGGTCGCCGGGCACCAGTACCGCAGGGGCGTAGTCGGAGGGTTCGGCGCGCAGGTGGATCGGCATGTCGCCGAGCGTACCCGAGGGTCTTCTGTACACCCGGGGTGCCCGATTTCCCTCGGGTGGCCGGCTGCGACTCGGGTGGCCGGCTGCGACTCGGGTGGGCGGGGGTGACTCGGGTTACTTCAGGAAGCGGGAGGTGGTGTTGTCGGCCAGCACCTTGCCACCGGTCTGGCAGGTGGCGCAGTAGGCGACGGTGTAGCTGCTGTAGCTGACCGAGCGCACCGTGTCGGCACACACCGGGCACGGCTGGCCCACCCGGCCGTGCACCGCCCCCGGCCGCTCGGCGGCCGAGCTCATGTCGGGGCGAGCTCGTTCATGCACGAGGGCCTCGGCGACGCATTCGTGCACTGCGGCATGCACCCGTGCGGCACCCTCGGGCCCCAGGCTGCCGGTCATGGCGAAGGGCGACAGCCGGGCGCGGTGGCACACCTCGTTGGCGAGCATCCGACCCAACCCGGCGATGCGGTGCTGGTCGCGCAGGAACCCGTGCACGCGCAGGTTGTGCTCGGCGAACGCGGCGGTGAGTTGCTCGACCGTCATCTCCATCGCGTCGGGGCCGAGTCGGTCGAGCGGCGGCTGCACCAGGGGGTCGTCGGCCACGCACCAGATGCCCGCCCGCCGTTCGCGGCCGGCTTCGGTGAGCTGCAGTGCCGGCCCCTCGGTGAAGACCAGTCGGGCCTGGCCGTTGCGCGGTT
>JBIKLX010000276.1:0-3247 GCA_044359565.1 Ilumatobacteraceae bacterium
CCCGTGTGTACGCAATGAACTCGGGTGCGCGGGAGCGACTCGGGTCAGCGGGGTGGGTCGAGGGTGGTGGAGTTGTAGATGCGCTGGGCGGCCTCGAGGCCCTGGGCGAGCAGCACCTCCACGGCGTCGGCTGCGTGCTGGATGGCGATGTCGAGCAACTCGCGCTCGGTGGGTGGCACCTTCGACAGCACATGGCCTGCGCCGTGCTCTTTCGACTGCGGTTTGCCGATGCCGATGCGCACCCGGAGGTAGTCCTGTGTGTGGAGGTGGGCGGTGATGCTGCGCAGGCCGTTGTTGCCGGCCAGGCCGCCGCCTGCCTTCACCCGCACCACACCGGGCAGCAGGTCGAGTTCGTCGTGCACCACGATGAGCTGCCCGGGCTCGGTGAGACCGTGGCGCTTCATCACCGGCCGCACCGCTTCGCCGCTGTCGTTCATGTACGTGGTGGGGAACGCCAGCACCACGCGGTGACCGCGCAGCGTGCACTCGGCCGTGAGCGCCTTGTCGCGCCCTGCTTTCAGCAGCACACCGCTGCGGCGGGCCAGTTCGTCGACGACATCGGCACCCACGTTGTGGCGCGTACGCTCGTACTGTTTGCCCGGGTTACCCAACCCGACGACGAGCGTCTCGACGCTCATCTGTTGCTCGGTGCCGAGCGGCGGATCACTCGGCCGATTCGGCGGCCTCGCCCTCGGCGGCGGCCTCGGGCGCGGCATGGATGACCGACACGACGGCCATCTCGGGGTCGCCATGGGCGGTGGCGCCCTTGGGCAGCTTCACATCGGCCAGACGGATGACGTCGCCCGGCTGGAGCGAGGTGATGTCGACGACGATCTCGTTGGGGATGTTGCCCGGCGTGCAGGTGATCTCGATGGTATCGACAGAAGCGTCGACCAGGCCACCGACCGCCAGGGCGGCCTTCGACTCGCCTTCGAGCCGCACGGGCACGGATACGGTGATCTCCGAGTCCATGTTCACCGACATGAAGTCGATGTGGCTGACGGTGCGCTTCACCGGGTGGCGCTGGATCTCTTTCACCACGGCCGGGTAGCTGGCGCCGTCGACCTCGAGCGAGAGCAGCGTGTTGCTGCCACCGGGGCCGCTGAGGGCGATGCGCAGGTCGCGACGCTCGACGGTGAGGCTGATGGGCGTCATGCCCCCGCCGTACAGCACCGCGGGGATGTGCCCTTCGGTGCGCAGACGGCGCGAAGCGGCAGATCCGGTGGGGCGACCAGTGGTGGCGGCAAGCTTGGTGTTCGACATGTCAGGGCCTCGATCGACGGCGTTTCAGAACGGTTGGCGAGCCTATCGGCACGGAAGGGGGATCTGCCACCCGCGATGGGTACGGGCCCTTCCGAGCGGCTCAGGACTGGTTCTCGCCGCCGAAGATCTCGCTGACGCTGGTGTCGTCGAACACAGCGTTGAGCGCATCGGCGATGAGCGGAGCGATCGAGAGCACCTCGATCTTCGGTGACTGCTTCTCGGCCGGAAGGGGCAGGGTGTTGGTGAGCACCACCCGGCTGATGGGCGCATCGTTGAGGCGCTGCACGGCCGGGCCCGACAGCACACCGTGGGTGGCCATCGCCCACACCTCGCGGGCGCCACGATCGATGAGCACCTGGGCCGCAGCGGCGATCGTGCCGCCGGTGTCGATCATGTCGTCGGTGATGATGCACAGACGCCCCTCGACCTCGCCGATGACCTCCTTGGCCTCCACCACGTTGGCAGTGCCCTTCGGGCGGCGCTTGTAGATGAACGCCAGGTCGGCGCCCTGGTCGGTGAGGTGTTGCGACATGCGCTCGGCCACCTTCACACGCCCGGCGTCGGGGGCGACGATGACGGGGTTGTCGCCATGCTTGCGTACGTAGTTCTCGAGCACCGGCATGGCCGTGAGGTGGTCGACCGGGCCCTCGAAGAAGCCCTGGATCTGGCCGCTGTGCAGGTCGATCGACACCATGCGCTTGGCGCCGGCGGTCTTGAACAGGTCGGCAACGAGGCGGGCGGTGATGGGCTCGCGGCCCTCGGCCTTGCGATCTTGGCGGGCGTAGCCGTAGAAGGGGCACACTGCGGTGATGCGCTTGGCCGAGGCGCGGTAGGCGGCGTCGATCATGATGAGCTGCTCCATGATCGAGTCGTTGATGCTGCGTCCGTCGACGCCGTAGTGGCTCTGCATGATGAACACGTCGTTGCCGCGGATGCTCTCGCCGAAACGGGGCCGCACCTCTCCGTTGGCGAACTCGACGAGGTTGGCGTGCCCGAGTTCGACCCCCATGTGCTCGGCGACTTCCTGTGCCAACGCGGGGTGCGTGCGCCCCGAGTAGAGCGCCATGCGCTTGGTGGTGACTTTCTCCATGGGAGGCTCCATCGCGTCGAACATCAGGCCGGAGGGGCAGTGTAGAACGCGCCGGTTGCTGCGCCCGAAGTGACTGCGCTGCCGGTGGGCAGATGGGCGAACGGACCCACGTCGGCACCGGCGCCGACCTCGCTGTCGATGCCCACCGTGCTGGCGACGGTGCAGTCGTCGCCCACGACGCAGTCGGTGAGGCGCACATCGGGCCCGATGTCGCAGCGGTCGCCGATGACGGTGTCGCCCTGCAAGATGGTGCCCGGGTAGATGGTGACGTCGCGGCCGAGCCGGACGGTGACGTCGAGGAACGTCTGGCGCGGGTCGAGCATCGTGACGCCGTTCAGCAGCCAGCGCCGGTTGATGCGGCTGCGCAGTTCGCGCTCGGCGAGGGCCAGCTGCCAACGGTCGTTGACGCCCTGGGTCTCTTCGGCGGGGGCCTCGTAGCGGCCGACGCGGTGGCCCATTGCGGCGAGCACTCCGATGACATCGGTGAGGTAGTACTCGCCCTGCGCGTTGTCGGGAGAGAGATGACGCAGCGCGGGTCCGAGCAGGTCGCGCCGGAACGCGTACATGCCGGTGTTCACCTCGTGGACCGCACGTTCCTCGTCGGTGGCGTCGCGGTGCTCGACGATGCGCAGCACCCGGCTGGTGTCGCCCTTGCCGGTGGAGCGGATGATGCGGCCGTACCCAGTGGGGTCGTCGAGCACCGACGTGCACACCGTGGCGGCGAACCCGCCGGCGACATGGGCGGCGACGAGGCCGCTGAGGGTGTCGGCCTGCAGCAGCGGCGTGTCGCCGGGTAGCACGACGACGGTGGAGTCGTCGTCGAGGTCGTCGCCGGGGATGACGGTCATGCCCACCATCGCCGCATCGCCCGTGCCGCGCTGCACCGTCTGTTCG
>JBIKLX010000277.1:0-3234 GCA_044359565.1 Ilumatobacteraceae bacterium
GAAGGACATGGCTTCGTGCTGGCGGCGACGTGCGTGAACGAGGTGGAGGGGGCGGTGCTCGCCTCGCTCGAACTGCCCGACGCAGGCACCCAGTGCGACCCCGACCCCGAGGTGGAACGACCCGAGTGGTGGGACACCATCGTGACGCCCGAGGGCGTGAGCGACCCGATCGACTCACCGGAGCTGCTGGCGGCGCTGGGCCTCGGCCCCACCATCGCCTTCGGCGAAGTACGCGACACCGACCTCGACGTCGACACCGTGCTCGATGCCTACGACGAGACGCTTGCGACCGCTGGGTTCACCCTGATCGAGCGACAGACACCTGCGGGCTTCACCCAGGCGATCTACAGCCTGGGCGACGAGTCGTTCGTCATCGTCGCCTTCGGTGCCGACGATCTGGCTGCACCCGAGATGGGACCGTTGGCCGGTCTGGTAGAGCCGGACCGCACCCTGCTCGTGCTCATCAACGTACCTACGTGAGCCCGCTGGCCTGAGCCCGCTGGCCTGAGCCCGCTCGGGCCGGGGCTTCAGGCCACCTTGGTGCTGGGCGCGCCCATCGCATCGGGCCACTCGGCACCGACCGTCTCCCACAGGTCGGTGCGCAATCGATCGGAGTCGGGCGGGGTGAGCCGGTTGGCGACGATGACCCCTTCGATCATGTCGGCCACCACCGCCACCCACGGCCGGTCGCGCAGTTGCACCGCCACCACCACACCGCCGGCATGACGCCGCACCGTGCGCTGCACCCCCACCACCCGCGGCGGGCAGCGGAAGCCGGGGGCCACCAGATGACGCCGCCGAGCCTCGCGTGCCAGCAGACGGGCGGCGTGGGAGAACTCGACGGTGGTGCCTGGCGACGACGGGGACTTCATGGCCGCATCGTGCCAGCGGGGTGTGGCAGGGTTGCGGCGATGGAGAGCCAACGTGCCCTCACCCCCACCCAACAGCGGCTCGTCGAGCAGATGCGCCGCGACGCCGAACCGCTGGTGTTCGCACCCACGTTCGTCGACGAGCTCGTCACCCGTGCCCGCGAGGGTTTTGCCGACCTGTCGGCTGCCCTCGGTGGCGAGAAGCTGTGGGTGAGCAAGCACTTCGTCACCAGGGCCCTCGGGTGCGAGGCGCTGCACCTCGCCCCCGACCCGTTCGAGTGGACCACGTCGAACGCCCGTGGCTCGATCACCCACAAGGCGGTCGAACTGTTCGTCAACTGGCGCGGCGAACCGGTGCCGGCACTGGTGGTCGACGAAGCGATTGCCCGCTTGGCCGGCCAGCCCAACTCGCTCGGCGACTGGCTGGCCCGCCTCGGCGAGGCCGACCTGGCCGAACTGCGTGGCTACGCCGTCGAGCGGTTCACCCGCTTCGTGCAGGACTTTCCACCGCTCGACATGCGGGCCGAGCCGATCACCGAGGCAGCCGGCAAATGGCGGGCCAGCCAGTGCATCGAGTTGAGCGGCCGAGCCGACCTGGTGATCGGTAAGCCCGAGGGCACGGTCAGCAAGCGGCTCATCGTCGACTTCAAGACCGGTTCGCGCTCGCCCCAGCACCGACTCGACCTGCGCTTCTACGCACTGGTCGAGACACTGCAGCGATCCGTGCCGCCACGCAAGCTCGTCACCTACTACTTCGACTACGCCGAGGCCGAGGTGGAACAGGTCACCGAGGGCATTCTCGACTCGGCGCTCGACCGTGCGCTGGGCGCCGTGGCCCGGCATGCCGAACTGGTGAGCGGCGAGCGCACGCCGGTGAAGCGGCCGAGCTACTCGTGCCGTTGGTGCCCGCTGCTGGCCGACTGCACCGAGGGCACCGCGCACCTCGCCGCGCTCGCCGACGACGGCAGCCAGGGCTTCGACGACTGACCGAGCCGAGCCGAGCCGCGAGCCGCCGCCCGCTCAGGGCGTCATCAACGCAATGGGCAGGCCGAGGCCCGCCGCGGCACGGAACGAGGCGATCATCCGCCCCGGCTGCACCGCCGCCTTCGGTGCCGACACGAGGTCGTCGCCCAGTCGGGCGCACACCGCCTGAAGGTCGTCGACGATGAGCACAAACCCCCAGAACGACGCCGTGGGGGCGGTGACCCGCTCGCTCTCGACCACTTCGATGATCAGCCCACTGAGGCGGTGGAAACCCTGCCTGATCGGCCCGGCCTCGCGGATGCGCTTCAGCGGCTCGCCGGTGGCCGCTTCGATGGCGCCGCAGGTGCGTTCGAGCGACGAGGTCATCACGACCAGATGGTCGAACCGGGCTGCGCCCAGCGGGTGATCGATCGCGACTGCAGGAGGCACGGTGTCGGCATGGACCGTGGCGAGGCCGTCGATGTCGGTCACCTGCTGCGGACAGTCGGCCAGCACCCAGCGGTCGATCCGCACCGCCTCGTCACCCACCGGCTGGCGGAAGCGCAGTTCGATGCCGCCCACCGAGGTGCGCCCGTCGACGACGTGCAATCCGATGGCCTGCCACGGCTCGACCGGCGACACCACCTCGAGCGCGACGACTGCGGTCACGACGCGCCTCCGAGACCGAGTTGCCATGCCAGGAACGACAGTGCGTCGACACCGTCGGCGATGCGCATCGCCGCTGGCTTGCCCGCACCGTGGCCCGCCCGGCCGGCCTGCAGCAGCAGCACCGGTCGTTCGTGGGGTGCGGCGGCCGTGGCGTGCTGCACCAGCGCCGCCATCTTGCGGGCGTGCAGCGGATCGACTCGGGTGTCGCCCTCGGCGGTGGTGAACAGCACCGCCGGATAGTGCGTGCCCTCCTGCACCCGGTGGTAAGGCGAGTAGGCGTGCAGCCAACCGAACTCATCGGCCACGTCGGGGTCGCCGTACTCGTCGGTCCACAATCGGGCGATGAGGAACTGCGGGTAACGCACCATGTCGAGCAACGGCACCGCGCACCACACCGCCCGGGCCAGATCGGGGCGCTGGGTGAGTGCCACTCCCACCAGCAGACCGCCGTTCGAACCGCCGTGCACCGCCAGGCGTTCGCGCGACGCCCTCGACGTGGCCACCATCCAGTCGGCTGCACTGTGGAAGTCGTCGAACACGTTCTGCTTCGTGGCCCGACGCCCCGCCTGATGCCAGCGTTCGCCGTACTCGTAGCCGCCGCGCAGGCCGGCGATGGCCCACACCCCGCCCTCGGCACACCAGGCGGCCAGGTTGGGCATCCACGACGGCGACTCGGCGATGGCGAATCCGCCGTAGCCGTTGAGGATCGTGGGTGTGTCGGGCGAGGGCACCA
>JBIKLX010000278.1:0-3230 GCA_044359565.1 Ilumatobacteraceae bacterium
GGACGACTGGGTGCAGCGCATCATCGACATGGCCCAGTTCAACATGCGGTTCCTCGAGAACTGCACGCCGGGCTACTACAACAACGAGGGCAAGCCGGCCGAGCGCAGTATCCGCAACTCCAGTTACGGGGCCGGGTCGATCGCGTTCTTCAAGGTGCTGGCCGACTGGCGCGACGAAGGCAGCCTGGCGGGGCTCGAACTGAGCTGAGTCGGGCTGGGCTGGGCTGGGCTCAGCGGGCGCGCAGCGGCCCGATGACCTGCTCGGCGAACCGCAGCACGGGTTCGGTGCTGCGCGGGTTGCCGAAGTCCATCAGCACGTGGTGCACGCCATGGTCGGCCTTGTGGGCGATCTCGTCGAGCAGCTTGGCCGAGTCGGCATCGCTGTCGGGCAGTGCCCGTTCGAGCGTGGTGCTCACCTCGATCGCGTCGGGGTCGCGTCCGGCGCGTTCGGCCGAGGCCCGCACGATGCCGAGCTTGCGGGCGAAGTCGTCGTCGCTGCGGTACCAGCCGTTCCAGCGGTCGGCGAGGCGGCCCACCAACGGCAGGCCGATCTGTTCGCCCGAGGCACCGATGCACACCGGCGGCACCCGGTCGGGGCGCGGCGGAGCGGCAGCGCCGTCGATGTGGAAGTACCGGCCGGTGAACGACGGCTCGTCCTCGGTCCACATCAGGCGGCAGATCGTGACGACCTCTTCGAGTTGCTCGAAGCGCTCCTTGGTCGACGGGAAGTCGTAGCCATAGGCGCGGTACTCGTCGTCGCGCCAGCCGGCACCGATGCCCAGCACGAACCGTCCGCCCGACAGCACCTGCAGGGTGGCGGCCATCTTCGCAGTGAGCGCGGGCGGACGGTAGCCGTGCCCGAGCACGTGGTGGCACAACTCCACGTCGGGGTGGCGGGCGGCGAGCCAGGTGAGGGTGGTGAAGGCCTCGAGGAACGGGTCGGTCTTCGCGTCGAAGCCGTAGAAGTGGTCGGCCACCCACAGCGAATCGAAGTGGGGCAGCGCCGTGGGCAGGATGTGCTGGTCCTGGTACTGCGCGATGGGCTCGTAGTCGCTCCAGCGGTTGCCGATCACCGGCGACAGCCAACCGAACTTCAGGGTGCGGGTCATGGCCCCAGTGTCACAGATCGGGTGGTGAGACCCCGGCACGAGGGTCGGCGGCGGCGGACAGTCAGTGCTGTCGCCACCGCCGAAACGAGGCCGACCGTGTCCAGCATCTCCTCCTCCCTCTCGTCGCCGTTCAACGCCGGCCTGTCGGGTATCCGCGCCGCCACCAAACGGCTCGACGCGGTCGCCGACAACCTGGCCAACATGAACAACGTCGTTCCGACGTCGCAGCCGGCGTTCCAGGAGCGCACGATCACCACCGCCCCGGTGGCCGGCGATCTGCCCGGTGGGGTGGGTGGCGGCGTGGCCGTGACCGGAGTGGCGCTGGGCAGCGCGCAGGGTCGGCTCGCCTACGAGCCCTCGAATCCGATCTCCGACGGGCAGGGCATGGTGCGGAGGCCCGAGGTGTCGGTGAGCGAGCAGATGGTGCAGATGCGGCTGGCGACACTCGAGGTGAAGGCGAACGTGCGCACGATCGAGGCAGCCCGCGACATCTACGAGTCGGTGCTCCAGATCGGCCGCAGCTGACCCTCCTCGACCTGCGTCGCCCATTCCGCGTTGCCCATTCCGCGTCGCCCGCTCCGGCCCGCCCCGCTGCCGCCCGCCCCGCCCGTTCTCTGTGTCGAGACACAGAACGAACGTCGGCTCTGTGTCACGACACAGAAGCTCGGGGGTGAGGTTCGGGCGTGATCAAGAGCCGCGTGGTGCCGGGGCGCGAGACTGAGCGCATGGCGAGGTTGACCGTGAAGGAACTACTGGCGAGTCGGGGAACCCGTCGGCTCACCCAGGTGTACGTGCGCGATGCCGTGGAGGCACAGGCGTGCGACGAGGCGGGTGTGGAGATGATCGTCGCCACCCAGTGGCCGAGTCACGACCCGGGCAAGCTCGCGGCCATCCGCAAGGCAGCGCCGAACACGTTCATCACGTTCGGGTTGCCGCTGTACGACGTGGCGGGCCCGGTCGAGATCATGCGGTCGGCGCAGCAGTTGATGCTGGCCGGCGCCGATGCGCTGTACTGCCCCTTCGGGTTCGACACCGTCGAGATGCTGGCGAACGAGATGATCCCGGTGGTCGGTCACGTGGGGCTCATCCCGTACCGGAGCACCTGGTTCGGTGGCATGCGAGCGGTGGGCAAGACGGCCGATGAGGCGCACGACCTGCTCGATCGCTGCTATCGCTATGCGGCCGCCGGCGCGATCGGTGTGGAGATCGAGGTGGTGCCGCACGCGGTGGTGGCTGCCGTCGCCGAGCGCACCGAGTTGCTGCTCATCGGCATGGGTGCGGGTACGGCCGCCCATGTGCAGTACCTGTTCAGCACCGATGTGCTGGGCGACAACGAGGGCCATGTGCCGCGCCACGCCAAGGTGTACCGCGACTTCACCGCCGAGTACGCCCGGTTGCAGGTCGAGCGAGTGGCTGCGTTCCGCGAACTGCGCGACGACGTGGTGAGCGGCGCCTATCCCGAGCCGGGCCATCAGGTGGCGATGCCGCCCGACGAGCTCGACGCCTTCCTCGAAGGCCTCGGTTGAGATGCCCGGTGCGCGGCTGATCGTCGGGCTCACCGGCGGGATCGGGTCGGGGAAGTCCACCGTCGCCGGCCTGCTCGCCGCGCACGGTGCTTCTGTCGTCGACGTCGACGCGGTCGGCCGCCAGGTCATCGCCCCCGGTGGACGGGCCGAGTCGGCGGTGCTGGCCGAGTTCGGGCCCGGTGTCGCCGATGCGGCGGGTCACATCGACCGGGCCGCGCTGGCGGGTTCGGTGTTCGGCGATGCGGCGGCGCTCGCCCGGCTTACCGCCATCAGTCATCCGGCAATCAACGCCGAGCTGGTCGAGCGCATAGATGCGCTGCCCGACGACGCGATCGTGGTGCTCGACATGGCCATCTTGGTGGAGAGTCACCTCGGTCGCATCGACCCGGCCCACTCGTACTCGCGGGTCGTGGTGGTGGAGGCGCCCGAGGAGTTGCGGGTCGAGCGGGCCGTCGCCCGCGGCATGCGCGAGGCCGACGTTCGGGCGCGCATCGCATCGCAGGCCACCGACGCCGAGCGGCGAGCGGTCGCCGATGCGGTGGTGGCCAACGACGCCGACCTCGCCACCCTGCAGGCGCGAACCGATCGCCTCTGG
>JBIKLX010000279.1:0-3222 GCA_044359565.1 Ilumatobacteraceae bacterium
CGTGTGGCGAACCAGATCGAACCGCGGATCCAAGCGATCTCGACTTTGAGACGCGCCCAGAAGGTCTCCATCGCGGCGTTGTCGTACGCGTCACCGGTGGATCCGAACGACAGCTGCATGTCGGCGTTCCCGGCAGCGAACGCGAAATCCAGCGACGTGTATTGCGTGCCCTTATCCGCGTGGTGAATCACGTTGGTGGGGTGGCCGGTGCGGGCGAGTGCCATCGTGAGCGCTGACACGACGAGAGCGGCGTCTTGGCGGCCGGCGGTGTCCCAACCAACGATCCCGCGATGGAACAGGTCCCGCACCGCAGCGAGGTAGAGCTTGCCGTCACCGGTCACGAACTCGGTGATGTCAGCGACCCAACGCTGGTTCGGGGCATCAGCTCGGAAGTTGCGTTGTAGCAGGTCGGGCACACCGCCGGCGTCGGGGCGGCCACGGCGCCATTTGTTCGATGCATGCGCCCCGATCAGGTTGTTCGCGCGCATCAGCCGAGCGACACGCCCACGCGACACACGATGTCCACGACGGTGCAGTTGGCCGACCATGCGCGGCACCCCATAGGTGTTGCGCGAGCGCGCGTAGATGTCGCGGATCACCTCGAGCAACGCTGCGTCAGCGACGTCGCGTGCCGACGGGGGTGCGGGTCAGCCACGCGTAGAACAACGAGCGTGGGATCTCGGCCAGTTCGCACATCCGCTTGACCGGCAGCTCGGTCATGTTGTCCTGGACGAAGCGGAAGCGGATCACCTCATCGTCTCTCGGGCGAAATACGCGGCCGCCCGCTTCAAGATTTCTTTGTCCGTGCGGAGCTCCACGTTCTCCCGGCGGAGACGGCGCAGCTCGTCACGCTCAGACTCAGACAACCCGTCAGGATCATCGGCTCGGGTGTTCGCGTCACGCGACTGCTTGACCCAGTTCCACAACGTGCCCTCGGCGATCCCGAGCGACCGGGCCACCTCCGCGATCGGCCTGCCCGACGACTGCACGAGCGCGAGCGCGTCCCGACGGAACTGATCCGGATACTTCGCTGGACGACCCATGAGGGCCTCCTTCCTACACGGTCTCCCGCGTAATCAGGTGTCCAAGAAACCGGGTCACGTTCAACCATGTAGCCGTCGTTGTCGCCCGGTAGTCCACCCACCGTCAGTGCGGCCTCGGGTCGGGCGACCAGGTTGCGGCTCTTGCGCGACCCGCGGTCGGCGATCATCACCAGGTGGTGGCCACCTCCGTCGGCCTTCGCGACGTCGTACCAGATGGGCACGTTGTGGGGAACGCCGTCACCACCGATCGTGGCGAGGAAGCCGAAGCGGGGGGCACGGAGGAACTCGAGTGCGGCATCGGTGAACATGGGCAACCTCCATTGGTTGGTTGATTCTCGATGGTGCCACAGCGCCCTGCGCTTCGTCGTCGCGTGTGGTTCGTCATCCTCGCCGTCCGCCCCGACCGGTTGAATCCACATACCGTGGCGGTGACCGCCACGGTGGGGCCAACGGTGGCCGCATCCGCCTCGCTCCGCAGCACGGCTGGAACGTCAACCACCCCGAGCAGCTCCGCCGTGTGCTGTCCGCCCTCGAAGGTGTGCAGTCGAGCGTCGTCATCAACGTGTCGATGGCTGACCTCATCGTGCTCGGTGGCGCCGCCGCAGTCGAAGCCGCCGCAGCCGCAGGCGGTCACAGCGTGAGCGTGAAGGCCGTCACCACGCCAGCGGGGACATCAAGTGGACCGGTACTCGCAACGATCTCGTGTTCGGCTCGAACTCGAGCCTGCGGGCCATCGCCGACGTCTGTGCAGCCGATGACGCTGGCGCCAAGTTCGCCAACGACTTCGCCGCCGCGTTCGCCAAGGTGATGGACGCCGATCGCTTCGATCTGGCCTGATCACCGCGACCTGAGTTCGTCCGACTGAGCCCGGTCTGCACCACATCGGTGGTGCAGACCGGGCTGTGCATCGGTGGCGGGTCAGTCGAGTAGATCGAAGACTCTGCGAACCGGATCGGGATAGTCGGCCGCGGGTGCCTCCACCTGTTGCACCGTGATGGTCACGGTGATGCCGCTGTCGGGACACGTGGTGGCCGTCGTGCCTCCGTACCCGGAGTGCGAGTAACAGGTCTCGCCGGACGGACTCTGCACCAGGAAGATGCCCAGGCCTTCGGTTGCGGCTTCCGAGCCGGGTTCGGCGGCGGCGGGGGTGATCATCTCGGTGAGGGTTTCGGGCTTGTCGAAGACCCGACCGCCGAGCAACGCGTCGAAGAACATCGACACCTCGCGGGTCGTGCTCACGATTCCGCCGCCTCCGTACATGTCCTGGCCCGGATCGATGTTGGTGTAGTCGAGGGTGCCGATGTACTGATGACCGAGCGGTTTGTCGGGAGCAGGTCGATCGAGGCGCTCCACGAAGGTCGACGTGAGGCCGAGTTCATCGAATCCGAGGAGTTCGGCCATCGCTGCGCCATAGCTGGGCACGTCCATCGCACGTTCGAGCAGATCGCCCAGCAGGACATACCCGGTGTCTGCGTAATGGAACTCGGTGCCGGGTTCGGCCAACGGGTCGTAGTTGTCCATCGCGAACTGCACTTCGAGTTCGCGATTCCACTGGAACTCGGGGTCGGCTTCGATCCTGCGTTGGAACTCTCCCTCGTAGTTCTCCTCGTAGCCGGCGTAGTCGGCAATCCCCGAGGTGTGGGTGAGCAGATGGCGAACCGTGATGGCGTCCACGTCGTACCCGTCACCGCTCAACAGCTCGAGGTAGATGGGTGACAGGTGCTGTGAGATGGGGTCGTCCAACCCGAGTTCGCCCGTCTCGGCCAGGCGCAGCACCGATGCGGCCACGAACGTCTTGGTCACGCTGGCGACTCGGATCGGTGTGTCGACCTCGAGGGGAGCCGACGCGTCGAGTTCGAGGGTGCCGAATGCAGCGCCTCCGGTGTACTCCGGCGAGATCACCCACATCAGATGGCCAGGCGAATTGGGATACTTCGCGACGGCTTCGGTCAACCATGCAGTCAGCAACGCGTCATCGAGCGCCGCCGCAGCTGCCGGGGCCGTCTCGGCGGGGGTCTCGGCGGGGGTCTCGGTAGACGATGGTGGAGCTGTCGTCGCGGTGCCGCTCGTGCTCGATGCTGGCGAAGGACTCGCAGACGGGTCGGACGAACATGCGACGAGGCACGTCAACAGAGCGAAAGAACCGGCAGCGACCACACGACGGGTGACGACCATCATC
>JBIKLX010000280.1:0-3208 GCA_044359565.1 Ilumatobacteraceae bacterium
GGCGGCCGCACCGATGCGGTCGATCACCTCGTCGGTGTGGCCGAGGCCCACGAACAGCGCCTCGTACGCACCCGGCGCCAGGGCGACACCCTCGGCCAGCATGGCGTGGAAGAACCGTGCGTACAGCGCCTCGTCGGTGGTCTTCGCCTCGGCGAAGTTCGTCGGCACGCTGTGCGCGCCGCCGGCCAGGCCCTCGCCGAAGTACATGCCCACCAACGTGCCCACCACGGGGAACTGGGCGGGCAGCTCGGCTGCGTCGCATGCCTCGGCCAGCACGCTCGACAGGCGGCCCGCACGGTGGCGCAGCGCGGTGTACACCTCGTCGGTCAGCTCGCCCAACGCCGCCAACCCGGCGGCCGTGGCCAGCGGGTTGCCGGCCAACGTGCCCGCGTGGAACACCGAGCCCAACGGCGACAGCGTCTCCATCAGGTCTTGCCTGCCGCCCACTGCACCGATGGGCAAGCCACCGCCGATGACCTTGCCGAACGTGGTGAGGTCGGGCCGCACGCCGTACACGCCCTGCGCGCCACCGGCACCGAGGCGGAACCCGGTGATCACCTCGTCGAACACCAGCAGCGCACCCACCCGGTCGCACTCGGCGCGCAGGCCCTCGAGGAACCCGGGCTTCGGCGCCACCACGCCCATGTTGGCGGCCACCGGCTCGACGAACACCGCCGCCACCCGCTCGTCGAGTTCGGGCACCACGTTGTACGGCACCACCAGCGTGTTGGCCACCGCGCTGGCGGGCACCCCGGCGGTACCGGGCAGGCCGAGGGTGGCCACGCCACTTCCACCTGCCGCCAACAGCGCATCGGTGGCGCCGTGGAAGTTGCCGTGGAAGATGACGATGCGGTCGCGACCGGTGAAGCCGCGGGCCAGGCGCACCGCTGTGCTGGTGGCCTCGGTGCCACTGTTCATCAGCCGCACCCGCTCGCAGCTGGGCACGCGCTCGCGGATGGCCTCGGCCAACTTCATCTCGCGCGGCGTGGGCGCACCGTACGAGGTGCCACCCGCTGCCGCGGTGCTGATGGCCGCGGTGACCACCGGGTGGGCATGGCCGAGCACGATCGCGCCATAGCTCTGCACCAGGTCGACGTACTGCGTGCCCTCCACGTCGTACACGTACGGGCCCTCGGCGCGTGCCACCACATAGGGCGTGCCACCCACCGCCTTGAACGCGCGGATGCTCGAGTTCACGCCGCCGGGGATGGCCCGGGTGGAGCGCTCGAACACATCGGCGTTCGACGCCATGCCGGCACCGGTGCACACCGCCGGCGAACACCCGGCGGCGCGGCAACGGTCGGGGTCGCAGTAGGGGATGGTGGTCATACGAGGCCTTCCGCGAAACGCTCGGCGTACCACCGGGCGAAGTAGGTGAGGATGATGTCGGCGCCGGCGCGATGGATGGCGGTGAGGTGTTCGACGGCGACGGTGTCGTGGTCGATCCAGCCGTTCGCTGCTGCGGCCTTGATCATCGAGTACTCGCCGCTCACGTGATAGGCGGCCACGGGCACATCCACCGCCGCCTTCACCGCGGCGATCACGTCGAGATAGGCCAGCGCCGGCTTCACCATCACCATGTCGGCGCCCTGCTGCAGGTCGGCCTCCACTTCCTTCAACGACTCGCGGGCGTTGCGCCAGTCCTGCTGGTAGCCCTTGCGGTCGCCGCCACCGACGATCTGCACTCCCACCGCTTCGCGGAACGGGCCGTACAGGCCGCTGGCGTACTTGGCCGAGTAGGCGAGGATGGGGATGTGGCCGAAGCCCTCCGCGTCGAGCGCGGCGCGGATGACGCCCACCTGGCCGTCCATCATCCCGCTGGGCGCCACCACGTGCGCACCGGCGCGGGCCTGGGCCACGGCGATGCGCGCGTAGATGTCGAGCGTGAGGTCGTTGTCGACCGAACCGTGGCCGTCGAGGATGCCGCAGTGCCCGTGGTCGGTGTATTCGTCGACGCACAGATCGGCCATCACCACCATGCGGTCGCCGATGGCCTCACGTATGTCGCGCAAGGCCACTTGCACGATTCCGTCTGGGTCGAACGATCCAGACCCTATGGCATCCTTCGTGGCGGGCACACCGAACAGCATGAGCGCGCCCACACCCAGGTCGGCCAGCACCCGCACCTCGTCGACCAGGGTGGCCCGGGTGTGCTGCACCACCCCCGGTAGCGAGATGATGGGGTTCGGGCTGTCGATGCCTTCGCGCACGAACAACGGGGCGACGAGGCGGCGCGGATGCAGGCGGGTCTCGGCCACGAGCTCGCGCATGGCGGCAGTGGTGCGCAGCCGCCGCGGACGCTGCACCGGGAACGAACGACCCGACGGACCTGACGCTGCTGAAGTGCTCACGGCACCGCATCGTACGGCCACCGGCCACGGACGGCTCCAATGAGCAGAACCCTCGAACCGACACGGGTAGCCCTCTCCCTCGCCGACGAGGCCGAACGCTGCCGAGCTGCGGGCCACTACGCCACCGCTGCCGAGCTGTTCGCGCTGGCCGGGGAACAGGCCACCACGGCGGGCGAACGGCTGCACCTCCAGATGCGCCAAGCCTGCTGCATGTACAACCTCGACGACCTCGACGCAGCCGACACCATCGCCCGAGCAGTCGCCGCAACGGCCCGCGCCGACGACGCTCGTGTCCCGCTGGCCGACGCCCTCGCCCTCATCGTGAAGGCGCGCCTCGGAGGCGACCGCTGTGCCGACACCGCCGACGAACTGGCCGAGGCGCTACACGCGTTGAACACGGTCATCGACGACCCGGCCAACTACCGCGTCGTGCACAACGTGGCGGAAACGTTCCAGCACTGCGAACTGCCGTTCGCCGCAATCGAGCTGTACCAGCAGGCGCTCACCCTCGCGGACTCGACCGCCGACCTCGCCTACACCCAGGCATCCCTCGCAGCAGCGCATCACCTGGCGATGAATCACTCCTTCGACCCGCGTGAAGCACGGCGCCATCTGCACGAGGGCATCTACGCCGCAACAGCGGCCCTCGAGTTCGGCCACGACTGCGATGCAGCGGCCACTGCCACTGCGCTCGCCCACCGGTCGATGCTGCTGGCGCTGCTGGGCCACAACGAAGCGGCCCGCGACGACTCCGAACGGGCGCTGCGTCTGGCCACCGAGCTCGGGTTCACCGACGTGGAGGTGATCGCCTTCCTCGGCGGTGCACTTGCGGCCTGGCAACTCGGTGGCACCTCGTT
>JBIKLX010000095.1:0-11693 GCA_044359565.1 Ilumatobacteraceae bacterium
ATCGGGAAGTACTTGACGCGCCCCGAGGGGAGGAACTGCCGGTGCATCACATGGTCGTAGTAGGCGAGCACTTCGGCGCCCGAGGCGAGTTCGTAGAGCCCCTCGTTCCAACCCTGGCTGTCTTTGTGGCCGGCGCCGAGCGGGAGCGAATTGACCCCGTAGAAGGCCGACGGCTGATGCAGCCGCACGTAGGGATAGGCGTCGTTCCAGTGGCCGCCAGGCTTGGCATGGCGGTCGATCAGCACGACCGTGGCATCGGTCTCGGTGAGGATGACATCGGTGAACGCCATGCCCATCGCACCTGCCCCGATGACCACGTAGTCGGCGGAGATCACGGAGTTCGACTCACTCACGGGCGGCACCTTTCAGGGATGAACGGCGCACCGTATACGCGTTCAGCGAGCCCGTGTCGCTCGTGAACTCCTCGGGGAGGTCGAAGTCGACAGCCGGTGCCCCCTTCTCACCGCCCTGCGAGCGCCTCCACCTATCGCTCGTCACGGTATACATTTCGATACTTTCAGATCTGCTCGTCACTTCATCGTATCGTTTGTGATACCGTCCAGCGGCGTGGACATGAGTGTGATGAGCCCCGCCGAACTGGCAGACGAACTCGGCACTCGCGTGCGGAGCGAACGCCTCCGTCAGAACCTGTCCCAGGCCACACTGGCCGAGCGTGCCGGAGTGTCGCGGATCACCGTCACTCGCATGGAGGCTGGTGGCGGGGCGACACTCGTCAACTTCCTGTCGGTGCTCGCCGCGCTGCGTCGCACCGGCGACCTCGAACACCTGCTCGTCCCGCCCGAGGCCACGACGATCGAACAGTTCCTCGGCAGCGCGCAGCCACTGCGGCAGCGGGGTCGCCGATGACGTCCATCGACATCGTGTACGAGGGCGAAGCCGGTACCTGGGTGGTGGCGCGCGCCGCGCAGAGGAACTCGGCAACCTTCATCGAGTACACCGACGAGCATCTTGCCCGAGGCGTCGAGCTGGCACCCATCCATCATCCGAACGACATGAGGGTTCGCTCGTTCCAAGGCTCCGCACCGGAGCACCTCCCAGGCCTGTTGGCCGATGCGCTACCCGACTCGTGGGGTCGGCTCGTGTTGCGTCGCGATATGCGCCGGTACGGCATCGAGCAGCCGACCACGCTGCAGATGCTCACCTGGCTGGGCCGCAGGACGATGGGTGCGTTGACGTTCCGTCCGGTGGATGGCCCGCCGAGCCTCGATGGCGCTCTCGTCGACCTCGACCGTGTGCAAGACGAGATGCTTCGCCATCTGGCCGGACTCGACGCGCAGGATCTCCCCGCCGACGACGTGACGCGCGCTGCCGGCTCTGGTGCCGGTGGCGCCCGACCGAAGATCACCGCTGCCTTCGACGCCGACGGAGTGCTGGTCGCCGACAACGGAACGGTGCCCAACGGGTCGACATCGTGGTTGGTGAAGTTCCACAGCAGCGACGACAGCCCGTTTCTCTCGGCCATCGAAGCCACGTACCTGCAGATGGCAGCCGCCACGGGGATCACCGTGTGCAACCACCAGTTGCTCCGCGGGTCGTCGGGCACCCAGTACCTCGCAGTTCGCCGCTTCGACCGTGTCGCTACCGCCGACGGCCAGCCGCTGCGGGTTCACATGGCCACCGCAGCCGGCCTCCTCGAGGCCTACCCCGAGTACCACCAGCACCGCAGCTACGACGACCTCATCCGTCTCACCCGGCGGATCACTGGCGATCAACGCGACGTCGCCGAGATGGTTCGCCGCGCCGTGTTCAACGTCGTTGCGCACAACCGCGACGACCACGCGCGCAACACGTCATACCTGTGGTCGCCGACATCGGCGTGGCGCCTCGCCCCTGCCTACGACCTCACGCACTCCATGGGCCCACGACCCGACTTCGTGGGTGGCGGCCCTGGCGAGCACTACCTCGATGTTGCAGGGAAGGGAACCGACATCTCCCGAAGCGACCTGCGTCGACTGTCGAAGCCATCTGGGCTGAAGGACAGCGAGATCGACGAGATCGTCGACGCAGCAATCGTCGCCACGAACTCGTGGGCGGCGCTTGCGCTCGCGAACGGCGTGCCCGCAGATGTCGTGTCGCAGGTTGCAGCACGCCTCCCCGCCATCACCTGACCGACAGCCGGGTAGTCGCCCGCTCTGCGGGCCTCCGGCGGCAAGCTAGGGCTTCCCACGTCCGGCGGAACGGTGTGCTCCACGCCGGATCGTGTTGGTGTCGAAGGGGGGACTTGAACCCCCACGCCCTTACGGGCACTAGCCCCTCAAGCTAGCGCGTCTGCCTATTTCGCCACTTCGACGTGGTCCGACGCGAACGTCGGGATGGAGAGGTTACCCGTTGGTGCTCAGCGCACCAACAAGAAGCCCAGTGCGATCACGGTGGTGATCCACACCAGGGCCAACACCGTGGTGATGCGGGTGAGGTTGCGCTCTGCGGCCGCCGACCCCAGGGCCGTGGCCATGCCACCGCCGCCAAGCATGTCGGACAGACCACCGCCACGGCCGCTGTGCATGAGCACACCGCCGATCATCCCCACCATCGACAGCAGGTTGAGGATGATCATCAGGATCATGATGAAGTCGCGCACGGCCGGGATCCTATCGGGCAGCCACAGTGACCGGAACGGCCTGGGCGAAGTGGCAGGCAACCGGATGACCCTGGCCACGATCGACCAGCGCAGGCTCTTCCTCGGCGCACACCGGCTGGGCGATCGGGCAGCGGGTACGGAACCGGCAGCCACTGGGCGGGTTGATGGGGCTGGGCAATTCGCCAGCGATCACCAGTCGCTGGCGGGCGCGTTCCCGTACGGGGTCAGCAACCGGCACCGCCGACAGCAGCGCCTGGGTGTAGGGGTGGGCAGGCGCCTCGTACACATCGGTCCGGTCGCCGATCTCGACGATCTTGCCGAGATACATCACCGCCACGCGGTCGCTGATGTGCTTCACCACCGACAGATCGTGCGCCACGAACAGGTACGACAGGCCGAGTCGATCCTGCAGGTCGTCGAGCAGGTTGATGATGCCCGCCTGCACACTCACGTCGAGCGCCGACACCGGTTCGTCGAGGACGAGCAGGCGCGGCTGGAGTGCCAGAGCGCGAGCAATGCCGATGCGCTGGCGCTGCCCGCCCGAGAACTCGTGTGGATAGCGATTCCCGTGCTCGGGATTGAGCCCCACCATGGTGAGAAGTTCCTGCACCCGATCACGATGTGTCGACGCATCGATGCCGTGCACCACCAGCGGCTCAGCGATGATGCTGTTCACCTGCCACCGCGGGTTCAGCGAGGCGTACGGATCCTGGAAGACGATCTGGATCTCGCGCCGCAGACGACGCAACTCCTCTTTGGGCATCCCGACCAGCTCGTGCCCGTCGAACACCACGCTGCCGGACGTGGGTTGGTGCAGCTGCAGCACCGCTCGGGCGAGTGTCGACTTCCCACAGCCACTCTCTCCGACGAGGCCGAGTGTCTCACCCACACCGAGGTCGAACGATACGCCCGACACGGCCTCCACGTGCGCCACGACGCGCCGCACGAAGCCGGATCGCACCGGGAACCGCTTCACCACTTCGGTGACTCGCAGGATCGGGTCGGTCATTCGGAGGTTGCCTCTTCGAACAGTCCGGCCGCCTTGCCGCTGGCGAGGTCGTGCCACTTGTGACACCTCGCCTCATGGCCCTCGAGATCCGTCGGGACCGACCGGCAGCGGTCGTCGGCGATCGGGCATCGTGGCGAGAAGGCACAACCGGGCTTCAGCTCGATCAACGACGGCGTAGTCCCGCGGATCTGCCGCAGTCGCTTCCCTTCCGAGTGCTCGCTCGGTATTGCGCCCAGCAACCCCTCTGTGTAGGGCATACGCGGACGGTAGAAGAGGTCGTCGACCGGGGATGTCTCCACCACCGACCCCGCGTACATCACCATCACCCGATCTGCCACCCCCGCCACCACGCCCAGATCGTGCGTGATCAGGATGATCGCAATGTTCGTACGTTCCTGGGTCTCCTTGAGGGTCTCGAGGATCTGCGCCTGCACCGTCACATCGAGCGCCGTGGTCGGCTCGTCGGCAATCAGCACCTCAGGGTCGTTCGCCATCGCCATGGCGATCATCACCCGCTGGCGCATGCCGCCAGAGAGTTCGTGCGGATAGGCCTCGACCCGGCGACCCGGCTCGGGAATGCCGACCAGATCGAGCAGCTCCACGGCCCGCCGCCAGGCCTGCGACTTCGACACCTTGCGGTGCGCCCTCACAGCCTCCGCTAACTGCCACCCGACTCGGTACACGGGATTCAGCGACGTCATCGGATCCTGGAAGATCATCCCGATCGACCGACCGCGGAACCTTGTCAATGCCCGTCGCGGGAGGCCGATCAACTCGTCGCCCTCGAACTTCACCGATCCCTCGACGATCGTCGTACGCGGCAGCAGACCGACGATCGCCATGTTGGTAACCGACTTGCCGCAGCCCGACTCGCCGACGATGCCGAGCACCTCGCCACGCTCGACGTCGAAGTCGACATCGCGGACGGCATGGACGAGGCCGTCCTCGGTGGGGAACGTCACGTTGAGGCCGCGAACCTCGAGCAGTGCCATCAGGCCTTCACCCGTGTCTGCCGAGGATCGAACGCGTCGCGCAGTCCGTCGCCGATGAAGTTCACGCACAGACAGATCAACACCAGCACCAGGCCGGGGAACCAGAACAGCCACGGACGCGTGGTGAACGCCTCATCGCCCTCGTTGATCAACAGGCCGAGCGACACGTCGGGCCGACGCACGCCGAGCCCGAGAAACGACAGCGCGGCCTCGACGATGATGGCACCTGCCACCGCCAGCGTTGTCGACACGATGATCGGTCCGGTGAGGCTCGGCAGGATGTGCCGGAAGATGATCCGCGAATCGCGTGCTCCCACTGCCCGCGCGGCCTCGACGAACTCCTTTTCGCGGAGCGACATGAACTCGGCACGCACGATACGTGACAGCCCCAACCACGACACGAGGCCGAGCAGCACTGGGATGATCCACCACGGTGCGTCATCAAAGCGTGCCGACACCACCGCAACGAGCACGAGCAGCGGAAAGGTGTACAGCAAGTCGGCGAACCGCATCAACACGGCGTCGGTCCAGCCGCGGAAGTAGCCGGCGACGGCGCCAATGGTGACACCGATTACGGTGGCGAGACCAGCCGAGATGACAGCGATCTCGAGTGAACGCTGGGTCGCCTTCAGCACCGCAGCGAACAGGTCCTTGCCGAGGCTGTCGGTGCCAAACGGATGGTTCCACGATGGCCCTTGGCTCAGGGCAGTCTTGTCGCGTTCGGTATGCGACCACTTGGCGAAGAACGGCATCACGAAGACGAAGATCGTCAGGCTCACCAACGTCACCAACGAGATCATCGCCGGGCGATGTCGCCGGAAGCGTCGAAGCACACGACGACGCTGCGACACCGCAGCGACGGTGAACACGCGATCGTCAGGAGGGGTCGCGATGTCAGTCAACCTGGATCCTCGGGTCGAGCCGCGCGTACAACAGGTCGGCGATGAGGTTGAACAGGATCACGCTCAGCGCCGTCACCATCACGAACGCCAGCAGTGTTCGATGATCCTTCTCCGCCAGCGCTTCGGTGAAGAGCGACCCCATCCCCTTCCATCCGAAGATGGTCTCGGTGATCACCGCACCCCCGATGAGGGCACCGAAGTCGAGCGCCACCAAGGTGACGAGCGGAAGAAGCGCATTGCGCATCGCATGGCGCTGCGTTACCCGACCCTCGCTGATGCCTTTGGCCCGTGCCGTGCGCACGTAGTCGGCGCCGAGCGTGTCGAGCATGGAGGCACGAACGTAGCGGCTGTAGCCGGCGAAGCCGATGAGAACCAGGGTGAGCGTCGGCAGCAACAGGTGCCAGAAGTAGTCCTGATAGCGCGCCCACCACGAACCATCGAAACCTGGCGTCGCCTGGCCGACGGTCGGGATCAGCGGCTTGGGATTCCCCACCCGGTAGGTGTTGCCGTTCCAGACCATGTGGAACACGACCACGATGAGCAGGCCCACCGCCAGGCCCAGAGCTGCACCCAGTGCATATCTGCTCGGCGGCTTCACGCGCTCGTACTTGTAGCGGTGGCGCATGATCAGGTAGCCGATGAGCAGACAGGCCACCGGGATGGCAATCGCTAACCAGGTGGTCATGGAGGGTTCTCGGAGCCACGGATTCAACTTGATGGCACCGACGCGTTTCACCATGATGCCGAGCACCAGGGTCGGGATCGAGAACAGCAAGAACGCAACGAACGTGACCGAGTAGTCGAAAACCGTGTACTGGCGAAGTGCACTGATCACCCCCACCATCACGCCGAGCAAGACCGACACCACCGTCGCCACCAGCAGCAGACGCAGCGTCACCTGCGCTCGCTCCCAGATGTAGGAACGGATGTCGGCACCCTCGGGGGTCTTCCCCCAGTCGCCCTTCACGAAGCTGGTGCTCCACTCGACGTAGCGCTCCACACCGCTCTTGTCGAGGCCGAACTGACGGCGCAGGCTCTCGATCTGGGCTGCGCTGGCATTCGGTTTGGCTAACGCATCTTCGATCTTCTGCGGAAGCCCGATGTTGGTGACGAGCATGAACGTCAAGATGCTCGACGCCACAAGAAGGGGAATCGTGGCGAGAAGCCGGCGGAGTGTGTAGAGCAGCATCGGATTGAGGATGCGATGTGGGGACCGGCGTTGACCGGCCCCCACATCATCATCAGAAAGGGGTCACGAAGTAGCGACGACCCAGTTGTTGGCGTCCCAGGTCACGCCGGTCGGCCCGTTGAACGACACGTTCTGGATCGTGTCGGAGTGGCTAACGAGTTCCTGGAACTGGAACAGCGGCAGCGTCGCCATGTTCTCCCAGAGAAGGGCATCGATCTGGTTCATCAGATCGGCCCGCACCACCGGATCCAACTCGGCGTTGGCCTGGTCGAACAGCGTCTGGACCTCGGGGATGTTGATCGAGTTCCAGTTCTGGCCGCCACCGGGCACGTAGATGCTCGTGTTGCTCGACAGCAACGGCGTTGCCACCCACGCGAACAGCGCGATGTCATAGTCGGCGGCAGGCAGGCGGACGGCGTTGAAGTCTTCCGCCGGGTCATCGACGAGCTCGACACCGGCTTCAGCGCACTGCTCGGAGAACAACTCGTTATTGCTCTGACGACGCGGGTTCGGGTCACGACGACCGAGTCGCAGGCTCAAACGTCCGTCAGTCGGGTGTGCATACACCCCGTCATCGCCCATCACGTATCCCGCCGCCTCGAGCAGTGCCTTGGCCGCATCGACGTCGCGGGTGAGGCCGTTGCTCCCGTCGACGTAGTCGGGCGAGTCGGGGATGTACATGCGGTTGTTGAGGACCGTGGCGTCGGGGTTCACCGGGGCGACCAGCGTCGCCACGATCTCCTCGCGGTCGATGCAGTTCGCCAGCGCCTGACGCACCTCGAGCTTGGCGAGGTGCACATTTGCCTGGTTGAAGTCGTAGTGCTCGAACGTCACACCTTGGTGCAACGTGGTGGTCACGCCGGCGACGGCTTGCAGCTGCGCCACAAGGTCGGGGTTCGGCTGCGGGCTGATCACCTGAACGTCGCCGTTCTCGAGGGCTGCGGGCTGCTGGGTGGCGTCCGGTACCTGGAGGAACACGATCTGGTCGACGGTGCCGGGCGTGCCGTAGTAGTTCTCGTTTCGCTTCAAGATGAGATCCTGGCCCGGGGTGAACGAGTCGATCACGTACCAGGCGCCCGACACCGCAACCGCCGGGTCGAATTCGATGAAGCCGGTGTTCCAGAAGTCGCCAAGTGCCTTCGACTCGGCCGAGGCCTCCGTCGCGTTGACGGCGGTGAGGTCGTCGACACCGGCGCCCTGCTCGACTACGTGCGCCGGCAGCAGGCCACCGAACATGCCCTGCCAGTCAGCGAACACCTTCGCATAGGTGGTGGTGATGGTGCGACCGTCCTCGGAGCACTCCACACTCTCGATGTCCTCGTACCCCACGGTGCTAGAGGGACTGAAGTCGGGCAGGAACTCGGGGATCGGGTTGCCGTCGGCGTCGAGCGCGTCGGGGCCGGTGTAGTCGGGGTTCGGCACCTGCAACTTGCCGTTGCCCGACATCCAGGCAAGGTAGAAGTCGTCGCAGTCAATGGGCTCACCGTCGCTCCAGACGGCCGCCTCCTTCACCACGTACTCCACAACCTGCGGGTCTTCGCTCACGATCTCGACCGACTCCATCATGTCCTCGAACAGGGTGGCGGTGAGATCGGGCTGGAAGATGAACGGCCCGGGCAACGTCATGTTGAGGACCAGCGTGTTGGCAAACAGGCCCTGGTCGGCGGCGGCGTTGTTGTAGGAGGTGTACTCCTGCTCAGCGGCGTAGGTAACCGTTCCGCCGCCCGCAGGGGCCGGCTCGGTGTCGACCGGCGCCGCCGTGGTGTCGGGTGCTGCTGACGTCTCCGGAGCCGCACTGGTCTCCGGAGCTGCAGTCGTCGTCGTGCCCTCGCTGTCGTCGCTACAGGCAGCAACGAGCAATGACAGGCCTACGACCACTGCAGCGAACTTGCTTCGCTTGGTGGTCCTCACGTAGTGGTCCTCCTGATGGTGGTTCGGAGGGAGGTGACTGGGCAGTTCGTCTCCGGCGGACCGGGGGGCTCGGCTGCTCTCCTGCTCTCGCGCCGTCCTCCCCGATCGGTGCGAGCGCCGGAACGCTACCAGCAACGATTACCGCGCGGTAGCACCCTCGTTCCGGCCCGACAAGCGAGTTGGAGCAGATGCTCCAGCGACGTCAGGCCCCGAGTCGGACGATGCGGGCGAACTCGTCGGGGTCGAGGCTGGCCCCGCCCACAAGGGCGCCGTCGACATCGGGCCCGGCCATCAGCTCGGCGATCGTGCCGGCCTTCACCGAACCGCCGTACTGGATGCGCACCCGCTGGGCCGCCGACGCCCCGAACAGCTCGGCCACCACGCTGCGGATGGCCGCGCACACCTGCTGTGCGTCGTCGGCTGTGGCGTTGCGGCCGGTGCCGATGGCCCAGATCGGTTCGTAGGCGATGACCAGCGCACCCACCTGCTCGGCGCTGCGGCCCGCCAGCGCGGCACGCACCTGGCCGAGCACCTTGGTCTCGGTGTCGCCGGCCTCGCGTTCGGCCAGCGTCTCGCCCACGCAGATGATGGGGGTCATGCCGTGCTTCACGATGGCCGCCACCTTGGCAGCCACCATCTCGTCGGTCTCGCCGAACAGTTCGCGCCGCTCGCTGTGGCCGCAGATGACGTACTGCACACCCAACTTGGCGAGGAACACGGGCGAGATCTCGCCGGTGAACGCACCCTTGTCGTCGAAGTGGCAGTGCTGCGCACCGAGGGCGAATGGCAACTTGTCGGCATCGATGACCGTCTGCACGCTGCGCAGGTCGGTGAACGGAGGGTGGATGCTCACATCCACCTTGGCCACATCGTCCTTGGTGACCAGGTAGGCCAGCTTCTGCACGGTCTGGATTGCCTCGAAGTGGTTGAGGTTCATCTTCCAGTTGCCCGAGATGAGCGGGCGGCGGGGGTCAGCCATGTGCGTTGGGTGCCTTTCGCAGGGCGGCGAGGCCGGGCAGATCGCCCAGTTCGAGCAGTTCGAGCGACGCGCCGCCGCCGGTGGAGACGTGGTCGACCTCGTCGTCGAGGCCGAACTGGGCCAGCGCCGCAGCCGAGTCGCCGCCACCCACGACGGTGAACGCCTTGGTGTCGGCCATGGCCTGGGCGACGGTGCGGGTGCCGGCCGCGAACCGGTCGTCTTCGAACATGCCCATCGGGCCGTTCCAGAACACGGTGCGGGCATCCATGATGATGTCGGTGAACGCGGCGGCGGTGCCGGGGCCGATGTCGAAGCCCTTGGCCCCCTCGGGCAGGCGCACGCCGTAGGTGGCGAAGTTGCCGTTGGCGTCGAGGCCGACGATGTCTTCGGGCAGGTGGATGGTCTTGCCCCGGGCAACCGACGATTCGAGCAGGCGCTTGCAGGTGTCGACCTGATCGGGCTCGCACAGCGAGGCGCCGATCGGGTACCCCTTGGCGGCGAGGAACGTGAAGCACATCGCCCCGCCGATGGCCAGCGCATCGACCACATCGAGCAGGGCCTCGACCACACCGAGCTTGTCGGAGATCTTCGACCCACCCAGCACGGCCACGAACGGGTGCTTGGGCCGTTCGCGCAGGCCGAGGAGCACCTCGACCTCCTTCTCGAGCAGCAGTCCCATCGCCGACGGCAGCGACTGCGGTGGCCCGACGATGGAGGCATGGGCCCGGTGCGCGGCACCGAACGCGTCGTCGACGTACGCATCGATGCCGTCGACCAACTTCGCGACGAACGCCGGGTCGTTGCCCTCTTCACCCGCGTCGAACCGCAGGTTCTCGAGCAGTTCCACGCCCGGGGCCAGCTCGGCCAGCCGGGCACGGACGGCGTCCATCGAGTACTTCGGGTCGGGCGCGCCCTTCGGACGGCCGAGGTGCGAGGCGCACACCACACTGGCACCACGGTCGGTGAGCCAGGTGATGGTGGGCAACGCCGCACGGATGCGGAAGTCGTCGGTGATGCGCCCGCCGTCCATCGGCACGTTGAAATCGGTTCGTACCAAGACTCGCTTGCCGGCCACGTCGCCGAGGTCGGCCAGGGCGGGGATGCGGTTCGCCACGGCTACCGCCTCACTTCTTGCGCTTGGCGACCTTGGCCCCGGTGTACAGGGTGGTGTCGACGAGGCGGTTCGAGTAGCCCCACTCGTTGTCGTACCAGCCGAGCACCTTCACCATCGTGCCCATGCTCATCGTGAGGTCGGCATCGAAGATGCAGCTGTGCGGGTCGGTGACGATGTCGCTCGACACGATGGGGTCGGTGCAGTAGCGCAGGATGCCCTTCAGTGGGCCCGAAGCGGCCTTCTTGAACGCAGCATTGATCTGCTCGACCGATGCCGCCTTCTTCAGGTTGGCGGTGAAGTCGACCACCGAACCGGTGGGCACCGGCACGCGCAGCGACGTGCCATCGAGCTTGCCCTTCATCGACGACAGCACCAGGCTGGTGGCCCGGGCAGCACCGGTGCTGGTGGGCACAATGTTGATGGCTGCACCGCGAGCGCGGCGCAGGTCTTTGTGCGGGCCGTCGACGAGCTGCTGGTCGCCGGTGTAGGCGTGCACGGTCTGCATCAGACCCTGCTCGACACCGAACGCATCGTCGAGCACCTTCACCATCGGCACGAAGCAGTTGGTGGTGCAGCTGGCGTTGGAGATGACCTTCTGGGTCTTCGGGTCGAAGTCCTTGTGGTTCACGCCGTAGACGAACGTGGCGTCGGCACCGTCGCACGGGGCCGACACGATGACCAACGGCGCACCAGCGTCGAGGTGGGCGGCGGCGGTGTCGCGCTTGGTGAAGATGCCGGTCGACTCGATGACCACATCGACACCCAACTCGCCCCACGGCAGTTCGGCCGGGTTGCGGTAGCTCAGCACCTTCAGCTCGTCGCCGTCCACCGAGATGCCACCCTTGGTGGCCTTGATGGTCTGCGGCAGCACGCCGAGCACCGAGTCGTACTTCAGCAGGTGCGCCATCGTGTCGAGCGAGCCGAGGTCGTTCACCGCCACGATGTCGAGGTCGACGCCGCGCTGCTTGGCGGCCCGGAAGAAGTTGCGGCCGATGCGG
>JBIKLX010000096.1:0-11616 GCA_044359565.1 Ilumatobacteraceae bacterium
CGCCGGTGGAGCAGACCTTCCTCGTGAGTGCCCCTGCACCGCCTACGACGACGACCACGACGGCGACCACGACGACTGTTCCGGACACGACCACCACCACAACGGTGTCGCCCACGACGAGCGTGCCCGACACGACCACTACCACCACGACGGTTGCGCCGACCACGACGACGTTTGCGTCGACGACGACGGTCGAACCCACGACTACGACAACAACGACGGTCGCACCAACGACGACGACGGTTGCCCCGACCACGACGGTTGCGCCGGCGACGACGGTCGCGCCCACCACGACGGTCCCGGCGCCCACCACAACGGCTCCCGCCCCGCCCGCGGGCGGCACCTCGGGCGCCCTGGCGGGCACGGTGTGGTTCGACGTCGACCGCGACGGGCAGCGCGACGCCGATGAGAAGGCACTGCCGGGCATGATGGTGACCGTGAGCGCCGCAGTCGCCGGCGCAGCATCGATCGACAGCGGGTCGGGCGCCGTCGGTGCCGCCGGGATCGTGCCGCTCGTCCGCACGGCGGTGACGGATCAACGCGGTGCCTTCGCGTTCGCCGAACTCGGTGCCGGTCGCTACGAGGTCGAGCTGTCGGCGCCCAGTGGGTCGGCTGCCGATCCATCGTGGATCGCTCCGACCGGCACCTGGCGTGCGCCGGTCGACGTGGTGCCGGCGCAGGTGGCGAAGGTCGACTTCGCCGCCGCCGGTTCGGGTTCGACGGCCGGCATCGTGGTGGACGGTGGCGGTGCGCTTGTGCCACAGGCCGAGGTGACCTGCACCTGGGTTGGACTCGACCAGCGCTTCGGCACTGACGACGACGTGCCGTTCGAAACGGCGTCCAACGGTGGTGGCGCCTTCCAGTTCGATGCGGTGCCGGTGGGTGAGATGGCGTGCTGGGCGATCGACCCCCGGTCGGGCACCTCGACATCGAGTGTGGTGGCCGTGTCGTCGCCGAGCGTCGACGACCCTGCGTGGGTGGTGCTGCAGTTCGGTGGTCAGAGCACTGTGGGCACCTCGCCCACGCTGCCGGCCACGGGTGGTGCGGTGCTGCCACTGGTGCGGGCCGCGCTGGTGCTGATGATCGCCGGTTCGCTCACCGTGCTCATCACCCGTCGCCGTCGCCCGGCGTGGAGCTGAGCGCCGCTCAGGCAGGCGGTAGGTAGCGCCGGATCAGGCGCACCCGGCGCGCAGTGCGACCGGTGGTGTCTTCGTGGCGATCGGCGCTGCCGAGCACCTGCACGATGCTGCGCGACGCCATCCACCGGAGTGGCTCGGGCTCCCATTGCCGCGAGCGGTGATCCACCCACGGCAGCGTGGTGAGGTCGGTCGCCTGGCCCAGCACCAGGTCGGCCATCGTGCGGCCGGCGATGTTGGCGGCAACCACCCCGTGCCCGCTGTAGCCACCGGCTGTACCCACCCGCGTGCCGGGGTCGAAGTGGATGCTCATGCTCCAGTCGCGTGGCACGGCGAGGAAGCCGCCCCAGTGGTGGGTGATGGCAGCATCGGCAGCGGCGGGGAAGTGGGTGCGCACCACGTTGATCAGTCGCTGGCGTACGGCATCGTGCTGTTCGCGGCTCGGGTCCATGGCGTGCCGCAGCGGGTAGGGGGCGCCGCGCCCGCCGATGGCGATGCGGCCGTCGGGGGTGCGCTGGGCGTAGAAGAACAGGTGGCGCTTGTCCTTGATGGTGAGGCCGGTACGCCACCCGAGTTCGTCCCATGCCTCGTCGGGCAGCGGCTCGGTGGCGATCATCAGCGAGGTGAGCGGCAGGTAGTCGCGTCGGTGGCCGGGCAGTTGCACCGTGTAGCTCTCGGTCGAACGCACCACGGTGTCGGCGCGCACCACACCACGGTCGGTGCGTACGAGGCCGGGCTGGATGTCGAGCACCGCGGTCTGTTCGACGATGCGCACACCACGACGCTCGCACGCCTCGGCCAGCCCGCGCACCAGGCGGGCGGGGTCGAGGGCTGCGGCGTGCGGGGTGAAGTACCCGCCCAGCGCGCCGGGGATGCTGGCGTGCTCGGCCACCTCGTCGGCGGTGAGCAGTCGGTCGCCGTCGCCGTGCGTACCGAGCCGCTCGGTGGATGCAGCGGTGGCGCGGAGCCGAGCCCACTGCGGTCCGCTGGTGGCCACGGTGAGGGTGCCCTGTTTGGTGAAGCCGCAGTCGATGCCTTCGGCTGCCACCACCCGGCCGATCTCGTCGACGGCCTCGTTGGTGGTGCGGGTGGCGCGCACCACGCCGTCGCGGCCGTGGCGACGGGCGTAGCGGGAGGCGCTGCCGGCGATCCCGGCACTCGCCCATCCGCCGTTGCGGCCCGAGGCACCGAAGCCGGCGATGTCGCGTTCGACGACGATGATCGACAGGTCTGGTTTCGCAGCAGCGAGGTGGTATGCGGTCCACAGGCCGGTCAGCCCGGCGCCGACGATGGCGACGTCGGCCTCGGTGTCGCCCGCCAGCGCGGGCCGCGGTGCGAGCGATTCGGGCAGCAGGTCCAGCCACAGGCTGCGGCTGCGATACTGCTCGCCACCGGCGTCGTCATGGTGGTCGGGACGAGGCGCCGTCATGTGCCCATCCTCTCAGGCCCGGCCGGACCGGCGAGTCAGTGAGCGATGTGCTGGTCGGGCCGCACCACGACGTGAGCATCGGGCGTCAGGCACATCGTCGTGCCCCACCAGTCGTGCGGGTCGCTGAAGTCGCGGCCCACGCGCAGGTGTGGCTCGGCCACTGTGCTGGTGGGCCCGGCGATCACGACATGGCGGTCGAGCGGCACCAGGTCGAGCGTGGAGATGATCGACCCGTCGCGCGTCACCCAGCTATGCGGCAGACGGCTGCCCGGTTCGCTCGACGGGGTGTAGGTGCGCACCTCGGCCTCGGTGGGCGGCACGGTGGGGATCGGTTCGGCCGACCCGTCGGCGGGGTAGCGGTAGCCGAGTTGCAGGCCGAGCATGTCGAAGTGCGGGGCCTGGCGGGCGATCGCCTCGCTGAGGCCGGTGTGCTCGGGGTCGGCAAGCGCCTGGAACACCTCGATCATGCGGAACGCGTTGTCGAGGCTGGCGAGTGCGTTGCGTTGGGCGACCGGTCGTCGTTCGATGCCGTAGGTGTCGAGCACCGACTCGTCGAGCGTGCCACGCAGCACACCCGACAGCTTCCAGCCGAGGTTGTGCACGTCTTGCACCCCGGTGTTCAGGCCCATCCCGCCCGACGGGGGGAAGCGGTGCGCGGCGTCGCCCGCCAGCAGCACCCGGCCGTGCCGATAGTGCTGGGCCAGCTGCGACGTCATCGTCCAGCGGCTGATGCGCAGCACCTCGATCGGCCCGTCGAAGTCGACGAGCGCTCGGCGCACCGAGGCCGCTGCTGCGTCGTCGTCGGCCGGCGTCGGGGTGCGGTCGTCGATCGACGACATGTACACCCACTCGTCGTGGCCGTGGCGGATGAGGGTGCCGCCGGCCGACGGGTCGCAGATCCAGTAGAGGACACCTCGGTCGTCGCCCACCAACTGGTCGAGCGAGGAGCGGAAGTGCACCATCGCGAACTGCTGCAGGTTGTCGGGGCCGTCCATGGCGATGCCGCACGCGGCGCGCACTGCGCTGCCGGCACCGTCGCAGGCGAGCAACCACGACGAGGTGACGAACTCGGCTGCCGCGTCGTCGTCGGCCGTCGCTGCGAGGTGCGATTCGACGTGCGAGCCGTGATCGGCGTGCGATTGCCAGGTCGTGCCGTACTCCACCTCGATGCCGCGGCTGCGCAGTTCCGCCAGCAGCAGTGGCTCGAGGTGGTGCTGCGACAGGTTGCGCAGCGGGGTGGGGGTGATGGCCAGTTGGTCGTCGCCCTGTTGCTCGTAGGGCAGCCAGCCGAACACGTTGCCGCCGAGGCGATCCACCCAGTACACCCGGCCTGCGTCGGCGGGCGACTGTGCGGCGGCACGGATGGCCTCGACATCGATGCCGATCTGGCGCCACACCTCGAACGTGCGAGCGTTCAGCACATGCGCGGCCGGGGCGCGCTGCGGCCCGGGGCGGCGGTCGACGATGCGCACCGTGTGACCGAGTTCGGTGAACAGCAGCGCCGCGGTGAGGCCCACCGGGCCGGCGCCGACGATCAGCAGGTCGATGGTCGGCGCGTCGGCAGTGCTCGGCTTGGCGGTCATCAGAAGATGCCGGCGAACGAACCGCCGTCGAGGTGGATGCTCTGGCCCGAGATGTACCCCGCCTGCGCCGAGCAGAGGTAGGCACACAGGTCGCCCGCTTCCTCGGGGCGGCCGAGTCGCTTGGCGGCGATCGACGCGGCCATCTGCTCGTACGCCTCGTCGACGGTGATGCCGCGGTGCTTCGCCGTGAGGTTGGCCATCATCTGTTGGCGCTCGGTGTCGATGCGCTCGGGGAGGATGTTGTTGATGGTGACGTTGGCGGGGGCCACGTCGCGCGACAGGCCCTTCACCACCGAGGTGAGTCCGGTGCGAGCCGCCGACGACAGGCCCATCGGGCTCAGCGGCGTCTTCACCATCGCCGACGTGATGTTGACGATGCGGCCGAATCGTCGCTCGACCATGCCGTCGATGACGGCGCGGATGAGCAGCACGGGAGCCAGCATGTTGGCGTCGAGGGCGGCGATCCACGCGTCGCGGTCCCAGTCCTGGAAACGTCCGGGTGCCGGGCCGCCGTTGTTGGTGACGACGATGTCGGGATGCGGGCAGGCGGCCAGCAGCGCGTCGCGTGTGTCGTCGAGGGCGATGTCGCCGACGACGGTGGTGATGTCGGCGGTCGCCACCTGGCGCACCGACGCCGCGGCGGCGGCCAGGCGCTCGGCGTTGCGGCCGTTCAGCGTGACGGCCACGCCCTCGCGGGCGAGCGAGCGGGCGCAGGCGAGCCCGAGCCCGGAACTGCTGGCGGCGACGATGGCCCGTCGCCCGGCGATCCCCAGATCCATCAGTGCGTCCTGCCCGTCAGAAGTCGAGGTCGGCCGGGGGGTTGGGGCCCCACTGGTTGATGCCGGCGAAGATCGAGTGCGCGGCCGGCGGGGTGGAGGCGGTGAGCAGGTCGCTGTCGGTCCAGTGCTCGACCGTGAAGCCGAGCGGATCCTTCCAGTAGTCGAACACCTGGCCGCCGAGGATGTGACGCCCCACACCCCAGTAGTGGCGTGCGCCGTGGCGGGTGAGCACCTCGCGCCCGGCCATCAGGTCGTCGAAGTCGGCCACCTCCCAGGCGCAGTGACCGAGGCGCACCTCGCCGGTCTCGAGGACGAGCAGCGAGTGGTGGTCGGCGCCCTCGTCGCCGCGGTCGCAGCGCATGAAGCGGCCCATCGGGGCCTCCGGCGACTCGACGTACATGTCGTCCGACACGAGCAGGCCGAGGGTGTCGGCGTACCAGCCCGCCAGGGTGGCGAGGGAGGTGGTCTTGATGGCCGAGTGCCCGAAGCGCTTCACCTGACTGGGCCCGGCGGCGACGCGCTGCAGCGTGTCGACACGGGTGCGCTCGGCACCGGTGTTCAGCGCGGCGTGCTCGCGCAGCGGCAGGGGTTCGAGCGTGGCGATGCCGGCGACGACGTCGACGATGCGCCCGTCGGGGTCGGTGAGGTGCACCACCTGGCCGCCACCCGGCTCGTCGAGTTCGGTCACCGGCACTCCCGTGGCCGCCGACAGCGTGTGCAGGTCGTCGAGGGTGGACTGGAAGGCGAGACCCAGGAACGCAGGCTCGCCGCGGTGGGTCACATGCACGTGGTGCGCCGGGTCGGTGCCGCGCATGTACAGCGCCTCATCGGTGCGGGCGGAACGCACCATGCCGAAGGCCTCGAGGAACTGTTCCATCACGTCGAGGTCGGGTGCCTGGAAGCGGGGAAAGGCGACGTCGCGGACGCGGATGATCGGGGTCGACATGGTGAGATGGTACGACATCGAACTATTCGACGTCAAAGGAGATGCGGCGTTCCAGCGGATACCGTTGGGGGTGTGAGCACGCCGAACATCGTCGACACGACGGTCGACACCTGGGCCGCGGAGCGTCCAGACATCGACTTCCGATCGATGCACACCGTGCTGCGTCTCGGTGCCGTGGCGAAGGCGGTGCTGACTCGACTCGAGGACCAACTCGCGCCACTGGGTCTGGCCGTGGGCGAGTTCGATGTGCTCGCCACCCTGCGCCGCAACGGCCGCAACGCGCGGGTCACGCCCACCGAGATCGCGGCGGTCACGATGATCTCGCCCAGTGGGCTCACCAACCGACTCCTCCGCCTCGAGCAGATGGGGCTCATCGCCCGCGAGGCCGACCCGGCCGACCGGCGCAGTTCGCTGGTGCACCTCACGCCGGCAGGCCGCCGCCTGGTCGATCAGGCCATCGAGGTGGTGGCGACTGCCGACGACGAGATGATCGGGTCGATCAGCGACCGCGACCGTGCTGCGCTCGACCGCAGCCTCGCCCGTCTGCTCGAGGCCCTCAGCTCCGGCTGAGGCGGCGTGGTCACACTCGCTGCTCGCCCGGCTCATACCCGGCTCTTGCCGATCGTCCGTACAGTGCCGGGCATGAGGACTGCACCGTGAACCGCCCCTTCTCCTTCGCCGCGACGACCGCGATCTGCCTGATGGGTCTGGCGGCTTGCTCGTCCGACACCCCTGAGTCCGCTGCCACGACTGCGCCGGTCACGACTGCGCCGGTCACGACTGCGCCGGTCACGACTGCGCCGGTCACGACTGCGCCTGCCGCCACGACGGTGGTCGACTCCACGACGGTGGTCGGCGCCACCAGCACGTTCACCGCCGAGGTGTGGGCCGACAACTGGTTCTCGCTGTACGTGAACGGCGAGTTGGTGGGTGAGGACTCGGTGTCCATCACCACCGAGCGCTCGTTCAACGCCGACACGTTCACGTTCGAGGCCTCGTATCCGCTCACCATCGCAATGGTCAGCAAGGATTTCAAGGAGACCGACAGCGGCTTGGAGTACATCGGCGAGCCGAACCAGCAGATGGGCGACGGCGGGATCATCGCCCAGTTCACCGATACCGCCACGGGTGAGGTGGTGGCCGTCACTGGTGCCGACTGGCGAGGCCTCGTGGTGCACCGGGCGCCGCTGAACACCGACTGCGCCGGCTCGACCGATCCCGACACCGACTGCCAGTTCGAGGTGATCGCCGAACCCGACGGCTGGACCGCGGCCGACTTCGACGACTCCTCCTGGTCGACGGCCACGGTGTACACGCCCGAGGAGGTTGGCGCGAAGAACGGTTACGACACCATCTCGTGGGACGCTTCGGCCGCGCTCATCTGGGCCAGCGACCTGAAGGTCGACAACACCGTCCTATGGCGCACCGTGATTCCGGTGCGATGATGGGGCCATGCGTGCCGAGTATGTGGTCGTGGGTGGCGGTTCGGGGGGATGTGCGGTCGCCGGGCGGCTCGCCGAGGCGGGTCGCGACGTGCTGCTCGTCGAGGCCGGGCCCGACTACGGCGCCTTCGACTCCGGGCGCTGGCCCGAGGAGTTCCTCGACGCCCGGATGATGCCGGTCGAGTCGCACGACTGGGGCTATGCCTCGGGTCGGTGGCGGTTCGAGCGGGCTCGCATCATCGGTGGCTGCAGCGCGCACAACGGTGCCATTGCGGCCGTGGGGCAGCGCCAGGAGTACACCGACTGGGGTCTGCCCGGATGGACGGGCGACGAGGTGGCCCCGGTGTTCGACCGGGTGGTGCGACGTATGCGGGTGCGCGCCTACGAACGACACGAGGCCGGCCCGTTCCACGAACGGTGCCTGTTGGCGGCCGAGGCGTTGGGATGGCCGATCGCCAGCGATCTGTGCGATCTCGAGGCCGGGCCGTCGTTCGGGCTCGAGACGGTGAACGTGGTGGGGACGACCCGCTGGAGCGCGGCGTTCGCCTATCTCGACCCGGTGCGCGACCGGGTGCGGGTGCTCGACGAGGCGATCGTCGACCGCTTCGAGTCCGGTGCCGACGGGGTGCGGTTACACGTGATCCGTCACGGTGAGCTGCTGACGATCGAGGCGGGCACCTTGGTGCTGGCTGCCGGTGCCTATGGCTCGCCCGGTGTGCTCGAGCGTTCCGGGGTGGGCGATCCCGCCGTGTTGCGGGCCGCCGGCATCGAGCCGGTGCATGCGCTGCCCGGCGTGGGGGCGAACCTGCACGACCATCCGATGGTCCACGCCGACCGTGCGGTCGGGCCGCAGCTGCAGCAGTGGCTCGACGAGGCGTCGGCCGCCGGGTACCTGCCCGAGGAGCAGACCCTCGGCAAGTTCGTGTCGAGCCACTCGGCCGACGGTCGCTACGACCTGCACGTGTTCCCGGTGTGTGCCAGCAACCAGACCAGCGCGCTGTACGGACGGGTACACATCGAGGTGTCGTGCGTGAACCCGCGCAGTCGTGGGGTGGTGCACATCACCTCGCCTGATCCCGAGGCACATCCGTTCCTCGACCACCGCTATCTCAGCGACCCCGAGGGTCACGATCTCGCGGTCATGCGCGACGGCGTGGCGCTGGCCGAACAGTTGTTCGCGCATCCGCAGTTGGCCTCGGTGCTGGGCGAGCGGATCACCGACATGAGCGACGACGCGGCGTTCCACGACACCGTGGCGCACTACTACCACCCGGCGGGTAGCTGTGCGATGGGCGAGGGGCCGCTGGCCGTCGTCGATGCGCGTGGGCGGCTGCACGGGGTGCCGAACGTGCGCGTGGCCGATGCGTCGATCATGCCCAGCATCTCGCGGGCGAACACGAACCTGCCCACGGTGATGATCGGCGAGCGGATCGCCGACTTCATCCTGGCCGGCGATTAGCGGGGAGATGTCGACTCGGGGAAGCCGCTGAAGGCGCGCAGCATCTTCGCGTCGGCGGTGCGTTCGCCGTGCTCGTCGCGCAGGGTGATCACGTGGTCGGCGCAGGTGTCGCCGTGGTGGGCGCGTCGCAGTGCCCACACCGTGAACAGCGGAGGACGGTGTTCGCGGGGGATCACCACGTAGCGAGCAGCCACGGCCAACCCTTCGGTGTCCGCCGCTGCGTGCAGGCGAGGTTCGGCATCGGCGTCACCGCACACCACCAGCCAGCCGTCGTCGGCCAGCAGCCGGGCACCGGTCTCGATGTAGGCCTCGATCCCGCCCCGGGTCTCCACCCGGGCACGGGTGCGCTGCTCGTCGTCGGCATGGGTGGCGGTGCCGGTGGGGAAGTAGGGCGGGGTGCCGGTCACGAGTGGGAACGGTCCGTCGGCCCCGAGCAGCTGCTGCAGCGCGGGGGCGCGGAAGTCGCCGTGGTGGATGGCCACCCGCTCGCCGAGCCGGTTGTGGGCGACGTTGCGTTGCAGCAGTGCGAACGAGACGTCCTGCACCTCTACGCCCACCAACCGCGCCGTCGGCACCGACCAGGCCAGGTGCAGCAGTACCGAGCCGAGCCCGCAGCCCAGGTCGAGCACCCGCTCCGGTGCCGAGCACACCTGCATCGCCACCCAGGCGGTGATCACATCGTCGGACGAGAAGCGGTGCCCCTTCTTGCGCTGGAACACCGACACGTCCGCTGTCAGCCGGTCGAGGCTCAACTCGTCGAGCCTCAGGTCGACGGGGCTCAGGTCGGCAGGGTCGGCAGGGTGGTCAGCGGCCGGGGTCATGGCGCTCGCACCGTACCGCCGCCCGCCTCCCGAGGCCGGAGTCCGGTCACGTCGTTTCGATTTCGATTCCGATCCTGACCTCGATTCCGATTTCGATTTCTGCATCGATCCCGATCCCGATCCCGATTCCGATTCCGAGATTCCGATCCCGATTCCGATCCCGATTCCGATTCCGATTCCGATTCCGATTCCGATTCCGGTTCCGGTTCCGGTTCCGGTTCCGATCCCGATCCCGATCCCGACTTCGATTTCGATTTCGATTTCGATTTCGATTTCGATCCCGATTTCGGCTCCGTCTGCGATTCCGACTTCGATTCCGACTTCGGCTCCGGCTCCGATTCCGACTCCGATCTCGACACTGGGACGGGCGTGGACGTTGAGTCGAAATCGAAATCGAAACGATGTGACGAAGCACTGCCCGAGTGACCCATCGGCGCGGCCGCTGCGGGCTGGCTCAGTCCAGCGCGGGGTGGTGAGTTGACTGTAGTCGGCACTACGAATACGCTCCGTAATGCCGACTACACATCAGGTGCCCGTTGCCGAATCGGGTACCACCGAGCCATGGAGCACTGCCCGATGAGCATCACCGCCAGCGAAGCAGCCGATCTGTTCCGCCAGGCACCCGAGCAGTTCCTCGACGTTGGCTCGGCCGAGGTGGCCTATCGCCGGGTGGGCACCGGGCCCGATGTGCTGTTCGTGCACGGCTGGCCGGTGCACGGCGCCACGTTCCGCAATCTCTTGCCCCATCTCGCCGAACACGTCACCTGCCACCTCATCGACCTGCCGGGCACCGGGTCGAGCCGGTTCACGGCCGACACACCGCTGTCGTTCGACCTGCACATCCAGAGCATCCGCCGGACCATCGACCTCCTCGGCCTCGACGACGTCGCCGTGGTGGCGCAGGACAGCGGCGGGATGTTCGCCCGGCATGCGATGGCCGGCGACCCGCGTCTGCGGGCGATGGGACTCATCGGCACCGAACCGCCGAACCGGATGAGTTGGCGGTTCCGGAGCTTCGTCGGCATCCGTCGCCTTCCCGGCCTCGGTGCCGGTCTGGGGTGGGTGGCGGGTAAACCGAAGATCGCCCGCAACGGCCTGGTGTTCGGCGCGGCGTTCGTCGATCGGTCTTTGCTCGGAGGCGAGTTCGACGAGTTCTTCCTGCAACCGCTGCGCGACTCGGCGCCGCATCGCAAGGCGGCCGCCACGCTGCTGGCCAGCTTCACCCCGAAACTGATCCGCGACCTGGGCGACCTGCACCGCCGCATCGACGTGCCGGTGCAACTGGTGTGGGGCGAGCAGGACGCGTTCTTCCCGGTCGCCTGGGCGCGCGAGATGGTGGGAACCTTCCCCAACGCGCAACTCGCTGTCATCCCGGGCGCCAGCACCCTGGTCCACGAGGAGAAGCCCGCCGAGGTGGCAGCAGCCCTCCTGCCAGTACTCACCCAGCCACGCGCATAGCCGGCCGATCAGGCCGTGATGAAGGCTGCGTGCTGCTCGACGACGGCGTCGAACAGCGCGCCAGGCTGATTTACGACGTTGTGCAGGTGGCCGAAGAGCTCGAGGTTCACGGCTCCCATCACTGCCGCCCACGCGGTCATCCCCACGGTGAGCGCGGCATCCGACACCTCGGCGCCGAGTTGGATGCGCAGCCGTTCGAGGTCGGCGCGCAGCACCTTGGGCACCGCGGTGCGATGCACATGGCCGGCGCCCGCCATGTCGGTGAGGATGGAGATGAGCACCGTCGTGTAGCGGGTCGCGGCAGGGATCGTGTCCGCCGGGGCGGCATAGCCGGGAACCGGAGTGCCGAACAGCAGCGCCCACTCCGAGGGGTGGTCGATCGCCCAGGTGCGCAGGGCGTGGGCGGCGGCGCGCCAGCGCCCGCGGAAGTCGGTGCAGCGTCGGACCGCCGCATCACCTGCTTCGACCGCGATACCGAGGCGTTCGTACGACTCGATGATCAGTGCCGTGAGCAGGTCGTCGCGGCTGGGGAAGTAGCGGTAGATGGCCGAGCTGACCATGCC
>JBIKLX010000281.1:0-3176 GCA_044359565.1 Ilumatobacteraceae bacterium
CGGGATCGCCGAACACCGCGAGGCTGTGGTGGGCGCCGCCCCCTACTGGACCGATGCGGCGCTGCACATGGCGGCCGGCACGCCGACGGTGGTGTTCGGCCCGTGTGGCGAGGGCTTGCACGAGGCACTCGAGTGGGTCAGCACCGACAGCCTCCGCCGAGTCACCGCAGCACTCACCGGCGTCGCCCGCGCCTGGTGCTCAGACGACCGCTGACCCCCACGTCGCCCACCCCAGCGCGATGAGCGTTCGGTGCGCTGGCTGCGCAGGTTGCTCATCGCGGGAGGAAGGCTGACAGCACCTCGTCGCGCAGGCGGGCGTAGGTGTGGCGGCGCTGCTCGGGCGTCTCGCCGAGGGTGAAGTCGGGGATGGCGAACTCGTCGATCCCCGCCTCGACGTAGGTGCCGATCAGGTCGATCAACTCGGCGGGGCCACCGGCCAGCGTGCGATCGGCCGGTGCTGCGGCACGGATGGCGTCGCGACGGGCGTCGTCGTCGGTGAGGAACACCAGCGCCTGGGCCGAGCGGCGCATCGTGGCGGGGTCGCGGCCGACGGCGTCGCAGCCGGCCAGCCACAGTGCGGTGCGGCGCTGCAGCTCGTCGGGGTTGCCCCACGTGTTCCACTCGTCGGCCCAGCGGGCGGTGATGCGAGCCATGCGCGGGCTGCCGGTGCCCACCATGATCGGCAGCGTCGGCTTCGGCGAGAACGGCGCGTCGACCAACTGGTACCAGCGGCCGGCGAACGTGGTGGCAGGCTCGTGCAGCAGCCGGTGGATCACTTCGATCGCCTCGGCGAACCGGCTCACCCGCTCGCCCGGTTCCAGCAGGTCGAAGCCGTAGGCGGCGTGCTCGTTCAACTGCCATCCGGCGCCGAGACCCAGCACCGCCCGGCCACCGGTGATCTCGGCCACGGTGGCGGCGCGCTTGGCCAGCACGACCGGGTGGTGGATGCTCACCGGCGACACCATCGAGGTGAGGCGCAGCCGAGGCACCAGCGCGCCCACGGCGGCCAGCACGCTCCAGCACTCGAGGGCCGACCCGTCGTCGGGGGTGGTGGTGCTGGTGTCGGGCATGAAGTGGTCGGCGTACCAGAAGCCCTGCAGCCCACTGGCCTCGGCCCAGCGGGCGAGGTCGATCGCCTCGTCCCACGAGCGTCCGTACGAAGGCCATACCGCAAAGTCCATCCCCCGACCCTACGTCGCGCCGCTCCGTGAGCCTGGCCCCGGGCCACCCGGGTCGAGCCGCACGAATGGCCGGGGTCGGTGAGCTGGGGCCGGGGCCCACCGGGCCCACGCTCACGGACGGGTGGGGGTGGGGGAGAGGGTGCGGGCGTACGCTGGCGAACGTGGATAGGGAGACGGAGCGCGACGACTTGTGGGAGACCCACGCCGGCTGGTGGATCGAGGGGTTCACCGACGGAGCCGACCCCGAGTACGAAGAGCAGATCCTGCCGTTGGCCGCAGCGGAGTTGGCTGGAGCGGCACGGGTGCTCGACGTGGGGTGCGGCGACGGCCAGGTGAGCCGCCTGGCGGTGCGCATCGGGGCCGAACTGGTGGTGGGCATCGACCCGACGTGGAACCAGGTGCGCGTGGCGGCCGAGCGTGGGGGAGGAGCATCGTTCGCCCGGTCGGGTGCGGGGGCGCTGCCGTTCGCCGATGGAAGCTTCGACGCCGTCGTCGCGTGCCTGGTGTTCGAGCACATCCGCGACGTCGACGACGCCATCGCCGAGGTGGCCCGGGTGCTCGCCCCCGGCGGCCGGTTCTGCTTCTTCCTCAATCACCCGTTGTTGCAGACCCCCAACAGCGGCTGGATCGACGACCAGGTGCTCGACCCGCCCGAGCAGTACTGGCGGATCGGGCCGTACCTCATCGAGGACGAGACAATCGAGGAGGTGGAAAAGGGCGTGTTCATCCCCTTCATCCACCGGCCGCTGAGCCGCTATGTGAACGCACTCGCCGACAACGGTTTGCTGCTCGAACGGATGCTCGAGCCGGCGCCGCCGAGCGGATTCATCGACCGGGCGTCGGAGTACGCCGAGGCCGCGACCATTCCGCGATTGCTGTATCTCCGTACGCGCAAGGTGGAAGGCGTACCATCTCGGTCGTGACCGACATTCTCGTCATCACCGGGCTCTCGGGGGCAGGCCGTTCGCAGGCCGCCGACTTCCTCGAAGACCTCGGCTGGTTCGTGGTCGACAACCTGCCCATCGAGTTGCTCGACAAGATCGTCGAACTGGGCACCAGCACCAGTTCGTTCGACCGCCTCGGTCTCGTGGCCGGACCCACCACCAACCCGGGAGCGCTTGCCGATGCCATCGCCCGGCTGCGGGCCGATCACCGGGTTCGGGTGCTCTATCTCGATGCGTCAACGCCTGAACTGGTGAAGCGATATGGCAGCAGCCGGCGCAAGCACCCGCTCGACGACGGCCACAGTGGTATCGCCGACTCCATCGAACGCGAGCGTCAGTTGCTCGAACCGGTGAAGGCGGCAGCCGATCTGGTGGTCGACACGACCGAGTTGAACGTGCACCAGTTGAAGGCCATTGTCGTCGACTCGTTCTCCGCCGAGACCGAGGCGGAGGCGATGAAGATGGCCGTCACCTCGTTCGGGTTCCGTCACGGCATCCCGCTCGATGTCGACCTGGTGATGGATGTGCGGTTCCTGCCGAACCCGCACTGGATCGAGCATCTGCGGCCGCACACCGGCCTCGACCCTGATGTCCGCGACTATGTGTTGGGTCAGCCGGTCACCAAGGAGTTCCTCGACCGCTTCGAGGCGCTGCTCGAATTGTTGCTGCCGTCGTACATGGCCGAGGGCAAGAGCTATCTGTCGATCGCGATCGGCTGCACCGGCGGGCACCACCGCTCGGTGGCGCTCGCCGAGGAGATTGCCTCGTGGTTGCGGGCCATGGGGCACCGGCCTCGCGTGACGCATCGGGATATACATCACTGACATTGCGGGCCAGTAGTGTCGCTGGCGCACTTCATCACGTGAAAGGACCCCTCCCGCCATGACGGTACGTGTGGGCATCAACGGCTTCGGCCGCATCGGCCGCAACTTCTTCCGGGCCGCCAAGCAGCGCGGCGTCGACCTCGACATCGTGGCGGTGAACGACCTCGGCTCGCTCGACACGATGGCGCACCTGCTGAAGTACGACTCGGTGCTCGGTGTGCTGCCGC
>JBIKLX010000097.1:0-11553 GCA_044359565.1 Ilumatobacteraceae bacterium
CAGGCCGGGGTGCGCGTGGTACGCGTAGTTGTGGGCATCGTGGTGGGCAACGTGCGCTACTGGGGCAGCCAGCCGTGGCCGTTCCCGCACAGCCTGATGATCGGGTTCCAGGCCCAGTGGGTGGCGGGCGAGATCGAGATCGACCCCACCGAGATCCTCGATGCGCAGTGGTACCGCCGCGACGAACTGCCCAACATCCCGCCGCGCATCTCCATCGCGCGCAAGCTGATCGACGTCTGGTTGACGAGCGACTGAGCACTATCGCTGGCGCCGATGGGGCGCGCGTCGATATCGCTGAAACCCATATGAAACAAGGGTTTCTTGGGCGCAGGTCGGTCAGAACACATGTACGATCGAGTGCATGGAGGTGCTCGTCGACCACACTGCGACCGGCCCGGTGTCGTTGGCCGATCTGGTCGACGGGCACCGCTCGGCCGAGCGGCAACGCACGCAGGTGGCGCTCCACGCGGCCCGGTTGGCTGCAGCGGGTGAGTGGTCGTTCGATGGCTTCCGTTCGCCGGTGATGTGGTTGGCGCACGGCCTCGATGTGCCGCGTGCCGAGGCTCGGCGGCTGCTGCGCGACGGCGAGTTCCTCCTCCGGTTCCACGTAGTGCGCGCCGCGGTTGCCGACGGGCGACTCAGCGCGGCGCAGGGCGATCTGCTGCGCAAGGCCACACCGGTGGTGCTGGCCGATCAACTCGACGCCGACCAGCAGTGGCTGGTGCCCGCGCTCGAACCGCTCGACATCGCCGACTCGGCGGTCGCCGTCTCCGCGTGGCAGGAACGGGCACTGGCCATTGTCGACCCCGAGCCGCCCACCGTGCACGACCGGTCGTGGCGGATGACGCGCGCTGGCGACGGTGCGCTGCTCGGCAGTTTCGTGTTCGACCCCTCCACCGCCGAGGTGGTCGAGCGGGCGCTGCACATCGCGCGCGCCGACGACGGCCCGGTCGACACGCGCAGTCGCAGCGAACGCCAGGCCGATGCCGTGGCGGCCGTGTTCCAGTTCTTCGTGGCCAACTGCGACAGCAACGGCACGCCGCGGCACCGGCCACATGTCGACCTGCACATCGAGGTACCGGCCGCGGTGCTCGCCGAGCTGGGCGTCGAGGGGCGACCGGTCGGCCTCACCGTCACCGAAGGCGGCCGACGGCTGCCCGAGTGGGCTGCGGCCATGTTCGGCTGCGACTGCACGATGCACCGGGTGCTGCGTGCCGACGGCGTGGTGCTCGACTACGGGCGTTCCACCCGCACGGTCATCGAGTCGTTGCGCCGCGCCGTGTCGGCACGCGACGGCGGCTGCCGGTTCCCCGGCTGCGACCGCAAGCGGGCCTGGTGCGATGCGCACCATGTGCAGTGGTGGAGGCGCCACGGCGACACGAAGCTCGACAACCTGCTGTTGCTGTGCACCCACCACCATCGGGTGGTGCACCGCGACGGGTGGCAGGTCGATCTGCTCGCCGACGGCACGGCGGTGTTCGTGTCGCCGCGTGGCGCCCGGTTCGAGACCCGGCCGCGCGGCCACCCCCGACAACGCGCCGCCTGAGCCGCCACCGTGTGGGGTGCGCTCAGGCCCCGGTGGCGAGTCGTTCGCTGAACCAGTCGAGGATGATCTCGGCCCGCTGCACGCGGTGTACGGGCGAACCGCTGCGCGACAACTCGTGGCCTTCGCCGGGGAATCGATAGAAGGTGACGTCGCGGCGCAGCAGGCGCAGCGCCATGAACAGTTCCTCGGCCTGGTTGATGGGGCAGCGCAGGTCGTTCTCGCTGTGGATGAGCAGCATCGGTACGTGGATGTCGCGCACCCACCGCACGGGTGAGAACTCGTCGTAGGCCGCGGGATCGTCGAGGTGGTTGGGGCCCACCTCGGTGCGGAAGATCGAACCGATGTCGCTCGACCACTCCTCGCTGAGCATGTTGTTGACCGCCCGCTCGCTGCAGATGCCGCGGAACCGGTGGCCGTGACGGGCTGCCAGCCAGGTGGCCATGAACCCGCCGTAGCTGCCGCCGAGCATGCCCACGCGTGCCGGATCGCAGAAGTCGTGCGCGGCCAGCACGTGGTCGAGTACGGCGAGCACGTCGTCGACGTCGACGCTGCCCCAGCCGGTGCCGGGACGGGCGTGGTGCTTGGGCCCGAGGATGGACTGCCCCCACCGTTCCTCGCGGCCCGACGACCCGCGGGGGTTGCACATGACCACCACGAAGCCGGCGGCGGCCTGGAACTGCGCCTCGTCGAACAGGGTCTCGCCGTACTGGGTGTGCGGCCCGCCGTGCACGTTCAGCAGCACTGGGTAGCGCTGCGCCGGGTCGAACCCGGCAGGGCGCATGATCCAGGCGTCGATGCGCTCGGTGCCGTCGGTGGTGGGCACGCTCAGCCGATCCCATCCCTGCGGGGAGGCGGCGGCACGGAAGCGGTCGGTGAAGTCGGTGAGACGCACCATCTCGCCGTCGCGCAGCACGAACACGTCTGCCACCCCATCGACACAGCTGGCCACCAGCACGGTGACACCGCCCGCGTGGTCGAAACCCTTCACCGTGATGGCACCCTGGGTGAGCCGCTCGGGGGCCCGGCCGTCGAGGTGCACGCGCCACAGGTGGGTCTGGCCCGCATCCTCGGCAACGGCCAGCAGGGTGTCGGCCGATTCCCACACCGGTGGCCGGTCGCCGCCGGTGCACTCGAACGTGCGGTCGAGCGAGCGTGACAGCCAGCGGTGGCCGCCGCCGGTGGGGGCCACCACGCCGATGTGCACGTTCTGCGGTGTGGTGGAGGCGTCGTCGTAGCCGAGGAAGGCAACGAGCGAACCGTCGAGCGACGCGCTGGGCTGCTGATACTGGCCGGTCTGGCCCGTGAGCGCGACGATGGTGCCGTCGAGGCCGACGCGGTAGAGGTCGGTGGCGAAGTCGAGGTCCCAGGTGTCGTGGCGCTTGGCCGACACCACCACCCCGCTCGAGTCGGCCAGCCAAGACAGGTCGCCGTGCTCGGCGTCGCCAGGCGTGAGATTGCGGGCCTCTCCCGAACCGTCGGTGCGCACCACGTACACGTGCATCGGGCGGTCGACGATCCAGCCCTCGTCGTCGAGCCGGGCGAAGAACCGTTCGATCTTGCGCGGCGCCTGCCAACTCTCGTCCTTGGCGTCGTAGCGCTCGTGCGGCGTGCGGCTCGAGTAGGCCAGCCAGGTGCCGTCGGGACTGAAGCGGAGATGCTGGGCGCCGTCGGGCATGGTGGCCAGCGTGACGGTGTCGCCCGCCGTATCGACGGGCATGAGACGTACCAGCGCCTCGCTGTCGGTGGTGCCCTTGGCGACGTAGGCGAGCGAACGTCCGTCGGGGCTCCACACCGGGCCGCGGTCCTTGTCGCCGTCGGCCACGGGGTGCGGGGCGACCGATCCGTCGAGCGCAGCGAGCCACACGTTCGTACGGGTGATGTTGGTCGACACATCGGGCCGCGACACCACGAATGCCACCATCGAGCCATCGGGAGACACGGCCGGGCTGCTCGCCTGCACCGTCGACTCGATGATCAGCGTGGCGATGTCGCGATGGTTCACGCCTCGACCGTATCGGTTCGTCCAGTATTCACTGAACACCCCGGCAACATGTCGGCAGGAACGCGACCGGGTCGATGTGGCACCATTCGGGGCATGGAGCCTGCCGAGCATCTTGCTGCCCTGGATCGCGAGGGCCACGCCTTCGCCGAGGCGTGCACCGACGCCGACCTGTCCGTCCGCATTGCCGCCTGTCCGCGCTGGTGGCTGTCCGACCTCATCTGGCATCTCACCTGGGTGCACGACCTGTTCCGCTTCGTCGTGCGCGAGAAGGCGACATGGCCGAAGGCCTACGAGCGGCCACCGCGACCCGACCGCCCCTTGCTGCTGCCGGCGTATCGGGTGAGCTTCGCCGGGCTGCTGGAAGAACTCGGCCAGGCCGACCCCGACGCCGAGGTGTGGACCTTCACCGACGATCACTCGGTGCGGTTCGTGATACGCCGCATGGCCCACGAGACCGCGATGCACCGCTGGGACGCCGAGGTGGCGGTGGGCCGTGATGCCACCCTCGACCCGGTGCTGGCCAGCGACGGGATCGACGAGTTCCTCACCCACTTCGTGCAGGTTGCCGACGACGATGCAGCGCCCATCGCCGGGTCGGTGCACCTGCACTGCACCGACGTACCGGGGGAGTGGACCCTGTACACCGACACCGGCACCGACGCAGGCACCGACACCGACGCAGGCACCGACACCGGCACCGGCGCACCCGCGTTCCGTCTGGTGCGCGAGCATGCCAAGGGCGACTGTGCATTGCGCGGCACGGCGAGCGATCTGCTGCTGGTGCTGTGGCGCCGCCTGCCGGTGGAACGGATCGACGTGGTGGGCGACGCCGAGGTGGCTGCCCGGTTCCTCGCGTACCCGCGGCTGAAGTGAGCCCTACTCGGCCAGGCCGACGGGCGAGCCGTCGATGATCTGGTCGAGGTACTCGCTGAGGCCGTAGCCCACCTTGCCGGCGTACTCGCCCGACTCGATGGTCCACTTCGTCATGCCCTCGCTGATGCGGGTCATCAGCCAGTTGCCATCGGGATCCTGGCGGCGGTTGCGCAGCGGGATGAGGTCCATCACCTCACCGGTGAACGCCCACTCCTTGCCCGAGCGGCTCGAGCGCAGCAGGCCGGTGATGCGTTGGTGGTAGGCGTCGTCGCCGCGGGTCTCGGTGCTGATGCTCACGTCGTCGCAGTAGTGCATCTGGCCGCGTTCCCACACGAACCCGCCGCGGGTGCCGGGGCCGTCCTTCTTCGCCACCCGGCTGGCCATGAACCCGAAGTCCTGGTCGACGTTGGCGGTGAGCCAGCGGTAGTACCACGGGGCCTGCCAGTAGCGCGGGCCCCACGAGTGGTCGCGCAGCCCGTGGCCGTCGATCTCCCATTCGCGGTCACCCACGCGGATGGTGCCGCGTGCGCCGATGAGCTGTTCGTAGTGGCCCTTGGCGAACTCTTCACCCGGCGCCTCGTGCGGGGTGTCGGGCTCGCCGCCGAACATGCTCGGCCGACCCTGGCCGGTGAACGTGATGTGCACCTCGCACTCGGCGTAGGGGTTGTTGGTGAAGGCGTCCTTCGGATTGGCCATCTGCTCGGGCTCGTCGAGCAGCACCACCTTGCCGGTGTAGTCGATGTGCAGTTCCTCGAACGGGGTGACGATGGTCCACGTGAGGCCGCCGGCGTCGAAGCGGTCGTTGTTGTCGATGGTGGGCCGCTTGTACATGAAGCCCACACTGCGGCGCTCCTCGCCGTCGGCCGGGGGCAGGTACAGGCACACGGTCATCTCGGCGTAGCCCTCGTTGGCGCGGTTCCCGATGCGGAACCATCCGCCCACCTGCTGGGCAGGGTCGAAGCAGTTGATGTACATGCTTTCGTTGAAGTTGGACTCGGGGCCCAGTTCGTGCATGTATTCGTCGGATGGATCGAGGCGGATTCCCATCTGGCCGAGGGTAGTGAACCGGTGAGGGTGGCCCGTCACCGAGCGCCCGCGCCCCCGCCCCCGCCGCCTCCGCTGCTGCCGCCGCCGGAGAATCCGCCGCCCGCGCCGCTGCTGTTGGGGATGGCAGCCGCCACCACGGCTGCGGTCTGTGTGCCGATGGAACTGAAGCCGTCGAAGCGATGCATACCGGCACCGATGTACCAGGTGGTGAACGTGGGGTCGTTCATCACCTGGGGAAGACGCACGGCGAGGCCGCGCATCAGTTCGGCCGATACGCCGAACGCGACGGAGTAGACGAGGAAGCGTTCCCACAAGATGAGGTGGCCGACGGGCGCGTCGGCGAGTTGCGAGAAGTCCTTGATGTAGCGCTTCAGGCCCGCGGCCTTGGCGTAGGCCTCGGCGCCGGCCTGGGTGCGGTTGCGCAGCACGGTCGCGCCGACGGCGAATGTGGCCACGGCTGCAGCGACACCGAACAAGGCGACACCGCTCTTGCTCAGCATGGCGAGGACGGCTGAACCGACGGCCATGGCGACCACCAGGATCGCCAACACCCCGAACGCGCGGCCCTTGGTGCCGGCGTCGTAGTCGCGGGCGCTGTACAGGCGGCGCACGTCGGCGGTCATGGCGTCGATCATGGCCTTGGCCTGGGTGCGGTTGGCTTGCGCCCAGGCGGTGAGCTCCCCCGAGTCGGCCTCGGTGCGGCCGCGGAACACCATCTGCAGCAACTGCCATTCGAACGGGTGCAGTGTGTCGGTGGGCTTGCCCCTCCACTGGTAGTGGTGCACGGTCGTGTCGGGGCCCCTGCGTTGGAGTTGCTGGGCGGTGATGCTGAGGAATCCGCGTTGGGCGAGATCGGTGAGGGTGCCGGCGATCATCGGCCCAGGGTCGGCCCTGCCGCGGCCGAGGGTGCTGATTGCGATGGCCGGTGGGTCGTCGAGTGGCTCGCGCCAGTACTCGCCGAGTACCTCGGTGGACCGTGGTTCGCGGCCGTGGCGGCGCCACAGCAGTCCTGCGCCCAGCGCGCCCAGGCCGGCGAGGATGGGGGTGAACACACGGGCGAGCCAGGTGCGGTCGGGGCCGGTGTCGATCGGCTTGTCGGGCGGCTTGTCGATGAGCCCTCGTTCCTGGGCGAGGATGTCGGGCAGCAGGGCGGCGTCGCCGGTGACGCTGAACACTGTTGCGGGAACGGCGGCGCGAATCTCGACGAACTGCCCGGCGGGCACCTCGGCGACGGCGGCAACGATTTGCGAGGTGCTGAGGACGATGGTGCCGGTGGTGGGGCCGTGGGCCCAGCCGCGCAACACGGTGGCGTCGTCGTCGGGCAAACCCTCGACGTACGGTTCGATCGAACCGGGCATCCGCACGGTGATGCGCACGTCGCCCACGCCGGGGTGCTCGGTACCGAGAAACATCCAGTTGAGGTCGGCCACATCGGCGCCCACGCGCAGCGCGTCGACCACCCGGTAGCCGACGGTGAAGGTGACGGTGCGATCGGAGGTGGGTTCGCGCAGTTGCCACTCCCAGTCGCCGCTCACCGACTCGTCGGGGGCGATGACGGTGAGGGGTCCCTGCTCGTCGGAGGCCGTGAAGTCGGTGATCTGGTCGGTGTTCTCCTCGAACGACCGGATACCGAAGTTGAACGGGCCACCCTCGAAGCGGTACGTCCACTGCTCGGTCACCTCCATCGAGGCATCGGGCAGCACCGTGGCGTCGGTGACCAGTGCCTCGAGGTGGAAGGTCTTGTCGGCGGCGGCTGCTGTGGACGGTACGGCGGCCGGTGCGGCAACGCCCAGCGACAGGGCCAGGCACCCGAGCAGCCGCCACAAGGCCGCTCGAATCGCCGATCGGTTTACCATATGGTGAGTTGCTCCCAGGTGATCGCGACGTCGCTGACGACACGCCACACCAGGCGACCGCGTGGGCCAGGGCGACGAACCTCCACCACTTCGGGACGCAGGTTGCGGGCCGAGCCGTCGGGGTCGTACAGCAGGATGCTGCCGTCGGCGGCCATGCCCGCGACCTTGCCCTCCACCCAGCGGCCCGTGCCGTTGCGGCGGAACCTGATCGGTTCGCCGGCGCGCAGGCCGAGCGTGGTGAGCAATGCCGTGTCGGTCACGTCGCGGTCAGAGACCCAGCATCCGGGCCTGCAGCTTGCGCATGCCGGCCAACCAGCGATCGACGTCGCCCGTCTTGCGTTGCAGGTAGGTGAGCACCTCGGGGTGCGGCAGGATGAGGAACGTCTCGTCGGCGATGGCCTGCAGCACCACGTCGGCCACCTCGGCCGGTTCGAGCACGCGGCCCGAGGCGCGCACGACGCTGCTGGCCGGGCCGGAGCCCGGGGTGTCGCCGGCGTTCAGCAGGTTGGTGTTCACGCCCTGCGGGCACAGGCAGCTCACCCGCACGCCCTGGTCGCCGTAGGTGATGCTGAGCCATTCGGCGAACGCCACGGCGGCGTGCTTGGTCATCGTGTACGGGGCCGAGCCGATCTGGCTGAGCAGACCGGCGGCCGAGGCCGTGGAGCAGAAGTACCCCTCGCCGCTGGCCAGCCAGCCCGGGACAAGGTGCTTGGCGGCCCAGCGGTGGGCGTGGGTGTTGATGGCGAACGCCGCGTCCCACATCTCCTCGGGCGTGTCGAGCAGGGTGCCGCCGCCGATGCCGGCGTTGGCGAAGAACAGGTCGATCGGACCGAAGGCTGCCTCGGCCGCGGCGATGAGGTCGATGTTGCCCTGCTCGGTGCCGATGTCGGCGGCGACCCCGAGTGCCGAGCCAGGTCGAGCAGTCTCGAGGGTTGCGGCGACGCGCCGTGCGCCCTCGCCGTCGAGGTCGGCGAGCACGACGCTTGCGCCAGCACGGTGGAAGCGCGCAGCCAGTGCCGCACCGATGCCGCCGGCTGCACCCGTAACCACCGCATGACGTCCGTTCAGATCCATGCCGGGATGGTAGGCGTCACAGCCGTCGTTGCCACACCACACCGGTACCATGCGTCGCGCGGAGTCGCACGGGCCGATATGGTCACAGGCATCGCCACCACCGGCCCACGAGTCAAGGAGCATTCGATGACCGACACGAACGAGGCTGTCATCCACGAGGCGCTCACGATCATCGACAAGGCGCTGTCGCAGATGATGCAGCGCGAGCTGGTGTCGTCGGGCGAAGTCACCGACGTGCTGCTCGACGTGCGCACGTTGCTCACCGCAGTACCCGTCGCCGCCGCACCTCGCTGATCGCCGCCGGGCTGTAGCCCGGTGTCAGACCGTGAGCAGGTCGTCGAACGCGCCCTGCAGGCACCGCTGCAGGAGTTCGGGCTGGCTGACCGCGGCGCGGTCGATGTTCACGCCCATGTCGAGGCTGTGGTTGTACGACAGCAGGGTGAGGTTGAACGCCACGCCCGCGAGCGGGCCCACTGGATAGTTCTCGAGGATCTGCGCGCCCGCCAGGTACAGCGGGATGGGTGCACCGCGTACGTTCGACGTCGCGAAGTCGACCGTCTGCGCCTGCTGGCGGGCGATGCGGGTGACGAGGCTTGTCGGCAGTGCGGCCGCCACGGCCGAGATGGCCTCGAGCGAGGCGCTGGTGGTGGCGCCGCGTGCTGCCTCGGTGGCCTGTTGCACCAGCGCGAACCGTTCGGCGATGGGCATGTCGGCGGTGGGCACCATCATGCGGGCGAGCGAGAAGGCGTTGGCGCCCGATGCCTCGGTGCGGGTGCTGATGGCCATGCTGGCGCGCAGGTGGTCGATCGGGCTGCCGAGTTCGGTGTGGTATCGACCCGCGGCGTGTGCGGCGGCCGTGAGGAAGGCCGTGTTCAGCGTGCCGCCGAGCCGCTTGGCTGCTGCCCGGGTGGTGTCGAACGGGGCGCGCAGCACCTCGATGCGCCGCTGGAGCGACCGCTCGGTCCACAGCGGCGAGTGCGCCTGTTCGACATCGGCGAGTTGGCTCATCACCCCGCGGATGGTGTCGGCCGCAGCATTGCCGGCGTCGGGGATGCCGGTGGGGTCGGCCAGCAGGTCGCGCACCTGGCGCACCAGGCCGATGGGCAGCCGCAGCCCACCGGCGAACAGGTCGCGCAGCACGTCGTGCGGCGGCGGAGTGGTGTCGGTGGCGTGGTCGGCAGCGGCCCGTTCGATGGGCGGCGGTTCGGGGGCGTCGCGTTCGAAGTCGAGGAACTGCAGGCTCAACTGCACGCTGCCCTCGCCATCGGCGATGGTGTGGTGCAGTTTCTCGATGAGGGCCGACTTGCCGCCGCGCAGGCCGTCGACGACGACGAACTGCCACAGCGGTCGGGTGCGGTCGAACGGGTCGGCGGCGACGAGGCTGGCGTAGTCGAGCAACTGGCGAAGCGAGCCGGGCTTCGGTAGGGCCACGTGGCGCACGTGGTAATGGATGTCGAACTGTGGGTCGTCGACCCACACCGGCGTCGACAGGTTCACCGGTGCCGATTGCACCCGCTGACGCAACCGTTCGAACGCCAGCGTGGCCCGCTCCATGCGGCGCAGCAGGCGAGCGAAGTCGGGCTTGGTGTCGAGCACGGTGACGTTGGCGAACGTGCTCGACAGGTAGGGGTCCTTCTCGAGGCGCCACATCAGGCCCTCGGCGTCGCTCATCTTCCGGTCGAGATGCGGCAGCTCGGACATGGCGCGAAGGCTACCGGGGTCAGTGCAGCGGCCCGGCAAGGCCCGTGGCGATGGCGAGCAGGGCGAGCAACAGCCCCGTCAGGGCACCACCCACCACGTCGGACGGGTGATGGATGCGTACCCAGGCGCGGCTGACGGCCACGACGACCGCCATGGCGAACCACAGCGGCGCCCACCCCCAGCCCACCCACCAGGTGAGCAGGGTGGCGGCGAAGAACGCGGCCGAGGCGTGGCCGCTGGGGAAGCTGGACGTACGTGGTTTGCGCACCGTGAAGCGATGGTCGCCGGTCTCGGTGGGACGGCTGCGGCGGAAGAGGCGCTTCACCCCTTGGTTGACGATGAGGCTCTCGAGGCCGATGAGCGCGCTGAACCACAGCGCCTCGGTGAACCGCTGGGCGATGAACAACCCCACCAGCAGCCCGGTGACGTGCCACACGATGCTGAAGTCGCCGACGATGCTGGCGGTGTGGAACAGCCGGTCGACCGGACGGGAGCGACCTCGACAGCGCTCGAGCGCGCTGTCGGCCGAGGCGTCGAACGCCTCCACCCGGGCCCCACCGATGTTCATCGAGGAGCCGACAACCCGAACGCCACCGGCGCCTCGACCGCCGCACGCTCGGGGTCGCCCCCGAACGCCGGGCACCACGGCTTGTAGGAGCACGAGTTGCACAATGGACCCTGGCGCGGCCGGAAGTCGCCCGTCTCGCACGCCCGGGCCACCGCCTTCCACACCGCCGTGGTGCGGGTGGTGATGAACCGGATCGACTCGGCGCTGGGGGTGGCGGTGATGACGTCGCCGGTGCGCACGTACATCAGTCGAACGGCGGCGGGCCGCTGGCCCAGTACGGCCTCGCACAGGAACGAGTAGATGTGCACGCCGCCCATCTTCGACTGCTCGTACTGCGGGCCGGGAGGGCGGCCGGTCTTGTAGTCGGTGATGACCAATCGGTCGTCGCTGTCGATCTCGAGACGATCGATGATGCCGCGCACGCTGAGCTCGCCGACGGGCGCCTCGAGCCGGAGTTCGAGGCCGATGTCGCGCACCGCGGTGGGGTCTTCCATCCGCAGGTAGCCCTCGACGAGCGACCAACCGTCGGCGAAGAACGCCTCGTGGGCCGCCTCGTCGAGACCGAGCAGGGTGACATCTGGGTGCACCTCGTACTCGGCCCTGGCAACGTGGAAGGCCTCGCGTGCGGCCTCGGGCGTGCGTTCGGCCGCGCGACGGGTGAAGAGCACCTCGAGGACGCGGTGCACGAACGACCCTTTGCTGGCATGGATGCTGGGCGGCTCGGGGATGCGTTCGATGCTGGCGAAGCGGAACGCCATGGGGCAACTGGTGAAGGCCTCGACCCGGCTCGGCGACAGGGAGGTGGGGACGGGGAAGCTCACGGCGGCGAGTCTACGGAAGGGGTGCGCGCCGGTGGAGTTGTCGCGGCATCCCGACCACATCGTGA
>JBIKLX010000098.1:0-11466 GCA_044359565.1 Ilumatobacteraceae bacterium
TATGCCGCCGGGCAGGCCGAGACCTGGACCAAGGGGTTGGCCGGCTGGAGCCTGGGCGGCGCCGACATCGGGGCGCTGCGTCAGCGGGTCGACTTCACCGTGTACACGCCGGGCTCCACGTCGGGCGTGCCGCTCGACGTGGTGGGTTCGCTCACCGTCCCGCGCGACATGAGCGACCTCGAGACCGTCACCGACGAGGTGGGCGGGTTCGTGAGCGGCCTGCTGGGCCTGGTGGGCATCGAGGCCGACCCGTTGTCGAGCCGCGAGCACATCCTGCTCACCAACCTGATCATCAACGAGTGGCAACACGGCCGCGGGCTCGACATCCCCACGTTGGTCGGTCTTGCTCTGAAGCCGACCATTCGCAAGCTGGGTGTGTTCGAGCTCGACGAGTTCTTCCCGCCGAACGACCGCAACGCGTTCGCCATGCGGCTGAACGGCCTGCTGGCCTCACCGTCGTTCGGGGCGTGGATGAGCGGCAGCCCGCTCGACATCGACGCCATGCTGCGCACACCCGCGGGTGCGCCGCGCTGCGCCATCATCACCACCGCCCACCTCGGCGACACCGAGCGGCAGTTCATCACCACGCTGGTGCTCGGCAAACTGGTCACCTGGATGCGCCGCCAGAGCGGCACCACCGACCTGCGCGCCCTGCTGTACATGGACGAGGTGGCCGGCTACCTGCCGCCCACCGCCAACCCGCCCACCAAGCAGCCGATGATGACGCTCTTCAAGCAGGCTCGCGCCTTCGGTGTGGGCGTGGTGGTGAGCACCCAGAACCCGGTCGACGTCGACTACAAGGCCCTGTCGAACGCGGGTACCTGGATGATCGGCCGACTGCAGACCGAGCGCGACAAGATGCGCCTGCTCGACGGGATGAGCGCGGCGGCAGGCGGTGTCGACGTGAACGCCGTGAGCCAGACCATCAGCGGACTGGCCAAGCGCGAGTTCGTGCTGCGTCGCGCCGGCAAGGACCAACCCGAGGTGTTCACCACGCGCTGGGCGATGAGCTACCTGCGCGGCCCGCTCACCCGCGACCAGATCGCCACGCTGATGGCCGCCCAGAAGCAGGCTCCCGCTGCACCGGCTCCCGCTCCCACCGGGCCGGTCGCGCCGGCTGCCCCGACCGGCTCGTTCGCACCACCGGCACCGGGCACCGCCTCGCCGCTGCCCCCTCCCCCGCCGCCCACCGCCGGTGCCGCGCCGGTCGCACCGGCTTCCGGTGGGTCGCTGGCTGCCGACGAGTCGCCGCTGATGCCGAAGGTGGCCGACGATGTGGCCATCCGCTGGATCGACGTGGCCGCGCCCTGGCTGGCCGAGGTAGGTGCCGACCCACGCGGTAGCCGGCTGGTCGCCGCCGCGATGTCGCGCGTAGTGGTGCGGTTCGTCGACACCCGGGCCGAACTGAGCCACGAGTTGGAGTTCGAGGCCGTCCTCACCCCGCTCGACGAGTTGGCCGACATGAGCCGTGCCGTGGCGGTCGACTACGACGACCGCGACCTGCTCACTGAACCGCCGGCCAACCTGCCCTACCGCCTCTGCGACGCACCCATCGCCACCAAGGCGTTCTGGACCAAGCTGAACAAGAGCTTGGTCGACCACCTCTACCAGTCGCAGCGTCTGACGGTGCCCGCCAACAAAGAGCTGAAGCTCATCGGCCGACCGGGTGAGAGCGACGAGGCGTTCGCCAACCGCTGCCGTCTCGCCGCCGACGAACGCGCCGACGCCGAGACCGCGAAGTTGGAGGAGAAGTACGCCGCCAAACTGGCCCGTGTGCAAGAACAGCTGAAGACGGCCGAGGGACGGGTGAACGTGCTCGAACAAGACCGCGCCAACCGTCGCACGGGCGAGGTGATCGGCGCATTCGACGCCGTGCTCGGCGGCCTGTTCGGCGGCGCGAGATCGCGCCGGTCGGCGGTCACCAAACTCGGCCGGGCCGCCGGCGCTCGCGGGCGGTCGGCCACGGCGAGCGAGCGGGTGCAGGCTGCACAGGGCAAGGTCGACTCGCTGGAGGACCAGCTGGCCGACCTGCAGGAGCAGGCCGAGCAGGAGATCCTGGCCCTCGACGAGAAGTGGAATTCCGTTGCTGCCGACCTGAGCAGCTACGAGGTGGCACCCAAGCGCACCGACATCTCGGTGAAGTACTTCTCGCTCGTGTGGCTGCCGGTGAACTGACGCGCCAGGCGTCGCGTCAGAACGGACCGAAGCGCGCCAGTTCGTCGTCGTCGGGGGCGAGCGTGCTCGGCCCCACATGGGTGTCGAGCCAGGCGTTCATGGCGTCGGCCGCGGTGAAGGTGCCGCGGACCCGCTTCACCACGGCGCGCGTGCCCATCCACGCGGCGTGCTCCCATGAGCGCGTGACCATCAGTCCCTTGCGGCGCAGCAGCTCGATGCGGGGATGGTCCTTCGGGTAACCCCGCGGTGCCGTCTTCAGTTCGCCGATCGCGCCCGCCGTGTAGCCCTTCTTCACCAGGGCGGCGACGATGGCGGTGAGCTCGGCCCCCTGGGCAGGGGCATCGACGGCGGCCCGGAACCGAGCGAGTTGGTCGGTGGCCATGGCGTAGTAGCCGGTGCCCACCATCAGCCCGCGGGCCGACACCTGCACGTAGTGACCAGCGCCGCCCTCGCTCTCGCCGTAGGCACCCTGGTGGTCCTTGTACGGGATCTTGTCCTTCGAGAAGCGCACATCCTTGTACGGCCGGAACACGTGGAACGGCCCGTACTCGGCCAACTCGTCGAGCAGCGCGTCGAGCGGGGCGCGCACCGCCTCGGAGTACACGGCCTTGTTGGCCTGCCAGAACGTGCGCGTGTTGTCGGCGGCGAGCCGTTCGTAGAAGTCGAACGCCGCGTCGGGGAAGCCGGTGAACGCCATGGCGCGCAGCCTACGCGTCGAGTGCTGCGAACAGATCGAGGACGACGGCCCCGAGCGTGGCCCCGGTGAAGCTCGGTGGCGGAGTGGCCTGACTGAACGATGCGACGAGGGTGAGTCCGAGGTCGGGGCAGCGCAACACCTGGACACCCCAGAACCCTTCGTGACCCCAGCACTCGACGCCGACCACCTCTTGACGGAAGATGCCCGCTGCCGCAGCCAGGATGGCCGGGTCGCCCGGTACCGACACCGATTCGTTCGTGGCGGGCACACTGAGCATCGCCTCGAGAGTGGCGCGCTCGTCGAAGACACGGCCACCCAGCAGGGCCTCGACGAACGTAGCCAGGTCGGTGGTGGTCGCCACCAGGCCACCACCGCCGTACAGGTCGAGGCTGGGGTCCCAGTCGTAGGTGTCGACATCGCCGAACCACTGGTGCAGTCGCGGTGGCTGGCCATCGGGCTCGGGGTCGATCGACTCCTGGTAGGTGTGCGTGATGCCCAACGAGTCGAAACGCAGCAGATCGCGTATCGCCGCACCCAGCGAGGTGCTGGTGGCCCGCTCGACGATCTCGCCGAGGAGCGCGTAGGCAGTGTCGCTGTAGTGGTACTGCCCACCGGGAGGGCCGACCGGCTCGCCCTGCATGGCGAGTTCGAGTTGCTCGCGCCGGGTCCAGCGACGCTGCGGGTCGGCGAACACCGTTCCCACGAAGTCGACGCCCGGGCCGAACGTGAAGTCGAACAACCCCGCCGTATGGGTGAGCAGGTGGTGCACGGTGATGACCGACGGGTCGTAGCCACCCGACTCGAGCAACGCCACTGTCTCGGGTTCGACGAGTCCGGCGATCGGGTCGTCGAGACCGAACCGGCCCTGTTCGACCAGCCGCAGCGTTGCAGCCGCGGTGAACATCTTGGTGACGCTGGCGATGCGGAACGACGAGTCGGCTGCAGCATCGCCGGCCGCACCCGCGTAGGCGAAGCCGTTGTCGGCGCGCAACAGGACGACATACCCCTGCAGCTCCGGCGACGCGGCGAACTCGGCATCCAGCGCCTCGTCGAGCCGTGGCGCGAATTCGGCGGCGAGTGCCTCACCAGGGCCGGTGGTGACGGGTACCGCAGTGGTTGGCACGGTCGTGGCAGCTGGGGTCGTCGTGGGGGCCGTCGTGGGGGCCGACGTCGAGGCAGCCGGAGTCGTCGTCACGGCGGACGAGGAGGAAGAGGGTTGGTCGTCGCCGCTGCACGACACAGCGAGCAGAGCGAGACCGGCGAAGAACAGAGCATGAGCGCGCATATGTCTGGCAGCGACAGTACGCCTCGTCACCATCGGGCACCTCACACCCCCGATGGGTTCTACGCTCGCGGCCATGACGGTGCTCGCCATCGACCAGGGCACATCGGCCACGAAGGCGGCCGTCATCGACGGCGACCGTGTGATCGGCTTGGCCGATGTGGCAGTGGCCGTGCACAGCGGCACCGACGGCTCGGTCGAACTCGACCCCGAGGAACTGTGGGCGAGCGTGCTCGCAGCCGGTTCGGCGGCACTGGCCCAGGCCGGGCACCCGACGATCGACGCCGTGGGCCTCGCCAATCAGGGCGAGACCGTGTTGGCCTGGAACCGGCGAACCGGCGCGCCGCTCGGCCGGGCGATGGTGTGGCAGGACCGACGCTCGGCCGATGTGTGCGCCCGCCTGGCCGCCCATGGGCCCCGGCTGGCGGCAATCACCGGCCTGGAACTCGACCCCTACTTCGTCGCGCCGAAACTGGTGTGGCTGCGCGAGCACCAACCCCTGCCGGACCATGCCGTGATCACCACCACCGACGTGTGGCTGCTGCACCGGCTCTGCGGTGCCTTCGTCACCGATGTGGCCACTGCTGGCCGGTCGCTGCTGCTCGACCTCGACAGCGGCACCTGGAGCGACGAGGCCTGTGCCATGTTCGGCATCGACCCCGCCGACCTGCCCCGGGTGGTCGGCAACGCCGAGCCGATCGGCACCACCACGGTGTTCGGCGCGCCGATGGCCGTCACCGGCGCCTGTGTCGACCAGCAGGCTGCCCTGTTCGCCGAACGCTGCCGCCGGGCGGGCGAGGCGAAGTGCACCTACGGCACCGGCGCCTTCCTGCTGGCCTGCACCGGCGGCCGGCCCGTGCGCTCCACCAACGGCCTGGTCGGCTGCCCGGCCTGGCGACTGGGCGACGACCTCACCTGGTGCCTCGACGGCCAGGTGTTCACCGTCGGCGCAGCGGTCACCTGGCTGCAGCAGATCGGTGTGATCACCGAGCCCGCCGACCTCGATCGACTCGGCGGAGCCGTGGCCGACAGCGGCGGCACCACGTTCGTCCCCGCGCTGGCGGGCCTGGCAGCGCCCTTCTGGAAGCCGCACGCCAGAGCGGCCTTCACCGGCATGTCGTTGGCCACCGAGCGCGGGCATCTGGTGCGGGCTGCCATCGACGGCATCGCCGCACAGGTGGCGCTGCTGGCCCGAGCCGTCGCCGCCGACCTCGGTACACCGCTGCAGGTGCTCCGGGTCGATGGCGGCCTCACCCGCAGCGCCACCCTGCTACAGACCCAGGCCGACCTGCTCCAGGCCCCGGTGGAGGTGTACCCATCGCCACACGCCACGGTGATGGGTGTGGCTGAGTTCGCCGCCATCGGTGCAGGCCTGGCGTTCGCCGACCCCACCGCCGGGTCGGCCGCGCCACAGGTGATCGAACCCCGTATGCATGCCGATGAGGCCGAGGCCCGTCTCGCCGCGTGGCTCGACGTCGCTGCTGCCACGATGGACCGATGAGCGACACGGCCGTGTTCGACGTGGTGGTGGTGGGCGCCGGGGTGGTGGGCTGCGCCGTCGCCCGCGAACTCTCGCTGCGCCGCACCGCTGCCGGTCTGCTGAGGGTGGCGTTGCTCGACGCCAACCACGATGTGGGCGCTGGCACCAGCAAGGCCAACACCGCCATCTTGCACACCGGCTTCGACGCCACACCCGGCACGCTCGAAGCCCGCCTCGTGCCCCGCGGCTACGAGCTGCTCAGCGCCTACGCGCCCTCGGTCGGTGTCTCCGTCGAGCACACCGGCGCCGTCCTCGTGGCGTGGGACGACGAACAGGCGGCCACCCTTCCCCGGCTGATGGCGAAGGCAGTCGCGAATGGCTACGAACGCACCGAGATCGTCGATGCATCCACCGCCTACGAGATGGAGCCGCACCTCGGGCCCGGGGTCACCGGCGCGATGTTGGTGCCCGACGAGCACATCATCGACCCGTGGGGTACCCCCCTCGCCTTCGCCGAGCAGGCGGCGGCGAACGGCTGCACCCTGCTGCTCGGGTGGCGTGTCGTCGCGGCCCGACGCGATGCCGACACCACGTTGCTCACCACCGACGACGGCCGCACCGTGCGCGCCCGGCACGTGGTGAACGCCGCCGGCCTGCACGGCGACACCCTGCACCGAGCCCTGGGTCTCGACGGCTTCACCATCCGGCCGCGCCGCGGTGAGTTGATCGTGTTCGACAAGCTGGCTCGGCCGCTGGTGCGCAGCACCGTGCTGCCCGTTCCCACCACGACCACCAAGGGCGTGCTGGTGGCACCCACGGTGTTCGGCAACGTGATGCTGGGCCCCACCGCCGACGACATCGACGACCGTGGTGCCACGGGCTCCACCCGGGCCGGGCTCGACGGGCTGCTGGCGAAGGGCCGGCGCATCGTGCCCGCCCTGCTCGACGAGGAGGTCACCGCCGTGTACGCCGGGTTGCGACCCGCCAGCGAGCACAGCGACTACCAGGTGTCGATGGCGCCCGACCTCGGCTACGTGTGCCTCGGCGCCATCCGGTCGACCGGACTCACCGCATCGATGGCGCTGGCCGAGCACACGGTGGAACTGCTCGCCAGCATCGGCCTCACCACCACTGAGCGCGACGATGCTGTCACCATCCACCGGACACCGCTGGGCGAGGCCGGGCCGCGTCCGTACCAGCAGGGCGGCCGCATCGTGTGTCACTGCGAACGGGTGACCGCCGACGAGATCACCACCGCCTGCACCGGCCCGTTGCCCGCAGTCGATCTCGACGGCCTACGCCGCCGCACCCGTGCCATCGCCGGACGATGCCAGGGCTTCCACTGCCTCGCCGAGGTGTCGGCGCTCACCTGCTGGCAGGTCGACCGATGACGCAGCCGACCGGCATCGACGACGACCGGCAGGTCGTGGTCGTGGGCGCCGGCCCCGCCGGGCTCACCATGGCGCGACTGCTGGCCGAGCGGGGTGGCGTGCGGGTGACGGTGCTCGACCGCGAGGCCGTCGCAGGTGGCGCACCGCGCCACACCGACCACCTCGGGTTCGGTCTGCGCGACCTCCACCGCCTCACCTCGGGCCCGCGCTACGCCCGCCGATTGCTGGCCGCTGCCCAGCGCGCCGGCGCCGAGGTACACACCGGCGCCACCGTGCTGGCAGTGGAGCCGGGCGGGTCGCGTGCCCTCGAGGTGTGCCTTGCCACGGGTGAACGCCTGGCCGCCGACGCCGTGGTATTGGCCACCGGGGTACGCGAACGACCTCGGTCGGCGCGCCTGGTGCCCGGCGACCGCCCGGCCGGCGTGTTCACCACCGGCGCGGTGCAACAGGTGACAGCGCTGCACCACGGCCGGGTCGGAACCCGCGCCGTCGTGGTGGGCGCCGAGCACGTCAGCTTCTCTGCCATCTGGTCGTTGCATCACGGCAGTTGCCGCACGGTCGCGCTGGTGACCCCGCTCCCCCGTCACCAGACGGTGGCCGCGCTCCGCTGGTTCGCCGCCGGACTGCGCCGCATCCCTGTGCGCACCGGGGTCGAGGTGGCCGAGATCGTCGGGCGCGGTCGGGTGGAGGCCGTGGTGCTCACCGACGGCACCCGCATCGACTGCGACACGGTCGTGTTCACCGGCGACTGGATACCCGAGCACGAAGTCGCCCGCCGGGCTGGGCTGACGATGACGCCCGCCGCCAAGGGGCCGGCGGTCGATGCCGCGATGCGCACCTCGACCCGGGGCCTGTTCGCAGTGGGCAACCTCGTGCATCCGGCTGAGACTGCCGACCGCTGTGCGCTCGACGCACACGCCGCCAGTGACGCTGTGCGCGCCTGGCTGACCGATCGGCAGTGGCCTGCTGCCATCGCGCCGATCGACGTCGAGCCACCGCTGCTGTGGGCGGCGTGGTGCGCGGGCGGCGTCACCGCTCGTGTCGAACAGCCCACCACCGGCCGCCTCGAGGTGTCGGTCGACGGCGTGGTGGTGCACCGCGGCCGGCGCCGACGGCTCGTGCCGAACCGGGCACTGGTGGTGCGCAACCGACGGCTGGCTGCGCTCCGCTCGGGAGCACCCGACTCAGCAGCCCTGGGCGATGCGGCGGCCCGCCTGCACGTGAGCATCGTTCGCTAACGTGACCGCATCGCTGCGGGCGTGGCGAAACTGGCAGACGCGCAGGATTTAGGTTCCTGTTCTTCGGAGTGTGGGTTCGAGTCCCACCGCCCGCACCACTCAGGCGCGCTGCCCCGCCGACCGCCGCTGGGCGACACTGATCACCCGTTCGCCGGCCACACAGGTGAGTGCGATCACCAGAGCCAGCACGAACAACAGCACCTTGGCCAGGCTGAACGTGCTGTTCGACGCGTCGAGTTGGGCTTGGGCCCGCGCCGCGATCTCGTTCGCCACCGTCGCGGCCTGCTCGATGTCGGAGGTGGCAGCGGCGAGGTCGGAAGCGGTGCTGTCGAGCTGATCCGAGACCGGGCCGAGCGACACCGACGCGGCGTCGATCTCGTCGGACGTCGTCGTCAACTCGGCGCCCAGGGTACGCAACTGATCGGGTACCGGTTCGATACCGTCGGCGAACTCGCGCAGGTCTTCGGCCAACGAATCCTTGTTCCCGGGAATGAAGCGCTCGACCACCTCGACGAACCGGGCGAGCCGATTCGCGATGCTCGCCGTACCGCTCACTGCGTCGGCGACGTTGGTCGACAGCGCAGTGCCCACATCATCGGCCGCTGTTGCCGCGGAATCGAGGACCTGTTGGGTGGCAGTGAGCGTGCTCGACGCAGCCGTACTCAACTCCGACACACCGGTGGCGATCTCGACCGCACTCGCCGATGCGTCGGCGGCCGCATCGGCGGTGTCGCGCGTGAGTGTGAGCGCGACCTCGTAGGTGTCGTTCACACGGTTGAGCACCGCGACGCCGACGAAGGCGCCCACCAGCGCCAAGATGGCGACCAGCGCCAACAGCACACGCGCCGCCAGCCAACCGCGGTGGGCACCGTCCGAAACAACCTGTGATGCGTTGTTGGGTGCATCGTTCGGCATGTCGTCCATCGGTCCTCCCCCGGGCCCGCGCCACCCCATGGCGCATCGCTGTGAGCGTAGGCCATCGACCAACCCGCTCTACGCTGCCTGTGTGAGCGACCTGCCACTCGACGCGCAGTACCTGGCCGAGTTCACCCGCTGGTTCGGACTGATGCGCGAGCGTTCGGTCGATGTGCAGCCCACCATCGACACGACCCGCGAACGCCAGGATGTCGCTATCGACCTCGCTGCATGCCAGACGATGTTCGACACCGACCGCACACTGTTCCCCTTGGCCCTGCGCGCGAAAAGAGTCCAACGGCGCTGGATGCAGCTCACCGGGCGACGCTATGAATCGTTGCTGCCGGAACACACCACGTACGGTCGGCCCACCTGATGAGCGACGAAGACGCCTCGACCCCGCAACCCCTGTTCGCCTCGCTCGCCCGGCTGGCACTGTGGCTGGCCACCGCCGCGGTCGGCATCCTCGCCATCAGCCAGGCGTTCGGGGTGACGGGGATGGCGCTGGTGTTCGCTCTGCAAGCCCTCACACCGTTCGTCGTGGTCGGCGCGATCGTGCTGATCCTCGTGGCGCTCGTGGTGCGGATGTGGCCGGTGGTGCTGTTGAATGCCCTGGCCGTGGCCGGCCTGGTCACCGTGCTGATGCCGGTGATCGGTGGCAGTGAGCGACCCGTCGTCGACCCCGCTGCGCCGCAGCTGGTGATGGCCGTGTCGAACATCTACTACGAGAACCCGTCGATCGACGCTGCCGCCACCACCCTGCTCGACATCGACGCCGACGTGCTCGGCATCATCGAGTACAACCCGGCGGCCGCTGCCGCACTCGAGGCGCAGGGTGCGAACGATCGCTATCGCTATCGGTCGGCGATGCCGCGCAGCGATCGCACGGGGATCGTCCTGTTCAGCCGCCTGCCGATCATCGACTCGATCGTGGCGCCGATCGGCCACCAACTCGGCATCATCGCCACGATCGACGTGCGCGGGGTGGCGACACGCGTGATCCTGGTGCACCCGGTGCCTGCCAGTTCGCAGTCCGACGTGGGGCGCTGGAGCGACGACCTCAAGACGATCGGCCGCACTGCCGCCGACTCCGACCTCCCGACAGTCGTCGCCGGCGACTTCAATGCGTCGCGCTGGCATCCAGCGTTCCGTCACATGCTCGACTGGGGCCTCGACGACGTGCACGAGCAGCTCGGCAAGGGCTGGACGCGGTCGTGGCCCGCCAATCGCTCCTTCCCTCCGTTCGTACGCATCGACCACGCGCTCGTGCGCAACGGCGCCGCAGGGGTGGCGATGCGCGAGATCGTGGTGCCGGGCAGCGACCATCGCGGTTTCGTCGCCACCATCGCCGTGCAGGCCGTGGCAGCGGACCCCGCCTGATCAGCGGCGCGCCAACGCCACCAGCGAAGCCGTGTAGTCGTCGGCAGGGTCGGCGAGCAGCGAATCGGCATCGCCCAGCTCGACCAGGCGTCCGTTGCGCAGTACGGCGATCCGATCGGCGATCGACCCCACCACCGCCAGGTCGTGCGACACGAACACCATCGTGGTGCCGGTGCGTTCATGGAGGTCGAGCAGTGTGTCGATCACCGCTGCCTGCACCGTGACGTCGAGCGCCGACGTGACCTCGTCGAGCAGCAACACCTCGGGCTCGCGGGCAAGCGCCCGAGCGATGGCGACGCGCTGCTTCTCGCCACCCGACAGCTGGGCCGGCTGGCGATCGAGCATCGCAGCGCCCAACTCGACGGTCTCGAGCAGGTCGATCGTGGCGGCCTCGTCGAGCGCCACACCGGCCTGCAGGATGCGCCGCACCGAGTGAGCCGGGTTCAACGAGTCGTCGGGGTTCTGCAGCACCATCTGGATACGGCGCAGCAGGTGCACCGGCCGGCGACGCAACGGCGTGGCGAGGTCGGTCCCGTCGGCGAGGCGCAGTGTTCCGCCAGTCGGTGCAAGCATGCCGCACATCGTCTTCAACAGCGTCGACTTCCCACTCCCCGACTCGCCGATCACGCCCAGGATCTCGCCCCGCCGCACATCGAGGCTCACCTCGTCGAGGGCGGTCGTGCTCCGCCACTGGCCGCGCCGCGCCCGGCCCGCTTCGGCGCTGGAGCGCACCACGGTGAGCCCCTCGGCGCGCATCAGCACGTCGCCCCGATCGCGGGCCACTGGCGCCGCGACGCGCCGTCGGTGCCGTTGACCGAGCGACGGTGCTGCAGCCAACAGTGCCTGGGTGTAGGGGTGCTGCGGCACCGAGGTGACCTGCTCGACCGGGGCGTCCTCGACGATCTCGC
>JBIKLX010000282.1:0-3139 GCA_044359565.1 Ilumatobacteraceae bacterium
AGGCGCTCGCCGTTCTCGATGGCCTCGAGCAGGTGGATCGAGATGTCGGCGACCTTCACCTGGTCTTCTTCCATCCCGGCACCCTTCACACCGTCGTCGAGCATGATGTAGCAGAACGGGCAGGCGGTGGCCACACGTGAGGCGCCGGTGGAGATGGCTTCCATCGCCCGCTCGTCGTTCACCTTGGTGCCGATCGACTCCTCCATCCACATGCGGGCGCCACCGGCACCGCAGCACATGCCCTTGGTGCCGTTGCGCTGCATCTCGACGATCTCGATGCCCTTGATGCTGCCGACCACCTTGCGCGGGGCGAGGTAGACGTCGTTGTGGCGGCCGAGGTAGCAGCTGTCGTGGTAGGTGATGCGCTCTTCGAGCGTCGCCTGGCTCACGTCGAGTTGGCCCGAGTCGATGAGGCTCTCGAGCAACTGGGTGTGGTGCACCACTTCGTAGTCGCCGCCGAGCTGCGGGTACTCGTTCTTCAGCGTGTTGAAGCAGTGCGGGCACTGGGTGATGATCTTCTTCACGCCCATGCCGTCGAGCATCTCGATGTTGGGCATGGCGAGCATCTGGAACAGGTACTCGTTGCCCGACCGGCGGGCCGAGTCGCCCGTGCACATCTCGCTGGGGCCGAGGATGGCCACGTCGATACCGGCCCGCTTCAGCAGCTTGGCCATCGACTGGGTGACCTTCTTGTTCTTGTCGTCGAACGATCCGGCGCAGCCGACCCAGTAGAGGTACTCGGCCTGCATCGGCTGGCCCGGGTCGAGCACGGTGACGTCGAGGCCCTCGGCCCAGTCGGCACGCTCGCCCTGGTTCATGCCCCACGGGTTGCCCTGGTTCTCCATGGCGCGGTAGGCGTTGCCGAGTTCGGCCGGGAAGTTGCTCTCCATCAGCGACAGGTAGCGGCGCATGTCGAGGATCTTGTCGAGGATCTCGATGTTGACGGGGCAGATCTCGTCGCATGCCCGGCAGCTGGTGCACGACCAGATCTCTTCGGCCGAGATGCGCTCGAACAGCGACGACGACGCGATGGTGATCTCGCCGTCGACGCTGAGCGGCGGGCTGACGTGGGCGTGCTGGGCCGACGCGGCCATCACCTCGCCGGTCTTCAGCACGATCTCGCGCGGGTCGAGCGGCTTACCCGTGGCGTGGGCCGGGCACACGCTGGTGCAGCGGCCGCACATGGTGCAGGCGTCGGTGTCGAGCAGCTGCTTCCAGGTGAAGTCTTCCACCACGCTGGCGCCGAACGTCTCGAGCGAGGTCTCGGTGAGGTTGGGCATCGCCCGCATCGCACCCTTCGGGCGTTCGCGGTCTTTGAGGTACATGTTGAGCGGCGACGTGAACATGTGGCGCAGCATCGTGATGGGCAAGATGGCCAGGAACACGATGAAGCTGACGACGTGGGCACTCCACATGATCTGGTGCCACAGCTCGAGGTTGTCGGCCGACATGCCGGTGAACAGGTTGCTCAGCGGGTAGCCGATGAAGCTCCACTTCTCGAAGCTGGGCTGGCCGGTCTCGGCGATGCGGAAGCCCTCGGCCAGGAAGCCGGTGACGCCCAGCACGAAGAACGTGGCGAGGATGAGCGCGTGCTCGGGCTTCGACTTGATGCGGATGCGGTAGGGGCGCTGCACGTAGCGGCGCACGACGGCCCACACGATGCCGATGAGGAAGACGAGACCGGCGAGGTCGCCGATGAACGCGTAGGCCATGTACACACGGCCGTGCAGGAACTTGAGGTCTTCGGGCAACTGGTGGTCGACTTCGAGCACGGTGGTGACACCGAGCAGCACGAGGAAGCCGAAGTAGATCATCGAGTGCATCAGGCCGGCGGCCGAGTCGCGCAGCAGGGTGCGCATGTACACACCGGCGCGGAAGTCGGCGAGGCGACGCTTCACGTTCTTCGGGGTGGTGCGGCGGCGGTCGGGGGCGCCGCGCTCCCAGTTCTTCACCCGGTCGGCGAAGGCGAACGAACCCCACACCAGCAGCACCGGGATGACCGTGTAGAAGGCCACCTGCAAGGCACCGGGGATGCCGTCGAACACCTCACGAGTGACTTCGCTGGTGCTGTGCCACTTGGTGAACTGCGGCAGGATGCCGGAGACGAGCGTGAACACGCCCATGAAGCATCCGATGGCAATGACGAGCTGATGGGGCTTGATGCGCTTGGGACCCTTGTCGGCCGGCGCGGGAGACGACGCGTGCGTACTCATGGCGTGGCCGACTGTAGTTCGCCGGAGGGCGCGCGCTCACGCCCACAGGCCGCGTGTCACGCGACCGGGCGTGGCTGGATCAGCCGAAGTACTGGCGGTCGAGGTCGCGGATGCGGCCGGCGAGCGATGCGAGCAGCTTGTGCGCCAGCGCCGGCACCTGGTCGACGACGCCCAGGAACGAGCGCTGATCGAGCAGCAAGAAGGTGCAGTCGGTCTCGCACGTGACGGTTGCGGTACGCGGGCCGTGGTCGAGCAACGACAACTCGCCGACAATGGTGCCCGGCCCCAGGGAGGTCACCTTCTTGCCGTTGCGTCGCACCTGCACGGTGCCGCTGAGCACTACGAATGCCTCGCGCCCGGTCTGGCCCTGGTCGACGATGAGCGAGCCCGCGGGCATCGACACCTCGTCACCCGCCTTCGCGATCTTCTCCAGATCCTTCTGCGTGCAACTCTGGAAGAGCGGGACGCTGCGAAGGTTGTCGACATATGCCTTTTTGCTCGCCATGGCGGCGAGCATAGACCGCTCGTGAACTCGTGCGTGACGTGTCGTTCGTCGCTGCCGTCAGTGCCGGCCGGCTTGCGCCGCGACGGCAGCGATGGCGGCAGCGATGGCCTCCGGGTCGCCGAGGTACTCGGCGCTCGTCGTGCTGAGCGAATCGTCGAACGTGTACCGCCGCGGTGCGCCGGTGGGGATGTTCACCTCGGCGATCTCGTCGGCCGAGATGTGCTCGAGATGCATCATCAGCGCGCGCAGGCTGTTGCCGTGTGCCGTGACCAGCACGTCGAGGCCGGATCGGAGTTGCGGCACGATCTCGTCGTACCAGTACGGCAGCACACGAGCGACGACATCTTTCAGGCACTCGCTCGCAGGCAGCACATCGGGCGCCAGGCGGGCGTAGCGCGCGTCGTTGCGCGGGTGCTCGGGG
>JBIKLX010000283.1:0-3122 GCA_044359565.1 Ilumatobacteraceae bacterium
CGACGACCGGGTGTCGACTACGTCGTGATCTCGCGCAGGAAGGCCTCGGCTTCGGCGCGGTGACGGGTGCGCTTCATCGGCGGCAGCGCCTGCACGATGTCCCAGCGATAGCTCGCCTTGCCGAGCCGTGGGTCGAGCACGGCCACGACGCCGCGGTCGGTGGCGGTACGGATGAGCCGGCCGGTTGCCTGGGCCAGCAGCATCGATGCACGTGGCACGTCGATCTCGGCGAACGCTCTGCTGCCCAGCAGCTCGCGGCGGGCCGACAGCAGTGGGTCGTCGGGGCGAGGGAACGGGATCTTGTCGATGATGACGAGGCTGAGCGTGCGGCCCGGTATGTCGACTCCCTGGAAGAAGCCGGCGGTGGCGAACAGGCAGGTGGCCTCGTCGGCCGAGAACGCCTTCACGAGCGCGTTCTTGGGCAGGTCGCGTTGGGTGATGATGGGCACCGACACCCGGTCGCGCACTGCGGCAGCGGCCGCGTCCATTGCCTTCCAACTGGTGAACAGCGCGAGGGTTCGTCCACCCGCGGCGGTGATGAGGGCGGCGATCTCGTCGTGCGCCTTCGCCTCGCGCTGGGGTGACCGTGGGTCGGGCAGGTCGACCGGGCAGTAGAGCAAGCCGTGGTGCTCGTAGTCGAAGGGGCTGCCCACGTCGAGCACGTCGACGGCATCGGGCTTCATTCCCACCCGAGCGGCGAGCGACGACGGGATGGTGGCGCTGGCCAGCACTGCGGTGCGCTTCGACCACACGCCCTCCTCCAGCGTCGGGCCCACATCGAGCGGGGCCACCTCCAGGCGCGGGTGCTCGGGCGATCCCGACACGAAGGCGACGTCGTCGTCGCGGCCGGCGATGGCCTTGTCGATGTGCTCGATCAGCCGTGAGGTGAGGGTGGTGGCGCGCAGCGTGCGCTGCTTGGCGTCCTCCACATCGGTGGAGATGGAACGCAGTGCGGTGAGGGCGCCGTCGAGTCGCAGGCGGCCGTCGATGAGCGCGGCCTGGATGGGGGAGGGCAGTGGGTCGGGCAGTCGCTCGCCCACGTGCCCGGTCAGCGCGTCGCGAACGGCGCCTGCCGAATCCGACACGGCGGCGAGCACCTTCGGGTCGTCGAGGATGCGGCGCAGAGCACCTGCAACCGTGGTGAATCGACCCGGGCCGATCTGCAGGCCCACGGTGTCGCTCATCACATCTTCGAGCTGATGCGCTTCATCGACGATGACGACGTCGTGCTCGGGCAGCAGTGTGCCGCCGCTGGCCACGTGCAGGCCGTAGAGGTGCAGGTTCACCACGATCACGTCGGCGGCCGCGGCGCGGGCCCTTGCCTGCTCGGCGAAGCACACCTCGCCCATCGGGCAGCGGGTGCGCCCCGGACACTCGTCGCCGCTCACCGTGACGGCCCGAGTGGCCGCATCGGTGGGGGCCCAGTCGAGTTCGGCCAGATCGCCCGTGGGCGAGTTCGCTGCCCAGGTGGCGAGGCGCTTGATCTCGACCTTGGTGGTGGGGGCGAACTCGTCGATCTCCAACTGCCCGTCGGTGGGCGTGTCGAGTTCGCGCAGGCGCTGCAAGCACAGGTAGTTGCTGCGGCCCTTCAGCACCGCCCAGTCAAACGGTTGCGGCAGGTGCTCGGTGAGGAACGGTAGGTCCTTGCCGGCGAGCTGATCCTGCAGGGCCTTGGTGGCGGTGGCCACCACCACCCGCTTGCCCGCCAGCACGGCCGGCACCAGGTAGCCGATGGTCTTCCCCGTGCCCGTGCCCGCAGCGACGATGAGGTGGCGTCCGCTGGCGAGGGCGCGTTCGATCGCCTCGGCCATCTGTCGTTGGCCGGGTCGGTCCTCCGCGGCAGGGAGCGCGGACGTGACCGTGGCGAGGGTGCGGGCAAGGTTCATCTGCGGGCCGTCGGTCACGAACCGGCGAGCGCCAGCGCGGCGTCGAGTTCGGCAGCATCGAACTCGGGCCAGGTGCGCTCGGTGAAGTACACCTGCGCCCCGGCGATCTGCCACAGCATGAAGTTCGAGATGCGCAGTTCGCCAGAGGTGCGCACCAGCACGTCGACCGCCGGCAGATTCGGCAGGTAGAGGTTGCGGGCGACGGACGTCTCGGTGATGGTCTCGCCCGCTGCACGGGCGGCCTCGGCGGCATGCACCAGTTCGGCCCGGCTGCCGTAATCGAACGCGATGGTGAGCACCATGCCGGTGTTCCCCGCCGTGTCGGCGATGGCCTTGCGGATGGCGCGCTGCACGTAGCGCGGTGTCTTCGCCTCGGTTGAGTCGAACGGGCGGCCCATCCACTGCACCTTCACGTTCAGCTGGTTCAGTTCCTCCACGCGGCCGAACAGCTTGCGGTGCAGGCCGAGGATGTGGCGAACCTCGGCGCGCGGTCGCACCCAGTTCTCGGTGGAGAAGCCGAACACGGTGAGCCAGCCGACGTTGCGGGTGACCGCAACCCGCACCAGTCGCGCCAGGTTCTCCTCGCCCTCGGTGTGGCCCTCGGTGCGCGGCAAGCCTCGGCGCCTGGCCCAGCGGCCGTTGCCGTCCATGATGCAGGCCACGTGCAGCGGCCGTTCGGCGGGGGAAGCACTCGCAGCGATGTGCTCACCCTACCGCGACCGTCCCGGCCCGACCGGCTGCCGCTGCGCCGCCCTGCCCCGCCCTGCCCTGCCCGGCCCGGCACGGTGTCGCCGCCCGACCTGTCCGCCGTGTGAGAATGGGGCCGTGGGTACTCGCGCGCCATCCGACGACCAGCCGGTGCTGCGCCACATCCTCGTGGTGGGTGGCACGGTGGCCGAATGGGGCGCGCTCAGCCCCGATCGATGGAGCCGACGAATCGACACCCTTGGTGCCGTGGCTGCGCACGCCGGCGCCTCGTGGCTCACCCTGCGCCCGTTCGAGCGCGGTGCCGACGCCGAGTCGGCCCGGCCGGTGCACCACGACGTGGTCGAACGCGACGGCTGTGTGGTCATCGTCGACCCCACGGCCGATGGCCGCGAACGGTTGGTGGTGGCCTTGCGCAAACTGGCCGAGACGAACCACCTCACCGAGTCGGCCGTGGCGACGGCGCTGCTGGCCCCGGCGGCCACCGAGCCCGACCTGGTGCTGGTGCTCGACACCGGAACCCGGCTGCCC
>JBIKLX010000099.1:0-11359 GCA_044359565.1 Ilumatobacteraceae bacterium
GACGATCAAGAGCAAACCGTCGCCGCATTCTCACCCAGCCTTGGAACCCGACGCCACTGACTTCGCCCTGCCCCCTACCGCCGGCTCCGTGGGGGCTATCTGAGCGGGGCTGAGGGGAAGGCCCCCCACTACGTCTCTTCGACTGCGCCGATACGGAGGCGATTCCCACACGGATCGGTGAGCTCGATCTCGCGTCCCCAAGGCTGCGACTCGATCCGTACTTCGAACTCGGCGGCAATGGCCTCGATCTCATCGACGTAGAAGTAGGCAACGGACCCCGGCGGCGCGTCACCCGTGTGTTCAGACAGGTGGAGGTGGACATCGCCGCGCTGAAGAAAGACGTAGAGCGGGAACCCGGGCTCGAACTGGTGCTCACCCATTACATCGAAGCCCAGGCGCGAGTACCAGGCGGCTACGTCGCGGGCACGGTCTACACGGAAGATCGGGATCAACTCTTCGGACACGGCATCACACTCCCACAAGGCACTGCCCCCATACCGCCGGTTGGTTCTCCTACCCACTCTGCTTCCATCAGATGGGTCGGCGCTGATCCTCCAAGTACGTCCCTGCCGAAGCAGGTCGCATCACTGCCTCGAGCCGCCGGGCCACTCGTTTGTCGAGCATTACAACGGCCTCTTCGATCGACACGAAGCGGCACTCCGACAGCTCGTCGGGATCAAGACGAATCGACGCCAGCGTCCCACCGTCGAGCCGCCCGACGTCGAAAAGGAACATCAAGCTCTCGAGGTACTCCCCTGTCGAGGAGTTGTAGTCGACACAGAGCATCTCACCCGCAAGCACACTGAGCTGAAGCTCCTCAGCGATCTCGCGCTCACACGCAGCTCTCGGAGACTCCCCATTCTCCACCGCTCCACCAGGCAGCTCCCACCCTGACTTGTAGACGGGTTTGACGACCAGGATCTCTCCAGACTCGTTGCGAATCAACGCTCCCGCCCCCATGCGCTTCGCAGATAGCGACCGCTGGTACGCAACGCTCTCGCCCTCGTGGGACCGTTCACCGTCTGCGTCCACCATCGGGTGCAACGTAGCGCGACCCGCGCGTCCCCAAACGCCGGGTTGACGCCGGGTTGACGCCAGTCGACGGTCAGGCGTCCAAGGCTCTCGACCACCGGCGCGCCCAAGCGTCGAGCGGCTGCAGCGAGTCGCCGAGTTCACGGCCGAGCTTGGTGAGGTCGTAGTCGCCGCTCTCGGTCTGCACGACGAGTGATGCATCGACCAGGTCTCGCAAACGTTCGTACAGCACGCTCGACGAGAGGCCCTCGCACGCCGCCAAGAGCGCACGGGCACCGACCGGGCCCGCTCGCAACTCCCAGAGCACTCGCAGCGTCCACCGGCGGCCCAGAAGATCCATGGCGGCCATCAGCGGACGGCCGGTCGTCGATCCTCGGACCGGACGGCCAGGAACGGAACGGGGGCGAGAGCTCATCGCGAATGACGCCGCAGCTGTTGGTTGACGTTTCTGATTCCGCAACGATACCCTGCCCCCAGTGTTTCGATTTCAGAAACACGTGGAGCAAGAGGGAACCATGAGCCGAATCGAACCCGTCCACCCGCCCTACGACAGTGACGTCGCCGCCCGACTCGACCTGATGATGCCGGACGGCGTTCCACCGATCGGTCTGTTCCGAACGTTCGTGCGCAACCTGCCGATGGCCACAGCCATGGGCGCCTGGGGCGGCTACGAGCTCAGCAAACGGCTGTCACTCACCATGAGAGACCGAGAGATCGTGATCGATCGCACGTGCGCGAGATGCCGCTGCGAATACGAGTGGGGTGTTCACATCGCCTTCTTCGCCGATCGAGTCGGCCTCAGCCACCCTCAGATCAGATCGATCACCCACGGCGATGCCACGGACGCGTGCTGGACCGACGATCGAGACCGGGTGCTGATCGAGGCGACGGACGCCTTGCACGACGGCGCAGACATCGACGACAGCTTGTGGCAGCGATTGCACGCGCACTTCTCCGAAGAGCAGGCCCTCGACCTCTTCATGCTCGCCGGCTGGTACCACGCAATCAGCTACGCAGCCAATGGCGCACGGGTCGACACGGAGCCGGGTGCCCCAACCTTCGCCGACTACAGCTGAACACCGAACTGTCACATACCGCCGGGACGGCAGCATCGAACGGCACCTATGCCACACACCCGCGTGCGTGGGCTCCCGCCTCGTGTCGGTCGTTACACGCTCTCCGAGGGACCCCGCCAGCCTCACTCGATCACCGGAATGTCTACAGCTCTGGGCGGGTCACACTGCGAGGATTGTCGAATGGCGCTCACCATTGACTGTGTTCTCATCGACTGCGTCGACCTTGACGCTATGACGACCTTCTGGTGCGACGCGCTCGGCCTCGAGCACGTGTGGACCGGACCGTCCGGGGGACATTTGCTCGCAGCGACAGACGGGTCCGGCCGTCGGCTTGGTCTGATGCCTGGCCACGACGGCAAGACCGCGAAGAACCGAGTGCACTTCGATCTTCGTCCCGATGATCAGCAGGCGGAAGTCGAGCGGCTCCAGAGTCTCGGGGCGCGTCGAATCGACATTGGACAAACTGACGTCACATGGGTCGTCATGGCGGACCCTGAGGGGAACGAGTTCTGCGTATTGCGCTCGCTCGAACAGAAGGCGAGGGACCAAGCCGATCGAGGCCAGTGATCGCCGTCCGGCGGAGTACTGACCTCGGATGCCGTAGCCCTCACAAGGAGCGCCGAGTGCCCGCTCAGCACTTGCCCGTCAACCCGTACCCATCAGGCAGTTCGGCGTGCTATATCTCGTCGAAGGGGCGGGCGTACGTGAACGTGCCCCGGATGTCGGGGCGGTGCAGCGTGAGCGTCCGAACCTGGAAGTAGGGACCCCATACCGGTTCCGGTGCTGATACCCCGACTGTGTCGGATGCGATGAAGCCGAACCGCCGGTAGTAATCGGGTGATCCGAGGAGGCCAATGAGCGGTTCGCCGAGCGCATCCGCTGCGCCGATGGTGGCGTGCATCAGGGCAAGGCCGATTCCGCGGCCTTGATGCGAGGGCAGCACACCGATCGGACCCAGACCCAGAGCCGGCGTGTTTTCCACGTAGGCCCTGGTCGTCACCACGTGACCGACGATGCGGGAGTCGAGCTCGACCACGATCGAGAGTGCCGGGATCCAGCCGTCGCAGACCCGCAGGGAGTCAAGCAGTCGAGCTTCTACTGGTTCGCCGCGTGCATCCGGTCGACGGAAAGCAGCCACCTGAACCGCACGCGCCGCGGGCACGTCGGCCAACGTCTCTTGTCTCACGATCACGTCACCAGCTTGTCCGACGCGCACCGTGAGGCCACCACGGTTTACGCACCGACGCTGGGGCCGTCATCGCCTCGACCTTCCAACCGGCCACGCGCAGCCAGGAGCGCCGAGTGCCCGATCGCCAGCCTCACTCGATCACCGGAATATCTCCAGTCAGGTATTGATCGTCAGACGAGACGGCCTCGCGCCGCAAGCTCGGCTCGAACAGCTGATGCGATGGCCGTGAGCTCCTCGGGGGTCCGCTTGAACCACACCCGGTTGGTGATGGCATAGCCGACGTACGGATCACCGGCAGCCCTCGGAAAGAGATGCATGTGCAGGTGCGGAATCGTGTTCCCGTGAATCTCGTAGTTCATCTTCGCGGGCCGAACCGCCCTCGCAAGTCCGCGAGCGACCGCCATCGCCTCAGCGAAGAACGTGTCCCGGGCATCGTCGTCAAGATCGTACGGCTCGACTGCGTGCCGTTTGGTGCTCACGCAGACATACCCGGGCAACGTCGCATCGACGGGTGCGGTGACCCAACACATGTCGGTTTCGGCGATGACCTCGTCCGACGGGGGACCTGGTCCTTGGCACCACGGACAGCCCGTTTCCGTCTGCATGGCATCCCACTGTTCGGGGTTGTCGGCCCACAGCCTGCCGCTCGCGTTCGAGAGGATCGTGATCGACTCGCCGGAACTGTCAATGGCCATCCGCGCCAGAATGCCCACTAGGGGCGCAGAACGCAAGGCACTATCGAACACAGATCATCCGGTAGGGGCGCGTTACGCAAGAGCGCTTGCCGAGCAGATCAACTCATCTGCACTGCCCCATACCGCCGGCACGGTCACACGACCGTTTCCCGCGAGAAATCGGAAGGCGCACTGCAACAGGCGGCCGTGACGGAGACGGGAGCGTGATGGTGCGGAAGTCACAGGGTCGTGATGGTGGTGACGAAGCCGAGCTTTCGAGCGGTCGGCCATCGACGGTCGGTGGTGATGAGTCGATCCGCTTCGGCGTGAGCGGCGGTCGCGATGACGAGCGCGTCGGGGAGCCGAACCGAGGTGTGCTTGGCGCGGATGCTCGCAGCGAATCGGGCGATGTCTGCGGAGAGGTCCACGACCTCGATCGGAAGCCGGGCGAAGAGCTCGTTCACGGTGTCGACGGCGCTTCGGCCACGACGCGAAGGGCCCACGAGGCATTCGGCAAACGCTGAGGCGGCCATGGCCATCCGATCTCCGGATCGGATGGCCCCAGCGAGGGCGTCGGTGGCCGATTCGTGGTGTGCGTCGGTGGTGTCCAGCAGCCCGATGACGACGCCAGCGTCGAGGTGGATCAGTCCCATTCGTCTCGGAGAGTGTCGAGACCGGCGTCGGAGTAGGCGCCGGTGAGGGCACCGGCGAACTCGGACAACACGTCGTGTTCACGCTCCAGGATGACGCGGCCTGGTCCGTCGGCGCGGGCCACGAGGCGCTCGCCGGCTTCGAGTCCGGCGGCGCGTAGTTCTGCAACCGGGATGGTCACCTGATGCTTGGTGCTGATCGTCGTTGCCCCACGTCGACGTACCTTTACATTTGTCATGAGTGTAAAGGTAACCCCGATGACCGCGTATGACAACGACTGGGGCGCCCCCTACCGCCGGTGCAGCGCTGCCCGATCCGTTCCGTCAATCGACTTGCGGTGGGCGTCGGTCTCAGGACCGAACGTGTTGTCCTTGGTTGCTGAGCACTGTTGTAAGCACCAGCGGGCGATCTGGGTAACTGTCCGAGTCGTCATGGCGAAACGGCGGTGGCGACCTCGATCAGCGCGCCGTTCGGGTCGATCACGTAGGCAACGGTCTGGCCCCATGGTTTGTCGATCGGGTCGACGTAGAGGCGAGCCCCCGCCGCGACTGCGCTCTTGGCGGTGGCGGCCACGTCTTCAGCGACAAGGGTGATCGAGACGCCAGGTGGGGGGCCGTTCGGGTCGAGGCGGGCCAATCCGCCGGCGGCGGACAGATTGGCCTCGCCCAGAGAGTTCGACGCGAACGCGAGCGTGGTTTCCCCGGTGTCGAGTTCGCCGTAGTCGCCTTCTGGGGTCACGAAGCGCTCGGAGAGTCCGAATGCTGATTGGTAGAAGTCGAGGGTGGATCGGACGTCGTCGACGTAGAGGATCGTGTAGCCCAGCTTCACAGTCATCGCGTATGTCTCCCAGGTTCAGCCGTTGTGCTCGTTCCTGGAGAATACGCAAGGGCTGCGACAGCAGTGTGTCGGAGAGTGCGTCACCAGCCATCGGTTCCCAAACGTGCCCGACGAACCCTTGAGGAGGCTCTTCGCCGATCCGTCGTGGTGAACATCGACTACACCGACGCCAACGCCGACGCGACCACCCGCAGCGTCGACCCCGCCGAACGACGCAACGTCGACGACACACTCGGATGGGTACCCGACGCCGTGATGACCCCCTGAGATCTCGATCGCCGACCCCGTCACAACGCGAGGGGGCACTACGGTCACAAGGCATGGCGAATCTGGCTGTCGACACCGCGCTCACACGATCGGCCGACGACACCTTCACGGCGACGCTGTCACGCGACTGGGAAATCTGGGGCCCGAACGGCGGCTACATGGCTGCGTTCGCGCTCGGCGCTGCCCGCCACGCGTCGGGGCGCGCACGGCCGGCGAACGCCACCGTGCACTTTCTCGGTGTCGCCTCGTTCGACTCGCCGATCGAGGTGACCACGACCGTGCAGCGGGCCACCCGGCAGGCCACCAGCGTGCACATTCGAATCGACCAGCTCGGCAAGGCCATTCTCGCCGCGATGGTCTGGGCCGTCGACATGGGCATTGAAGGACTCGAGCACGGCGATGCTCCGATGCCATCCGTACCGCCCTGGCAGGAGCTCCCGACCATTTCCGAGCGGATGGCGGCCGACCCCGATGCAACGCCGAGTCGATACGCGTTCTGGCAGAACTTCGAGCAACGTCCAACCAGCTGGCTCGGGGCGGAGGCGTGGGAACAACGCCAGCTCGCGCGGACACAGTATGATGAGTGGTTGCGCTTCGCCTCGCCGCCCGCCGCAGACGAATGGGAACAAGCAGCACGCCTCCTACTCCTTGTCGATCTCGGAGGCTGGCCCGCGATCGGCCGTCGCCATCGCACCGAGGAGTGGGTCGCGCCCAGCATCGATATCTCCTGCGAGTTCCACCACCTCGACCCCACCGACGAATGGTGCCTCCTCCAGGGGACCAGCCCCGTCGGGCGCGACGGCTTGATCGGCAGCCACCAGCAGGTCTGGAACGAGCGCGGCGATCTCGTCGCAAGTGGCATCAGCCACCTGCTCTGCCGACGCATTGGGTGATCGAAACCGTTCAGACGGCCAAACACGTAGCGTCGAACGCCCAAAGTGGAACCCGTTGTCCAGCGGCAGAACGAGGCAGATCGGGCATGAACTTCTGCTGCTGTGTTGCAGTTCCCGTCAGAGCGCTGCGAACGGGCTGTCGGCGAAACAAGCCCACCGGGTCGACTGCTCACGAAAGTTGGGATTGATCGTTGCGGTGCCCTGTATCGGCGACACCGACCAGAGCGTCCATGTGTCGTCGGTGACTCGCTCGCAAAAGAAGTCGGGCCACACGCTGACGTCGCGACCGAGGTAGCGCTCGTAGATCTGCTGGACTCGTTCGGGGTAGTGGGTCTCGACTCGCCCAGGACCGCGCACGCGGACCTGTCGAATGCGATCCGGAGGGTCGAACTGATCGATCAGCACTGCGAGGTCAGCAGCACGTGCTGCTGCGGCGGCGAGCGGGCTCGATGGGTGACTGCTGAACCAGAAGCGATCGCTATCGAACACGAACCACAGGCTGCCGAGGACAGGAACGCCAGACTTCGACACCGCCGCCACTTGTGCCATCCGCAAGTCCTCGGACAGGAAGTCGGCGACCTGGGAAGAGGTGATCATGTTCCCAGCTTGCCGCATCGGCCCGTCCCTAGACGCCGGGATGCTGACGCGCCTCTCGCCGGCACCTGCGGGAACGATTTGGCCCGACGTGAATCCATCGCAGCGCGAGTGGCGCTCGTCTATCGTGAGCGGTCTTGCGCCTGTGACCGAACGCCCCATCCTGCTCGTAGCCCGCTACCTCAAGGAGTTCGTTCGTCATGCCTGTTCCGCCATCCGTTTCCATGCTCCCGCTTGCACCACTCGCAGGTCGCGTCGCAATCGTCACCGGGGTGTCGCGCCGAGTCGGGATCGCTGCCACGATCGCTCGTCAAATGCTGCTCGACGGCGCTTCAGTGCTCGCAACGGGCTGGCATCTGCACGATGCCGACCAGCCGTGGGGCGCTGACGCCGGCCGAGCCCGAGCGACCATCGACTTCGTGACCGCAGACCTCCCCGAAGCCGACGGTCGCTTTCACTACGTCGAGGCCGACCTGGCCGATCCCGATACCCCCGATTCGTTGGCAAGCCTTGCTGTCGAGCGGTTCGGAGCGCTCGACATCGTGGTTGCGTGCCACGCCCGATCGTCCAGCCAATCGCTACGCGATGTCACGGTTGCCGAACTCGATGCGAGCTGGGCGGTCAATGCTCGAGGAACTGTTCTCCTGGCCAAAGCGCTCCAGCAGTATCGAGACTCGACTCGACCCGGCGGGCGACTGATCACGTTCACCAGCGGACAGCATCTCGGGCCCATGCCGAACGAGTTGCCGTACATCGTTTCGAAGGGCGCAATCCAGCAGATGACGGCGACACTGTCGGACGGCCTGATAGATGAAGGCATCACGGTCAACTGCGTCAACCCCGGCCCGGTCGACACCGGATACGCAGACGCTGAAGATCATGCACACGCCGCCGCGATGTTCCCCGCGAAACGCTGGGGACAGCCATCCGACGTGGCTTCCCTCGTCCGGTTTCTCGCAAGCGACGACGGAGCCTGGATCACAGGCCAGACCATCAACTCCGAGGGAGGTTTCCGAAGATGACCGTCCCATCACCCGCGCAGCGAGAAGCATGCGACATCCACCCTGCGCTCCTGAACTGCCCCCTACCGCCGGGTCGTAGCCGAGGGCGCGTGCGCTCGGAGCGCGCTTGGTGCTCAGCCCGATGACGTCGGCCAGCGTTCCGACGCCCATTCGCGCCAGGAGCTCGAGCTGGCCGGCGGAGCCGGAATGGCCGTACCTTCGAGCTCGTCGTTGTCGGGCTCTTCGAAGAATGTGGCGAAGTGTCGGAGGTCGGACTCGCTGATGTCGAAGCTGTTCGACGGATCGAGCTCGTTGCGGCTTCGGATCCGGTCGAGCTGCTCGTCGATCGCTACGGCGAGATAGACGAGCTCGGACCGCGCACCCGCGTCAGCCGCCAGGGCTCGCAGAGCCGACCGCTCGTTGCGGCTCCAGACTCCGAAGTCGAGGACGACGTCGACACCGGCCCGAAGCGCATCCAACGCGAGCCACACGAAGCGGCCTTCCAGCACGTCCCGCTTGCCGTCGGCTTCGGAATCGTCGAACAACGGTTTCATCCACTCGTCGGGAGTCAACCGCAACGCGCCACGCTCGGCCTGAAGCCGGCGAGCGAGCGTTGTCTTTCCGCACGCCGGCAGTCCGACCATGACGATGAGCGTCGCCTGTCGTAACGAGTCCACGCCGACGACAGTACGTGCTTACCGATGCCACGGCGGGGCGAGTTGCGACCTTGGTATCCCCAATCGCTGATGGTTGCTCGGGTCGGTGATCGGCGGTGAAGTGCCGCCCACGAACGGCTCTCGTTGCGCCGGGCCATGGCAATGGATCGGCTTGAAACTCGCGGACCGATCTCGGGTGAGGTGTGTCAGCGTGTCGCAGTGAACACGGACGAAGAACCCCTGCACGGCGGCTGGCAGACCGACGTGAGCCGCCGAGGCGATGTTGTGTTTCGGCAGGCAGGCCCACAGTCAACGACCGTGATCGAACTGCTTCAGCACCTCGCAGACGAAGGCTTCGACGCCGCCCCACGGCCCGTCGACGGCGGGTTCGCTCCGGATGGTCGAGAGCAGCTGTCGTTCATCGAGGGCGTCAGCCCGCACCCACTCGCTTGGACAGCGGAATCGCTCTGGCAGATCGGCCGTCACGTCGCAAACCTTCACCGCATCGCCTCGCAGTTCGCGCCGGAGCGGCCCTCTTGGCGGCCTTGGTTCGCCCGCTCCCTGCCCGGCTCCATGGCGGTGATCGGCCACGGCGACCTTGGGCCGTGGAACATCATCGCCAATGACGACCTCTCGGTGGCGTTCATCGACTGGGACAACGCCGGCCCGGTCGATGCACTCTGGGAACTCGCTCAGGTTGTCTGGCTCAACGCCCACCTCCACGACGACGACGTCGCAGTCCTCAACCAGCTCGCTCCACCGGTCGATCGGGCACGGCACGCAGCGATCATCCTCGACGGCTACGGCCTCGCCAAGGCCGATCGCAAAGGGTTCGTCGACAAGATGATCGAGTTCGCGATCCGCTCCGCCCGCGACGAGGCGATCTCATCACAAATCGGCCCTGAGACCGCCAGTCCGTCACCCAACGGCTTTCCCCTCCTGTGGGCGGTCACGTGGCGCGCCCGAAGCGCAGCATGGATGCTCGACCATCGGGCCGTGCTCCAATCCGAGGTCGAAAGATCTGGTCGGTGAAGCCCGGCCGTAAGTGCCACCTACGGCAGGCAGGTGGTCAGGACGCGTCGTCGAGGTCCGTCCGGCCACGAGCGACGATCGCAACGTGTCGAGCATCGCGTCACGTGAGTCGCTGCTGGAGCCAGTTGCACGCGATCTCACCTTGGCGTCGCTGGAAGACCCGGACGCCGTTGATGCCTGGCGGTGGTGGTAGCAGCGATTGGCGCACGAAGTAGCCAGCGAGTGCAGCGAGGTAGGTGTTGACCGCGTCGGGATCCGCATTCCGGCCGAGCGGATGTGCGCCGAAGACCTCGACCGGATCCGGCCCGCCGTCAAGATGAAGCGACGGCAGGAGACCCACAAGGTCGATCCATTCGGCACCCCTACTCGCCGTAGGCCAGTCGACGGCGAACGCACCGTCAGGCGTGATGACGATGTTGTCCGTACGCAGATCCCGGTGAAGCAGTGCCGTTCCGTGTGCGGCCTCGATCCAGTCGTGCTCGAGATCGATCAGGCGCTCCAGGTTCAAACGGGCCCAGCCGTCGAGTCGGTCCCCGAAACCCTCGTCGGCGATCTTGCGCCACGCCCATCGAGTCGAGCGTTCGAGTTCGTGGTGCCCCACCGGATCGAGCCAATCGAATCCAGCATCGTCCTCGGCGCGCGCAAGGCCGACCACGAGTTCCAGCACCGCATCGATCGACGCGAGCGTCAGCGGGACCACCGGGGTGCGGCCCGGTAGCAGTTCAGTCACGATGACGACCCACGAGCCAGTGTCGACCGACGCGAGCAACCTCGCCGCCGGCACATTCGATGGAAGACGCTCGAGCACTTGGACCTCGCGCCGATGCATCCACGGGGTGACCGGGTTGAGTTCGTCTCCGCACGCCTTGATGAAGACGCTCCGTCCGTCCGTCAGACGCGCCGGCCCCGCGGGCCCAGGCGAGAAGCCACCGACGAGGTTGTCGTGCGTCATTACGGCGGAGCCGACGGCCTCCTCGACAGCACGCTGAACCTCACCCGGGACATCGACCCACGGCACACGAGCACCCGCTCTCGACATCCCACGATGATCGCAGCCGGCACCCCTTTCGCGAGTACGACTTCCTGTCGCGAGCCAGCAGAGGCGCGCAACTCCGCTGACATGTGGAGGGTGCCACCTACCGCCGGGATGATGTCGGAGCGGTGGCCCGGTGTATCAGCACGAGTGACAGCAGAGGTCGTGAGATGGACGGCGCGCCACCCGGGTCTACTTCCTGCCCTTCTTGAACCGCGTTGGACGCGGACAACCGGTGTAGCGCCTTACCGACAGGTCGGCCGTCGACCGAGCACGCTATGCGGTTGACGCCGCAGTGCACCGCTGAGTTCGATCGGCACTGCCACCTACCGCCGGATCACGGCTCTACGCGATCGCGAGCGGTTTGATCTGATCGAGCGTTCCGGCGAGCCGGTCTCGTTCGACCTCGAGCTCGTAGCGGCCC
>JBIKLX010000284.1:0-3103 GCA_044359565.1 Ilumatobacteraceae bacterium
ACTGCGCACGCAGCAGGGTCGGCGCACGCCACATCGGCCGCGCCCAACACCTCCACCGCTGTGATCACGTCGGTTGCCATGCGCACAGCCAAGCAGAGGGGTGTGACACGGATGATGGTGAGTGCCTCCATGTGACGAGCGGCCCTGCGGCGTAGCCGTTCGGCACCTGGAGGGTCAGGAATCGTCACCGTACGGTCGTCAGGTGGCGATCCTCCTGCACGAACGCGAATCCGTCCGAGTCGACACCCGCCCGACAGGTCACCGGCGCGACATCCAGGCACTGCGTGGCGTGGCTGTGCTGGTGGTGGTTCTGTTCCACGCCGGCGTGGGCACGCCGGGCGGCTACCTGGGTGTCGACATGTTCTTCGTCGTGTCGGGATTCGTGATCACCAACCTGCTGGTGCGCGAGGTGGGTACGACCGATCGGGTGCTGCTGCGCGACTTCTGGGCGCGGCGTGCCCGCCGCATCTTCCCCCTGCTCGGTGTGTCGCTCGTCGTGGGCCTGATCGGTTCGGCCCTGTTGCTGTCGCCCGCAGGCTCGCAGCAACAGGCTGCGAAGACCGCCACGGCTGCATCGCTGTTCAGCGCCAACGGCTACCTCTACGCCTTCGGCGACGAGTACTTCACGCCGTCGTCGACGAATCCCTTCCTGCACACGTGGTCGCTGGCGGTGGAGGAGCAGACGTATCTGCTGCTGCCTCTGCTGGTGATGGTCTTGTGGTGGGTCGGTCGTCGGTCGGCGTCGCCCCGTCGGGCACTGACGGTCGGCTTGGCCGTGGTGTCGGTGGTCTCGCTGGGGATGTCGATCGTGTGGTCGTACGGCCTCGGCCCGGCGACCATCCCGCTTCCCGAGCGGTTCGCCTTCTACGGCCCGCTCACCCGCCTGTGGGAATTCGGGGTGGGCGGTCTGCTGGTGCTCGCCGTGCCGTGGCTCGGCCTGGCCGGCGTGCGCTTCCGGCGAAGTCTCATCGGCGCTGCGGCGGTAGGTATCGCGCTGATGGCGGTCGCCGCCTTCGCGTTCGACGACACCATGGCCTATCCGGGCATCTGGGCCGCAGTCCCGGTGCTGGGAACTGGCGCGGTGATCGCCGCGGGTACGGCTCTGCCGGAATGGGGTGACCGGTGGTCACCCGCTCCGCTCGTCTGGCTCGGCGACCATTCGTACGGCTGGTACCTGTGGCACTGGCCGGCCATCGTGCTGGTTGCCTACACCTGGCCGGATCGCGAATGGCTGTGGCCGATCGCCGCAGTACTCGCGCTGGGCGTAGCGGTGGTCACCCGTGTGTTCGTGGAAGACCGCTTCCGCTACGACCGCACCATCGTCGGGCGAAAAGCCCTCGTGGTGGCGGCCGTGTGCCTGATCGTGCCCGCAGGCCTCGGCCTGGCGGTCAGCGCTGCCGGCGACCGCGGGTGGGGCAACGGCGACATGCAGGTGGCGGTGGCGGCGCAGACCCCCACCCGTGCCGATGCCGACGCGTGCAACTCGGCGGTGCGTGCAGCGCCGTGCATATACCCGGGAGGTGATGCGGGCACGGTGCTGTTGATCGGCGACTCGCACGCGGGCGCCCTCTCCGACGCAGCGATGCGGGCGACCCAGGCGAACGGAGCCGACTTCGCCGTGTGGACGCGCGGCAGTTGCCCGGTCCTGCTGGGATCGACCAAGGCCGACGACGGATCGTGCACCCGTTGGGTCGACGACGTCATCGCCTGGATGGAGACCGCTCGACCCGAGGTGCTGATGATCCACACCTCGCGCGCCTACGCCGAACCGGGCGACATCAGCGGGCCCGACGGCACCGTGGCCCGCACCGACGAAGCAGCCCGTGCTGCCTTCGTGGAGGGTGAGCGCAGGGTCGTCATCGCGGCAGAAGCCCTCGGTGCACGGATCGTGCTGGTGGAGGGTGTGCCCACCTACCCGGGGTCGCAGATCGAGCGAGTGGCGCTGGTGCGCCCCGTCGCCCATCCACGGGCGCAGCGGGTCGACGACTTCCTGGCCGACACCGCGCCGCTCGACTCGGCACTCATCGCAATGGCGTCGCCTGCAGGGGCCACGGCGGTGGCCACCTGGCCGCTGCTGTGCAGCACGCAGGTGTGTTCGCAGCGTGACTCCGACGAGCAGTGGATCTACCGCGACTGGCACCACCTCACGCTCCGCGGTGCGGCCCGCCTCGACGGAGTGCTCACCGAGGCGGTGCGTTCCGCGCTCGGCTGACCTGCAACGATTGCCGGGTCATGTCACCCGCCGACTTCCTCGCCATCTTCGCCGCCGGTACGGCCGCAGGAACGATCAACACCGTTGTCGGATCGGGGTCGCTGATCACATTCCCCACCCTCGTCGCACTCGGCTATCCGCCGCTCGTCGCGAACGTGTCGAACAACATCGGCCTGGTGCCCGGCTCGATGTCGGGCGTCTACGGCTACCGCCGCGAACTGGTGGGCCAGCGGCCGCGGCTGAAGCGGCTGGCCCCTGCCTCGTTCGTGGGCGGACTCATCGGCGCGACGTTGCTGCTCGCCCTACCGAGCACGGTGTTCCAGCGAGTGGTGGTGGTGCTCATCGCCCTCGCCTTGCTGCTGGTGATCCTCCAACCGGTGGTGAGCCGCCGTCTGGCCGAACGGCGTCGGGCCGGGGGCCACGGCCATCGCGACGTCACCCTGCCCCTGGTGGGTCTGGTCGGCGCCATCGGCGTGTACGGCGGTTACTTCGGCGCAGCGCAGGGCATCATCCTCATCGCCACGCTCGGCATCTTCCTCGACGACGATCTGCAGCGGCTGAACGGGTGCAAGAACGTGCTGGCGATGACCGTGAACGCCGTGGCCTCGGTGGTGTTCATCGCATCGACGCATATCGACTGGGCGGTCGTCGCCATCATCGCCGTGGGCTCGACCATCGGCGGGCAGATCGGTGCTCGGGTGGGGCGACGGCTCGACCCGCGGCTGTTGCGGGCGCTGATCGTGCTGGTGGGCGCCACCGCCCTGGTGCGACTGCTGTGACTCAGTAGCGGGGCTTGGCGAACACTTCGCGCACGAGCGGTTCGAAGTGCTCGAGCGGCTCGGTGTGGCCGTTCGGGTCGAACGCCACCTGGTCCCAGTCGTCGGTGAACTG
>JBIKLX010000100.1:0-11316 GCA_044359565.1 Ilumatobacteraceae bacterium
CTTCCTCGGCGGTGCACTTGCGGCCTGGCAACTCGGTGGCAAGTCGTTCGACATCGCCGAGATGACCGCGCTCACCGAACGAGCCCGCGCCATCGGCCTCGAGACCTACCTCCTCGCTGTGGCTCCTCGTGCCGTCGACGTGCTCTGGCAGCGCGGCGACTACGACCTCGCCCGGGCTGTGCTCACGCTCGGCTCCGAACGACTGCGCGTGGCGCTGGCCCACGAGCGGGCGGCCCGCTGGGAGCACGTGCGCGTGAGCGTGAACCTGCGCCTCGCCGAGGAACGCAGCGAGACCGATCCGCTCACCGGCCTGCCCAACCGGCGGTTCCTCAGCCGCTGGTTGCCGGAGGTGATGACGAACCGCGCCCCCGTGTGCGTGGCACTGCTCGATCTGGATGGGTTCAAGCCGGTGAACGATGCCCACGGCCACGACGCCGGCGACCATCTCCTGCGCGAGTTGAGCACCGTGCTGCAACGGGTGTGCCGCCGCGGCGACGCGGTCGTGCGGATCGGTGGCGACGAGTTCGTGGTGGTGCTGTGCGAGACCTCGCGCGGCGACTCGCGGCTGGTGCTGCAGCGACTACGGCAACTCATCAGCGCGCGCCGCTGGCGTCACCTCCCCGACACCGTGCGGGTGACGGCATCGATCGGTGCCGTCACCGTGGCAGGCACCCGCGATGCCGACCGTGTGCTGGTGCAAGCCGATCATGCCCTGCGCGAGGCCAAGCAGACCGGCCGCGACCGAATCGTGCACCGATGATGAACGACACCGACCTCGCGCCATTCGGCGTCCGGTCCACCGCTAGCGTTCCTCTCGTGGCGGTGCAGGGAACGTTCAACATCAGCGAGGCGGTGGTCGAACCCGGCACGCGGCTCACCTTGGCCATCCTGGTCACCAACCTCGGCGAAAGCACCGAGAGCTTCGTCCTTACCCCCACCGGAATGGCAGCTGCCTGGACCTCCATCCGGCCGGCCTACATCACCCTGTTCGGCGGGTCGAGCGAGTCGGTGGATGTGGAGGTGATGGCGCCTCGGCTGCCCAGCACCACCGCCGGCCCCACGGCACTGGGAGTCCGCATCGTGCCGCAGTCGCAGCCCGACGACGTGGTGAGCACCGAGACCACGCTGCACATCGGGCCTACCGTCGAGCGGCGCGTCACGATGCTGCAGCCCGCCGTGCGTACCCGCCGGCGCGCCACCTTCGAGGCCATGATCGAGAATCTCGGCAACGTGCAGGCCAGTTGCCGCATGCACCTCTCCGAGCCCACCAGCCGGCTCGACGGCGACTTCGACCCGCCCGCCGCAGGTATCGAACCCGGCGGCAGCACGCTGGTGCGCCTGCGAGTGCGGGCCCGGCGCCATCAGTGGGAGCGCCGGGCGCGGTCCATCCCGTTCGCCATCGAGGTCGACCAGCAGGGGACGCCCACGGTCAGCGCCGCCGCCACGTTCGTGCAGGCCCCGGTGCTGCCCGAACGCCTCTGGTCACGGGTGGCCGGTGTCGCCCTGCTCGGTGGCGCCCTGGCCGGGCTGTGGTTCGCGGTCATCACGCCCGAGATCCGTCGCGCCGCCGAGCGCGCGGTGGCCGACATGCCCGGCTCCACGGCCACCACCGTCTCGCCGGCCACCCCGATCAGCGTGGTGCCCACCTCCGTACCGCCCACCATCCCGCCCACCGGCCCAGGCGGCGAGCCGTTCAGCAGCAGCCTGCCCTCGGGCGCCAAGCTCTCCGAGCAGTCGACACAGACCTACACCGTGCCCGACGGGTCGACGCTGCTCATCACCCAGTACATCGTGCAGAACCCCTACGGCGACGAGGGTTCGGCCACCCTGCGCCTGGGTGCCCTCCGCTTCGAGTACGACCTCGCCAACCTCGATGGAATCGATGCCAATCAGGGGTTCGTCGACCCGGTGCAGCTGAACGGTGGCGACACCATCACCTTCGAGGTCACCTGTGGCGCCATCGGTCGGGCGGGGGCCGAGACGTGTTCGCCTTCGGCCACGGTGATCGGGCGCCTCATCGCCACCGACGACGTCGGCGTCTGAGCCCCCTGTCGCTGCGACACTCGCGCCGTCGCGACATCAACTTCCGGCGGGAAGGCCGGTGGGCGAACCACTGCTGCGGCGCAACACCTCGACATCGGCACGGGCAGACAGATCGCCCACCTGCGCCACGACGGTGCGCTCGCCGCCGCGCTCGCTCGGCCGCGTCGGCAACACCACGAGGAACGACCCCGAGGCATCAGCCAATACGGCGACCACCTCGCCCTTGCCATCGGCCCACCCCACGGTGATGGTGGCACCCGCTGGGAAGCCCGTGCCGCCCACGCCCACCGGCTCGCCGGCGCGGATGCGTGTGTCGCTGACGTCGAGCTTGGTGTCGCGGCGACCCGTCCCGGTGAGTAACACGCTGGTGTACTGACCAGCGTCGGCGCCGACCAGCAGGGTGGCAGAGCGGTAGCCGGCATCGGTGGGGGTGAAGGCCACCTCGACCGAACACGACGTCATCGGGTTCACCACGCTGCCGGGGCAGCTGGTGCTGGCCACCGAGAAGTCGCCGGCGTTGCGGCCGCCGAACGTGAGCGAGGTGATGGTGACCGGCTGGAAGCCGACGTTCTCGACGTCGAATGCAATGGTGGGCGCGGCCGTGCCCACGACGGCAGTGGTGAAGTCGGCACCTGCGGGAGTGGCCCGCAGATCGGGCGTGCCGCCCGCGCCGGCCATGTCGACGGTGATGCTCGAGCCACCCACCACGGCTTCCGACACCGTGATGGTGCCGGTGACCGGGCCGGGCGCGGTCGGGGTGAGGATGACGTGCACGGTGCACGACTCGCCGGGGATGACCGGTACCTGCAGCGCACAGGTACCGCCACTGGCCGCGAACTGCGGGTTCGACGAGGTGACGGTGGCCGGCAGGAACGTCGACGGCCCGTTGTTGCGCACGGCCACGTACCACTCGGGACCGGCCAAGCCCACCAGCACGGTGCCCACGTCGAGCGAGGCTGCCAACAAGTCGGCCGGACGCTCGACCAGCGCCACCACACGGCCGCCGACAACGGCGCTGCCCGACAGGATCCGGTCGGTTGGCAGGTCGGCGCCGACGAGGGTGTCGAACACCACCACATGGCCCGACCCGGAGAGGTCGGGGTGTGCGTTCACCGCATCGAGCGGGGTGACCCCGTCGGCGGCGGTTGAGATGCGGCGCATCGTGCCGAGGTCGACAGCGGCCACCACCACATCGCCGTCATCGGGTTCGACGCCTGCATCCGAGGTCGTGGCGGACAACGTGCGCGAGCGGGTGACGAAGGCAACCTGGGTACCGTCGGCCGAGATGGCGGCCTGACTGCCACCGGCGTCGGCGGCCACCACAGGCGTCGCTGGGCCGGCCGACTCGCCGACGTCGCCGGGCACCCGGCTGACAAGTGCCAGCACGCCGTCGAGTTGGTCGAAGCGATAGATCTGCGCAGGGCAGGTGGGGGTACACAGGGGCAACTCGGCACCGCCGGCCAGGTCGGCCGAGGGTGACTCGAACGCTATGTAACGGCCGGATGCGGAGATGACCGGACTGTGGGCCCCACCGGCGGCGGGCGTGGCGGCAGCACCGAATGAGGCCGTCGACACCAGGGTGACGGCAGCAGCCGGATCGGTGTTCTCGCGGTCCCACACGTACACCTGGCTGAGGGCGGGACCGCCATCGGCCGGACCGTCCACCCAGTCGGCCACCAGGCGATCGGAGCGAGCATCGGAGGCGAACACCACGTAGCGACCGTTGCCCGACACGTCGGGGTGCCGCTGGCCGACGTAGCTGACGTCGTCGGCGGTGGGAGCGACCGGCGGGGTACCGGCCACCGTGGTGGTGCGGCCTTCCTCGCCCAGCGGAACGGCGAGGTCGACCACGCTCACCTGCAGCAGACTGCTCTTCGCCGCGGGTGACAGATGGGTGTAGGCCACGAGCGAACCGGCGGCGGAGACTGCAGGCGTCTCGGTGGGCACCACACTGTCGGAGGCCGTAGTGCCGTCGGTATCGGTGGTAACGGTCGACACCAGCTCCCAGTCGCCGGGTGTGCCACCACAATGGGGCAGCACAAGGCGGTAGACGTCCCAGCGCGAACCCGCGTCGTCGTCGCGGAACAGGTCGTAGGCCAGCTCGGTGACGACAACCACCGCACAGCCGTCACCGCTGATGACCGGCCGCACGCTGTCGCCACTGCGGATGTCGTCGGAAGCAGCGGTGAGTTCGACGACCGCCAGGTCGTCGGGGCCGGGCGTGCGGTCGCGCAGGTACACCGTGCTCATGCGCGGCACCCCGTTGGCACCGACGGTGTCATCGACCGGCAAACCTTCGTACACCACCCAACGGCCGTCGTCGGACACGGTCGGGTGTGCACCGTGCACCTCGGCGGTGGCGGCGGGGGCGGTCGAAGCACCATCACCCTCGGCGGCGCGCGACACCAGTGCGGCCTGGGCGAGTGTGCCCACGCCGGCCGCTACTGCGACGACCCCTGCTGACAGGAGCCACCGCCGACGGTGGTGAGGTGTACGCATGCTGAACTCGATCCTGAAGACAGTCAGGCTAGGCCGCTGCAAATGCACGGATGATGGCGGATACGACACCTGACAGTGAATGATCGGTGGCCACAGAGGAAACCTTGAGACCGGAATCCTCCACGTCGCGGGCTGTCTGCGGTCCGATGGCCACCACCACAGGTGGCGCTGCGTCACCCATCGCAGCGGCCCAGGCCCTGGCCTGCGAGCCGCTGGTGAAGGCCACGGCGTCGGCGCGCAGCACCGCGAGTTGCTGCGCGACGCTCGGACGGACCGGCCGCGACACGTGCGTGTCGAGCCGCTCGACGCTCCAGCCGCGGCTCGCCAGGCCAGAGGTGAGGGTGGGTGCACCGTCGCGGGCCTGGGCGACGAGGGCCCGGGGTGTGTGCCCGCCTGCTGTGGGTACAGGCGCTGCAGGGAACCCGGCGAGCAGCCCGTCGGCGCTCTGGCGTTCGGCCACCAGGTCGGTGCGGCCCAGCGCCGACGCCGTGGTGGCACCCACCGCGGCCACGCGCAACCCGGCACCGTCGGGCTCGGCGCAGCGGCGGGTCAGTGGGCCGGCGACGCGGCGGGCCGCATGCGCCGAGGCCACCACCACCCAGTCGCCGTCGGACAGACGATCGATCGCGGCTGCCACCTCGTCGGCAGTGGCCACGTCGACGATCTCGATCAGTGGCATCACCACGGTGGCGGCACCGGCAGCCTCCAGCAACTCGGCAAGTTCCGATGCACCCTCGACCGGTCGGGTGACCACCACCGTGCGCCCCGCTAGCGGGCTGAGCGAAGGGTGGTCAGTCATCGCCCGCCTCGGCGCGCATGACAGCGGCCAGTCGGGCCGCCGCATCGATGGCGGCCGAGCCGTCGGGTACGGCCAGCGTGCGACGCACGGCGGTATCGACCCCGCCCAGGAACGCGTGCAGCGTGGTGCCGTCGCACCACGCGCCCACCGGCAGTGAGCACCCGGTACCGAGGGTGGCCAGGAATGCTCGCTCCACCGTCACCGCTCGCCGAGTCGGCTCGTCGTCGACCGCCGCCAGCAGCGCATGCATCGCAGCGTCGTCGCTTCGACACTCGACCGCCACACACCCCTGGCCGATGGCAGGTACGAACGCCGCCGGGTCGAGCGTCTCGGCGATGCGGTCGGTGAGGCCGACGATCTCGAGCGCCGCCACAGCCATCACGATGGCGCCGTCGTCGGGCACCTTTCCGAGTCGGGTCTGGATGTTGCCGCGCAGTTCGGCGAAGACCAGATCGGGTCGCACAGCTGCCAGTTGGGCGCGACGGCGCACCGAGCCGGTGGCCACCGTGGCGCCTGGCGCCAGGTCGGCGAGCCGGGCACCCACCAGCGCGTCGGCCGGGTTGCGCCGGGCGCAGAACGCACCGATGGTGAGCCCGTCGGCCGGTGCCGACGGCAGGTCCTTGGCCGAATGCGCCGCCAGGTCGGCGCGTCCGTCGAGCACCGCGCGCTGCACCTCTTTCACGAACACGCCCTGCCCGCCGATGGTGTGCAGCGGCACGTCTTGACGCTGGTCGCCCGTCGTCTCGACGAACACCAACTCCACGCTCGTGCCCGGCGACGCGGCCACGAGCGCATCGGCCACGGCCTGGGCCTGGGTGCGCGCCTGGAGGCTGCTGCGGGTGGCGATGCGCACGATCGCGTTCGACGACTCGTTCACGGCGCGACTCAGTGCAGGTCGAACAGGTCGCGCACCGCAGCGGCGTTGCGCTCGCCCTGCGGGGTACCCGCATCGTCTTTCAGGCGCACCGACGGCTGGTGCAGCAACTTGGCGACGATGCCCTTGGTGAGCGCCTCGACCGCGGCGCGCTGCGTGGGGTCGAGCGAGGCGAGGCGGCTGGCGAATCGCTCGAGCTCGGCCTGGCGGATGTGCTCGGCGTGCTCGTGCAGACCGGCCACCAGCGGGGCGGCCTGACGAGCCACCGCGTCGACACCGAAGCGCTCGACCTCTTCGCCGACGATGACGCGCACATGGTCGACCTCGTGGGCGCGCAGGGCCAGTCCGCGTGCGGCCCACTCGCGCAGGTCGTCGAGATCGAGCAGCGTGACGCCCGGCAGTGCCGACGACGCGCTGTCGACGTTGCGGGGCACGGCAATGTCGACGATGAGCAACGGTGCGGTGGCGCCACGGCGTGCCTCGGCGAGCAGATCGGCGCCCACCACCACCGTGCCGGCTCGGCTGCAGGTGAGCAGCACATCGGCATCGGCGAGGGTGCGGTGGTACTGGTCGAACGGCACCACGGTGCCACCCACGCGCCGGGCCAACTGCTCGGCTCGCTCGTGGGTTCGGTTGGTGACGGTGATGTCGGTGGCGCCGGCGCCCACCAGCGCCACGGCCACGCCTTCACCCATCTCGCCGGCGCCGAGCACCAGCACGCGGCGGCCGTCGAGGCTGCCGAGGTGCTCGTGAGCCATCTCGACCGCGGCATGGCTGACCGACGCCGTCGACCGGCTGATGGCCGTCTCGGTGCGGGCGCGCTTGCCGGTCTCGAGCGCATGGCGGAACAGGAGGTTGAGCGTGCTCTTCGCGCCGCCCTCGGCCTGGGCGATGTCCCACGCGGCACGCACCTGACCGACGATCTCGGTCTCGCCCAGCACCGCCGAGCCGATACCGGAGGTGACCTCGAACAGATGGGTCACCGCCGCATCATCGTGCTGGCTGTACAGGTGCGGGTGCAGGTCGTCGGGCTGCAGTCCACCGAGTTCGCAGAAGAAGTCGCGAATGTCGGCGTAGGCCCCGTGGAAGCGCTCGGCGACGGCGTACACCTCGGTGCGGTTGCAGGTGCTGAGCACCACGGCCTCACGCACGTTGGTGCGCGACACCAGTCCGGCGATGGCCTTGGGCAGGTCGGTGGGGTCGATCGACACGCGCTCGAGCAACGACAAGGGCCCGGTGCGATGGTTGACGCCGATCACCACGATGGACATACGGACCGAACCTTACGCGCTCGCCGGTCGCGATGTGCCAGTGCCGCCGACAGCGCGGAGGTTGCCGTCGGCACGCCGCTGCTCGTGGTAGCTGAGGATCTGCAGTTCGACGGCCAGATCGACCTTGCGCACCTCGATCGATCGGGGCACGCTCAGCACCACCGGCGCGAAGTTGAGGATGCTGGTCACCCCGGCGCGCACCAGTCGCTCGGCCGCATCCTGGGCGGCAGCGGGCGGGGTGGCCACCACGCCGATGTTCACCCGTCGGGCCTGCACGATGTGCGCCAACTCGTCGATGTGGCGCACCCGCACCCCACCGAGGACGCTGCCGATCTTTGCCGGGTCGACGTCGACCACACCCGCGACCGGGTAGCCGCGATCGCCGAAGCCGCCGTAGCCGGCAAGGGCCTGACCGAGGTTGCCGGCACCCACGATGACCACGGGCCAGTCATGGTTGAGGCCCAGTTCACGGCGGACCTGGTACACCAGGTAATCGACCTCGTAGCCCACCCCGCGGGTGCCGTAGCTGCCGAGATAGCTCAGGTCCTTGCGCACCTTGGCCGCGTTCACGCCGGCCAGTTCGGCCAGACGGTCGGACGAGATGCGGTCGACCTGGGCCTCGGACTGTTCGCCCAGGATGCGCAAATAGACCGGCAGGCGGGCAACGGTGGCTTCCGGGATGCGACGTCGGGGGCGTTCGCTCGGCATAGTCAGCCGCCACGTTAGGCATTCGTGCACACGTTCACAAAGCCGGTCGGACGTGACATTCGGCCGCAGCACGACCCGTCACACACCCGTTCGTGAGCCTCGACCGGGTAGCAGCCGGCCGCCGCTCACCGACCCGGGCTGAACACCCCCGTTCGTGAGGCTGGACCGGGTAGCAGCCGGCCGCCGCTCACCGACCCGGGGTCAGACGAGCGAGCGGCGCAGCAGTTTGCCGCTCACGTTGCGCGGCAGTTGGTCGACGAACAGGATCTTGTTCGGGCACTTGTAGCGGGCCAGATGATCGGTACACCACCCGATGAGTTGCTCCTCGTCGAGGTGCACGCCGTCCTCGGGCACGAGAAACGCCTTCACCGCTTCGCCCGTGTGCGGGTGCGGCACGCCCACCACGCCCACTTCGGCCACTCCTGGGTGCTCGGCCAGCACCTCTTCCACCTCGGCCGGGTACACGTTGAACCCGCTGACGATGATGAGGTCCTTGGCCCGGTCGACGAGGTACAGGTAGCCATCGGCGTCGACCGTGGCGATGTCGCCCGTACGCAACCACCCGTCGGCCGTGAGCACGCGGGCCGTGAGTGCTGGTTCGTTCCAGTAACCCAGGAACACGTTGGGGCCCTTCACCCACACTTCACCCGCATCGCCTTCCAGCGTGTCGTCGCCCGACTCGTCGACCAGACGCACCTCCATGCCCGACAGCACGCGTCCCACCGAGCCGTACTTCACGGGCATCCCGGCCGAACTGGTGACCACCGGCGACGCCTCGGTGAGGCCGTAGCCCTCGGCGAGCACCAGACCGAACCGCTCCTCGAGGCGGTGCATCGCCTCATCGGGCATGCGTGCCGCACCGGTGAGTGCCAAACGCACCCCGGCGAAACTGTCGGCCGGCGCCTCGGTGAACCCACTGAACGACACCCACAGCGGAGGCGCACCCGGTAGCACGGTGACCCCCCGGTCGCGGATGGTGTCGAGGGCGGTCGACGGGTCGAACCGCTGCACCAGCACCACCGTGGCGCCGCCGAGCAACGACTGGCCGAGCACCACGTTCAGGCCGAAGATGTGGAACATCGGCAGCACGCCGTACACCACGTCGGTCGGCTCGATGTGCACCCCCACCGAGCGGCTCTGCTCGAGGTTGGCCAGCAGGTTGCCGTGGCTGAGCATCGCCGCCTGTGGCGACCCTGCGGTACCGCTGGTGAAGATGAGCACGGCCAGCGCGTCGGCCTCGACCTCGGTGATGGGCACCGGGCCGGCGTCGAGCAGCGAACTGAACGAGGCGGCACCGACGATGTCGTCCTCGGTGCTCACCACGGTGCGCAACGACGGCAGCGCCTGGTGATCGACCTCCGACCACGCCGACTTGGCGGCCGCATCCACCACCACCACGACCGGGTCGACCACGGCGAGTTCGCGTTGGATCTCGGGTCCGGGGCTGGTGGGGTTCAGCGGTACGGCGACGGCGCCGATGCCCAGCACTGCCAGATAGGTGTCGACGAAGTAGCGCCCGTTGCTGCACAGCAGGCCGACACGATCACCCGGCTGCACGCCCAGCGCGACCAGACCGCCGCGCACGTGCGCCACCTGGTCGCGCAACGCGGCGTAGGTGGTGGGCCGACCGCGGCTGATGATGGCCACATGGTCGCCCGGATGGTCGTCGATGAGATGCGCGTAGTTCACAGTGGTCCCCGACTGGCGATGCTAGGTCGCCTGGGACCGTGCCGTGGAACCTCAGAGCCGCACGAGGGCGACGATGCCTGCAATGAGGATGAGGCCGAGCAGCAGACCGAGGGTGAGGGTGGTGGCAGGACGCATCGGAGTGGAGGCTAATCGGAGTTCCGGTCAGCGGCCGCGGCCGGGGCGGAGTTCGACCGGACTGGTGACCGGACCGACGGCCGAGCCGGCACCGCCTGGGTCGAGACAGGTGATGCGCACCTGATCGCCGGCAGCGATACCCAGTTCCTCGGCGGCCGACCGGCGGTCGAGCGCGAGGGCCAGCATGCCGTACGAGTCGACGACCAGACCCACGGCACCGCCGGGTACCTCGGCGAAGGCGTCGGCCACGGCCGCAACGCGCACGGTGGGGTCGGACAGATCGCCCACCGAGACCCGCACCCGGGTGTCGGCGCCGGCCAGTTCGGCCAGTTCGTCGGGGCCGACGTTCAGCTGGCAGTTGCCGAAGTGGTCGACCCACAGCACCTCGCACAGCAGCACATCGGCCTCGAGCCGGCTGAGCGGCACCACACCGGGCAGCAGCAGGGCGGGGTCGATGGCCTCGCCCAGTTCGGCGAGATCGACACCGTTGGCCAGATGCGCCGCAGCCGGGGCGAAGATGTCGCGGCCGGCGAACGTGGCACCCGGTGCAGGCAGCTGATAGTCGGCGTTGGTGAGCACCACGGCGCGCTCGGCGCCGCCGGCCAGCGCCACGGCCGAGGCGAGCAGGCCGTTGTCGGGGCCGATGAACACACCGTTGCCGCCCGCCACCTCGACTGCCACGGCGCGACGGGCCGTGCCCACGCCGGGGTCGACGACAGCGAGCACGATGCCCTCGGGCAGGTAGCTGACCGAACGGGCCAGCACCAGGCTGCCGGCGCGCACGTCGAACGGGGGCACCTCGTGGGTGAGGTCGAGCACCGTCACGTGCGCCGCCAGGTCGCGGATGACCGCCTTCACCACACCGACGAATTCGTCGCGTGTGCCGTAATCGGTGAGGAACGTCACCGTGTCGTACCGCCGGCCCATGAGCGGGCACGCTACCGGCGAGCAGTGGCGAAAAAGAGCGAACGGGTTGGTGCCAACCCCCCGATGGCACCAACCCGTCCGGCGCAGCCCTTGCGGGGCGCGACTCCGGCTCGTGAGAACCGGGTGTCGTATCGCCGACCGCAGATTAGGCATGGCCCGGGCAACGAGAAAAGGGTCACGTCGAAAAAGGGCGAAAATTCTTTCCGCAGATCACACTCATGTCATTTGCGTCCGTTCAGTGACCAAGCTCGCGGCTGCGAGCGGTGGCCGCCATCACGGCATCGAGCATCGCGGCCCGCACCCCTGCGCTCTCGAGGGCCCGCAGTCCGGCGGCGGTGGTGCCACCCGGTGATGTCACCATCGCCCGCAGT
>JBIKLX010000102.1:0-11235 GCA_044359565.1 Ilumatobacteraceae bacterium
TCGCCGCCGCCTTCGAACGGGTGGCGCTGGAGGAGATCGCCGAGGCCGAGGAGTTCCTGGCCGCCGACCGCGATCCCATCGCCCAGTTGCAGCAACTCATCGAGCCGTACGGGCCCGGCGGCGGCGAAGACGCATACCGGATGTGGTTCGAGGCGTGGGCCGAGGCCGCGCACTCGCCGGCCCTGCGCAGCATCACGGCGAAGGTCAGCAAGGCGTGGCTCGACATGGTCATCGCCGTCATCGAGCGGGGCAATGCGCAGGGCGTGTTCCACTGTGTCGACCCCCACGCCACCGCGTGGATGCTGGTGGCACTGTGCGATGCCTACGCGCTGCACAGCCAGATCGGCCCCACCGTCGACGGTGCCCGCATGGCCGAGGTGCAGCGTCGCTACGCCGAGCGCGACATGGGCCTGGCACCCGGCGCGCTCGACCCCGCCCCTCGCCTCCCCTGACGCCCCGCGCATCGTCCATCCGTGAGCGTGCACCGGTGCCCACCGGGCCGCTGCTCACCGACCCATGACCTTCGTGCGTGAACACCGGTGCCGACCGGGTCGTTGCTCACGGACGGGCGGGGGTGACCGGAGGGGGCTCGGGGTCAGGGGGTCAGGGGGTGTAGAGGGCGAGGGCGTCGGCGATGGCGGTGGGGGAACCGGTGGTGCTGGCGACGCCCACCTCACCGGCCACGGCAGCCAGCCACGGCGGCCGCACCAGCGCGGCCACGGCGAGCGGTTCGTCGAGCCCCGAGCCCTCGACGGCCAGGCGCACGAACAGCGTGGCGTAGTCGGGCGGACGGAGGTCGCGGGCCAACTCGAACAGCGCGTACGGGTCGGGTGGATGCTGGCGCGGCGGCAGGATGACGAAGCTCTGCGAGGTGGGGGCGATGGCCCCGCCCGCCAGGCCCGGGCCGTCGCACAGCACGGCGCCGTGCACCTGGGCGGCACGCGCCCCGGCCAGCATCAGCGCCACATAGGCACCCAGGCCGCGGCCGGCCACGGTGATCGCCGGCGTGCCGTCGGTAACCAGATGCGCCAGCGCGGCATCGGCGTCGGCCAACAGGATCTCGGCGCTGTAGCCGCCGCCCGCCGGCACGGTGGACGCACCGTGGCCGGTGAAGTCGAGCGCATGCACCGAACCCGGCCATGCCTCGGCCCAGGCGGGCACCGACGTGGGCGACGACTCACCCAGGCCGTGCAGCAGCAACAGCGGCCGACCGCCGGCCACAGACGCGGGCCGCAGGTGGTGCAGCGCCAACTGCGCCCGGTTGTGCACCAGCATCGTGACGGCGCTCATCGCGGTGCACCCAGGAACTCGAGCACCATGGCCGACACCTGCTCGGGCCGCTCGATGTGTACGAAGTGGCCCACGTCGTCGAGCACCTCGCACCGACCGCCCTCGGGCAGGTACGGCATCACGTGGTGCGGCAGGGTGCCCCAGCCCATCTCCTCCTGCTCGCGTCCGAGCACACCGAGGAACGGCATCGGCAGGCCGGGCAGGCGGTTGATGGTCCACTCCGGTCGCCACGGGCCGAAGCCGCCGAAACGCATGCTCGGGTCGATCTTCCAGCGCCAGCCGTCGGCCGACTCGAAGGCACCCACCGACACCAGGTAGCGCAGCCACTCGAACGGCAGACGCGGGTTCATACGGCCACGGCGCTTGGCCAGTTCGTCGAGAGTGCCGGGCTTGCGCGCCGCGTCGGCCGTGGTGCGGCGGTGATCGAGCCAGGCCGAGATGTCGCTCGCCATCATCCGGGTGCGCTCGTGCTCGGACACATCGGGCAGGCGCCGCTTGTAGGGGATGCCGTCGAGGTTGACGAGGTGGCTGAAGCGGAACGGCTGAGCGTCGGCGAGCTGGATCATCATCGCCCCGCCCTTCGAGTGGCCGACTACGGGTGCCGGCCGATCGGTGACCGAGTCCATCACCGCCATCGCATCGCGCAGGTCGCCGTCCCACGAGTAGAGCGCGGCGTAGTCGCTGTCGCCGTGGCCGCGCTGGTCCCACGCCACCACCCGCCACCCGGCACCGGCCAGCAGCGGAGCGAACACCGAGTAGGTGCGGGCGAAGTCGAAGCCGCCGTGCACCAGGAACAGCGGCGGCGCGGAGGCAGCCCCCCACTCGTGGACGGCCAGGTGGAGGCCGCCCGCGTCGAGGCGGTAGTGACGGTCGGGGCCCGAGGCACCGGGGAAGGAGACCGGATCGGTGACGGGAGGACTGGCCGACATGGTGCTTCGACCCTATGACCCGCAGCGCGGACAACCCGAATCCGGTCTACGCTCCTGCGCCATGCGACGTCTGGGACTCGTGGCCATCAGCAGTGCACTTGCGGCAGTGCCGCTCGTCGTCGCTGCCTGCGGACCCGACACCAGCGGTGCCGACATGCTGCCGCCCATCCTCACCACCACCACGACCACCACCATCGCCACCACCACCACCGAGTACGTACCGTTCATCTACGTCATCCAGTCGGGCGATCAGCTGGGCAACATCGCCACTTCGTTCGGTGTCGACATGGCAGAGTTGATGGAACTGAACGGCATCTCCGACCCCAACAACATCCAGGCCGGGCAGAACTTGGAGATCCCGCCGGCCACGGTGGCCAACATCGTCGACACGCTGCCGGCCCCGTGATCGGGACCGAGGTCCCAGGACACGCAGGCGAAGGGCTGCCTACACTGACCCCATGAGCACCACTGCCGACACCCGTGGTTTCTGGCCCAACCTCGAACACTGGAGCGTGAAGATCGCGCTCCACACCGGTCATGTGCGCATGCCGGTGCTGGCCGACACCGGGTTCGTGGCGTTGGCCCCGGCGTCGTTCGAGGTGCCCGAGCACGAGTACCTGTCGCTCGAGTACATGGACTGGAAGAGCGGTGGCGACACCAACTTCGCTCCCCTCGCCTCGGCCGACGGTCAGCTCGACTGCCGTGGGTTCTGGGACAAGGGCAAGACCGACAAAGACGCACTGTGGACCAGCAACGCCGATCTTGCACCCACGCTGCGCACGTACGTGGATGGTGTGGGTGCCAACTTCGGTCGGGTGCGCATCATCAAGCTCGAACCGCAGAACCGCGAGCAGGCCATCCGCTCGATCCACCGCGACGACAACAACCGCTTCAACCCCGAACACGAGGGCTGGGTGGTGCGCAGTTGGTTCGAACTCACCGACAACCCCGACAGTTACATGCTGCTGATGGACAACGACGAGCAGGGCCTGCCCGATCCCAGCACCGAGCGTCGCGTGCCGTTGAACAAGGGTGCCCGCTTCGTGGTCGACACCCAGCGGTTGTGGCATGTGGTGGTGCACAACGGCAACGCGCCGCGCTACGCCCTCATCACCAGTTTCGAGTCGAGCCCGGTGCTCGAGCACTGGATCGACTCGCAGCTGCCCGTCAGCGTCTGACGCTGAACCCGCTCGTTCAGCAGCCGCGGTGGGCCACCGCGAGGTCGGCCACATCGCGCATGATGCGCGACAACTCGAAGTCTTTCGGCGTGTAGACCGCGGCGACGCCGGAAGCGAGCAGCGTGGCCTGGTCGGCCTCGGGAATGATGCCGCCCACCACCACGGGTGCGTCGACGCCATCGGCCGCGAGGCGGGCAAGGATGTCGGGCACGAGCGCCAGGTGCGAGCCCGACAGGATGGACAGGCCGATCACGTCGGGGTCTTCGTCGAGCGCTGCTGCGGCGATCTGCTCGGGCGTGCTGCGGATGCCCGCATACACCACCTCCATGCCGGCGTCGCGAGCGGCGACGGCGATCTGCTCGGCGCCGTTCGAGTGGCCGTCGAGGCCGGGCTTGGCCACCAGGAACTTGGGCGGGCCGCCGGCGATGGTCTTCACGAACGCAGCCACCTCGGCCAGCTCGCCCACCCGCTTGCCCACCGCAGCCGACACGCCGGTGGGGGCGCGGTACTCGCCGAACACCTCGCGTAACGCCGTGCCCCACTCGCCGGTGGTGCCACCGGCCCGGGCGAAGGCGATGGACGGCTCCATGATGTTGTCGCCCTCGCGGGCGGCGCGGCGCAGCTCGTCGAGCGCAGCCGTCACGGCCGCGTTGTCGCGCGCCGCCCGCCACGCCTGCAGGTCGGCAACGGTCTCTGCCTCGAGTGCCGGGTCGACGGTGAGGATGTTGTCGCTGCCGCCCAGCGGCGACACCTCGGTCTCGCGATACGCGTTCAGACCCACCACGGTCTGGTCGCCCGCCTCGATGCGCCGGGTGCGCTCGGCCATCGACCGCACCAGACGGCCCTTCAACTCGTCGATGGCGGCAAAGGCACCACCCATCGCCAGCACCTCGTTCAGTTCGTCCCACGCCGCATCGCGCAGCTCGGCGGTGCGGGCCTCGACCACGTGCGAGCCGTCGAAGATGTCGCCGTACTCCAGCAGGTCGGTCTCGAACGCGAGCACCTGTTGCATCCGCAACGACCACTGCTGATCCCACGGGCGGGGCAGGCCGAGCGCTTCGTTCCACGCAGGCAACTGCACGCTGCGCGCCCGGGCCTTCTTCGACAGGGTGACCGCCAGCATCTCGAGCACGATGCGCTGCACGTTGTTCTCGGGCTGGGCCTCGGTGAGCCCCAGACTGTTCACCTGCACGCCGTAGCGGAAGCGGCGGGCCTTGGCGTCGGTGACACCGTAACGCTCGAGGCCGATGCGGTCCCACAGGTCGGTGAAGGCGCGCATCTTGCACACCTCTTCGATGAAGCGGATGCCGGCGTTGACGAAGAACGAGATCGACCCGAACACCTGGGCGAACTGCTCGGGCGCCACCTGACCACTGGCCTGCACGGCATCGAGGATGTCGACCGCGGTGGCGAGCGAGTAGGCGATCTCCTGCACCGGCGTGGCCCCGGCCTCCTGCAGGTGGTACGAGCACACGTTCATCGGGTTCCACTTGGGCGCATGGTTGGCGCACCACGCCACCATGTCGACGATGAGCCGCTTGCTGGGCTCGGGCGGGAAGATGTACGTGCCGCGCGACAGGTACTCCTTCACGATGTCGTTCTGTGTGGTGCCGCGCAGGGCGGCCGGTGCGGTGCCCTGTTCGTCGGCGTTGGCCACGTACAGCGCCAGCAGCCAGGCGGCCGTGGCGTTGATGGTCATCGACGTGTTCATGGTGCCGGGCGGGATGGCCTCGAGCAGCGTGCGCATGTGGCCGAGGTGCGCGACGGGCACACCCACCTTGCCCACCTCGCCGCGGGCGATGACCGCGTCGGGGTCGTAGCCGGTCTGGGTGGGGAGGTCGAAGGCAATCGACAGACCGGTCTGGCCCTTGGCCAGATTGGTGCGGTACAGCTCGTTGCTCTTCCGGGCGGTGGAGTGCCCGGAGTAGGTACGCATCAACCAGGGTTCGTCGCGGCCTGTCATCCCTTCAGTGTTACCCACCGGTAGGCGCGATGACCACCTCGGCGCTCGTCGGCGACAGCGCCACCACCTGCACGGTCCACGACGGGCCCCATCCCTCCACCACCAGCGACTCGCCGTCGCCGAGCAGGTCGGTGTGCGGTGCCTCCGAACCGATCGGCCGCTGGATGCGCAGCACACCCGGTCCGGCCTGGTCGGCGGTGGCGTCGCTGACCAGGTGCACGACCACACCGGCCGACGGCAGGTGATCGTGGAGTCCGGTGGGGACGAGGTACTCGATCGACACCAGGCGGTGCTCTCCGAGCCGGATGACCGCGAGGCGTGGCGGCCGCGACGCCAGGTTGCCGCCGATGATCGGAGTGCTGGCAGGAGCCAGCCGCACCGTCGTGGGTGCTGCCGGGGCGGTGGTGCCGTCGACAACGACGACATCGTCGCCATCGAGCCAGCCGAGGTCGAGTCGATTGATGCCGAGGGTGTCGGGTGCGTCGCGACGGGCCGGGTCGACAGCCCGGGGTGCCGCCGAGTCGCTCATCAGGTCGAGCGCGCTGGTGTACGCGAGCTCGGTGCCCGTGCCGTCGGCGGTGCTGCGACCCACCACGATGCCCGAGTGCGGGAGGCCCAGCGTGTGGCCGAGTTCGTGTTCGATCAGGTCGAGCAGTGGCACCCGCCCCCAGTCGGGGCTGAAGTCGCTGGCGCCCACGTAGGCCGACCGACCCGTGGTGCGGGCCGCGCAGGTGCCGGTGCACTCGAAGAACGTGCCCGGCCGGCCCCAGCCACCCGACAGGTTGCCGGCATGTTCGGCGTCGGCCACGGCGAGCACGATGTCGGCCTCGCTCGACGAACGCCGCAGCGCCGCATCGACACAGTCGTCGGCGGTGTCGTCGTCATCCATCGCGTACGTCTGGCCGGCCTGGAAACGCATGTCGTAGCGGCCGAACGAGATGGTGGCGAAGTAGTCGTGCACGCGCGTGCCGATGGCATCGACGATCTGCTGTGGGCTCAGGCCCAGGCGCAGCGTCATATCGCCGTACAGCGGCTCGGTGGTGGTGAGGGGCACCGCACACACCCATACCTCCACCACGTCGACGGCCGGTGCCGGGGTGTCGGCGGTGAGGCGCTCGAACAGATCGGGCCCGGGCAGGGTGGTGGGTGGTCCGGCATCGAGCGACGCGCAGCCGGCCGCAACGACCAGGGCGAACCCGGCGACGGAGGCGCCCGAGAAAATCCTCAAGAAATGCTCAAGTCGGCCGCGGAGCACACCGATACCTCTGGCACAACGGTGCAGTCGCCCGGTCTCCTCCGGAGAACGAGGGTGCGCAGGCGGACCGGTGTGGGAGCGATTTCGGCGGTCACTGCTCACATCGGATGCTGGTGTCGGTGGCCGGCGGAGGTCACCGACACCGCACCGTTGCTTCCCCTCGCCGACGCTCGTCATCGCACGGCCTCGGCGAGCATGGTGAGGTACTTCTGGCGGGGTACGTCGACCGCGCCGAGCGAGCGCAGATGGTCGGTGGTCCACTGCACGTCGAGCAGTGTGAAGCCCCGTTCGCGCAGCACGTCGACCAACGCCACGAGCGCCACCTTCGACGCATCACGGGCGTGCGAGAACATCGACTCGCCGGCGAAGAAGCGGTTGATGGCCACGCCGTAGAGGCCACCCACCAGCACTCCGTCGAGATACGTCTCCACCGAGTGGGCCCAGCCGAGCCGGTGCAGCCGTTCGTACGCGTTCACGAACGTCGGCGTGATCCACCCGTTGGGCCGGTGCGGGTCGGCGCACTGCTCCATCACGCTGCGGAACGCGGTGTCGATGCGTACCTCGTAGCGGTGCATGCTGCGGCGGAGTGAGCGGTGCACGACGAGGCCGTCGAGCGGTAGGACGCCACGCGGGTCGGGCGACCACCAGCCGATCATCCGCTTGCGGATCGGCATGGGAAACAGACCCAGGCGGTAGGCGGCCAGGAGTGTGCCGGGTTCGAGGTCGGCGCCCACCGCGCACAGCCCGTCGTCGTCGGCCGTGTCGGGCAGGGGGAGGCGCCAGTGGGTCGGCGACGGTTCCTCCGGTACACGCCACATGGTCACCCACGCATCATGCCGCGCGCAGCCCGCCACCGAGCGGCTTGCCGCTTGTGAGGCTCGTACACTGCGGATATGACCGACACGGCGCTGACCCCGTTGCGTGACCTCGTTCTCGCTCGCCGGGACGAGATCAAGGCGATCGTGGCGCGCCACAGCGGTCGGGCCGTCGCCATCTTCGGTTCGGTCGCCCGAGGCGACGAGCGGCCCGGGAGCGATATCGACTTCCTCGTCGAACTCGAGCCGAGTGCCCGTCCCTTCGAGATCCTTGCCATCGGTGTCGAACTCGAGGAAGCCCTCGGTGTGCGGGTGGATGTCGGCACCCGGGCATCGCTCCGCAACCATCTGCGTGATGCCGTGCTCGCCGAGGCTGTCGTGCTGTGAGCCGGTACAACCGGGCTCGTCTCCTCGATATTGCAGCCGCCATCGACGCGATCCGCAGCTACCTCGATCGAGGCGATCTCCATGACGGGTTGGTGTACGACGCAGTCCGCGTGCGGCTGAGCGGGTGACGTCGTGGCGGGGGTTTCGGCCTGCGGTTCAGCAGCAGATCGCTGCGAGCAGTAGCAAAGCTGATCTGGCCGGCTCTGCTGCCAGCAGAGGCGATGTCAGTAGGTGTAGAAGCCGCGGGCGGTCTTGCGGCCGAGGTGGCCGGCGGCGACCATGCGGCGCAGCGTGGGCACTGCGGCGTAGTTGGGGTCGCGGAACTCGGCGTACAGCGCGTCGAGGATGGCGAGCGACGTGTCGAGGCCGACGAGGTCGAGCAGCGCGAACGGGCCCATCGGGAAGTTGCAGCCGCCCTTCATGGCGGTGTCGATGGCTTCCATGCCGGCCGTGCCCTGCTCGAGCATGCGCACGGCGTTGTTCAGGTAGGGGAACAGCAGCGCATTCACGATGAAGCCGGCACGGTCGGCGACGGCCACGGCGTCCTTGCCGCACGACGTGGCGAACTCGGTGGCCGTGGCGATGGTGTCGTCGCTGGCGGTGAGCGGCCGGATGATCTCGACCAGCTTCATCATCGGCGCCGGGTTGAAGAAGTGGACGCCGCACACCCGGTCGGGGCGCTGCGTGGCCATGGCCAACTCGACCACCGGGAGGGTGGAGGTGTTGGTGGCGATGATGGCGTCGGCCTTGAGCACGCCGTCGAGTTCGGCGACGAGCGCCCGCTTCACGGCCAGGTCTTCGACGACCGACTCGATGACGAGGTCGCAGTCGGCGAGGTCGGCCAACTGGTCGGTGGCGGTGATGCGTCCGAGGATGGCGGTGCGCTCCTCGTCGGTGGCCTTGCCGCGCTCGACCGCCTTGGCCAGGCTGCGGCCCAGGCCGCTCACCATCGCATCGGCGCTCGACTGGGTGCGCGAGCGCACCACCACGTCGTACCCCGCACGGGCGGCCACTTCGGCCAGGCCCGCGCCCATGATGCCCGACCCGATCACACCGACGCGCTTGACTGTTGCCATGTCCGGCATAGTACCTACTCATGGGTAACTTCTCCCAAGCGCACGACGGCTCCGAGGTGCTGGCCACCTTGGCGTTCTTCATGGTGCTCGACCGCCTGAAGGCCGTCGAGCGACGCAACCACCTCGCCGACGGCAGCCGCCGCGAGAACACGGCCGAGCATTCGTGGCATCTCGGCATGGCGGCCCTGGTGTTCGCGCCCTACGCCACCGAGTCGGTCGACGTCGGCCGAGCCGTCGCGATGGCCCTGGCCCACGACATCGTCGAGATCGATGCCGGCGACACGTTCGCCTACGACCAGGGCGCCGACGCCGCATCGAAGGAGGAGCGCGAGAACGCAGCCGCCGATCGCATCTTCGGCCTGCTGCCAGCACCGCACGGCCAGTACCTGCGCGAACTGTGGGACGAGTACGAGCGCGGCGACACACCCGAGGCGCGCTATGTGATGGCCATCGACCGCATGGCCCCGATGATGTTGAACCTGGCCGAGGGCGGGAGCACTTGGCGCGAGCACGGGGTGAACCGCCAGCGGGTGATCGAGCGCAACGGTCCGCACGTGGAGCCGGCACTGCCCGGTGTGTGGGCCCACGCGCTCGCCCTGCTGCAGGAGTGGGACGACAGCGAGGTTTCACCGTGAGTTCACCGGCAGTCAGTCGATGCTCCATGAGCCTCTCGGTACGGTGACCTCGTGAACCGCCCGAGCCGCGACGAAGCCGATGTCGCCGTCTTCCTCCCCCTCGACGACCCACGTCGGCTCGTCCGGCTCGATGCGGTGCACAACTTCCGAGACCTCGGTGGCTACCCGGCTCGCGACGGCTCGGCCACCCGCTGGGGCACGTTGTTCCGCGCCGACGGTCTGTACCGCCTCACCACCGACGACCGCGAGGTCGTGCGCGGCCTGGGGCTGGTGACGGTCATCGACCTGCGCTCGCAGACCGAACTCGACGAACGCGGTCGGTTCCCCCACGAGGCGGTGCCGGTGGAATTCCTCCACCTGCCCGTCATCGACACCACGTGGGAGCACTACGCCGACGCCGCCGACATGGAAGCGGTCGACTTCCTGACGATGGCGTACACCGAGATGCTCGAGGTGGGCTGGCCTCGGTTCGCAGCCGCTATCCATGCGCTTGCTCGACCGGCGGCACTTCCCGCCGTGTTCCACTGCGCTGCAGGCAAGGATCGCACCGGACTGCTGGCCGCCATGGTGCTGAGCGCGCTCGGCGTGCCCCGGCTCTTGGTGCTGCACGACTACGCCCTCACCACCGCCGGTATGCAGCGCATGCGCGAGTGGGTGCTGCGCGAATCGCCCGAGATGGCGGCTCGCATGTTGGATGCGCCCGACGCATTCATGGCAGCAGCGCCCGAGGCACTCGACATCATCCTCAGCCGCCTCTGCGCCGAACACGGCTCGGTCACTCAGTACCTGGTCAGCATCGGAGTGAGCCTCGAGGTGCAGCAGCGCCTGGCCGACCTGTTGCTGGAGCCCGCACCCCAACCGGGCTGACCCCGCGCCGGCCCCACGGGGCGTACGCTCGGGCCATGACCGGCATCATCGCACTCCAGGGCGGCGGCCCCTTCTCGGCGAACGACGACCTCGATCGGCGCATCCTCGGCGCGGTGGGTGCCACCCGGGTGGTGGTGCTGCCGACGGCTGATGCGTTCGAGCACCCCGAGCGGCTCATCGCTGCCGCCCAGCCGTGGGCCGAGCGGATGGGCGTGACGCTCGAGGCGCTGATGGTGCTGCGCCGCGGTGAGGCACTCGATGCGCCGACGGCCGAGATCGTGCGTGCCGCCCGTGCCGTCTACCTCGTGGGCGACCAGCAGTTGCACCTTCGGTCGGTGCTGAAGGACACGCCGCTGTGGGAGGCCATCGTCGATGTGCCCGCCCGCGGTGGAGCCGTGGTGGGCGTGGGTGGCAGTGCCTCGGCGCTGTGCGACCCGATGGTCGACCCGCGTGGTGGCGCCTTCACCCTCGGCCTCGGACTGGTGACCGACCTGGCCTTCGTGAGTGATGCCGAGACGTATTCGGCCGATCGCCTGCACCGCACCCTGGCACTCGCCAACACAGCGGTGGTCTGTGCGCCCACAGGGGCTGGGTTGCTGCACCACGACGGCAGCTGGGAGCGCGTCGGCGACGTCGACGTACGCGGCGACCTGCGCTGAGCAGCCCTCGGCCGATCAGCTCTGGGTGCCCTGATCAGTTCTGGGTGCCCTGATCAGTTCTGGGTGATGGTGATCGACTCGATGACGATCTCGGCCAGCGGCGGCACGCCGTTCTGGGCGAGCGGGTCGGCGAGGTTCTCGAGCGCCTGCACGGTGGTGTCGTAGCCCTTGGTGACGGTGC
>JBIKLX010000285.1:0-3065 GCA_044359565.1 Ilumatobacteraceae bacterium
TAGCTTCGCCACCAGCATCGCCTGACGCGCCTCGAGCCACAGCGACGCCGCATCGGCCGACGACGACCCGTCGACCCCCAGGCCCACCTTCACCCCGGCTGCCCGCAGGTCGACCGTGGGCGAGATGCCCGACGCGAGGATGAGGTTGCTGTTCGGGCAGTGCGCCACACCGATGCCCGCAGCACCGAGGCGGCGCACCTCGTCGGGATTCGGCATCACACAGTGCGCCACCCAGGTGCGGTCGCTGCACCAGCCGGTGCGCTCGAGGTACTCCATCGGGCGGCACCCGAACATCGCGAGCGAGAAGTCGTCGTCCTCCACGTTCTCGGCGAAGTGGGTGTGCAGGCGCACGTCGAGCCGTTCGGCCAGCTCGGCCGAACGCACCATCAACTCCTCGGTGACGCTGAACGGGCTGCAGGGCGCGAGAGCGATGCGGATCATCGCCCCGTGCGAGCGGTCGTGGTGCCGGGCAACCGCCTCTTCGCTGGCGGCGAGGATGGTGTCGTCGTCCTGCACGATGACGTCGGGCGGCAGGCCGCCGTCTTTCTCCGACAGGCTCATCGAGCCACGGGTGGGATGGAAACGCACACCCAGTTCGCGGGCCGCAGTGATCTCGGCGCCCAGCAGGTCGCCCGCACCGCGCGGGTGGAGGTAGTGGTGATCGGTGGAGGTGGTGCACCCACTCAGCGCCAGCTCGGCCAGGCCGATCCAGGTACTTGCGAACACGGCCTCTTCGTCGATGGCCTTCCACAGCGGGTACAGGCTCTGCAACCAACCGAACAACGGCTTGTCGGTCATCGGCGGGTAGGCGCGGGTGAGGTTCTGGAAGATGTGGTGATGCGTGTTGACGAGACCCGGTGTGACCAGGCAGTCGGTGGCATCGATGACCCGAGCCGCAGCCGGCTCGGGGTCGGTAGAGGCGCCGACGGCGTCGACGAACCCACCGGTGATGGCAACCCAGCCGCCGGCCAGTTCGCGACGGTCGGCGTCCATCGTGGCGAGCAGGCGGGCGTTGCGGATGAGGAGATCGGCCATGGTGCCTCCGTTCAGGCGAGGGAGTCGACGAGCAGGGCGACGTCGTCGACAGTGGTGCGCGGGTTGACGACGCAGATGCGCAGCACCGTCTCACCCTGCCATCCGGTGGGCGTGACGAAGGCGATACCCGCGTCGAGCAGTCGGTCGCTCCACCCCTGGTACTGCGCTGCATCCCAACCCACCCGCCGGAACAGCACGACGCTGAGGTCGGGCTCCATGATGAGTTCGAGGTGCGGAGCCGCGGCGATGAGCGCCGCACCGGCGTGGGCCACGAGCAGCGTCTCTTCCACGGCGTCGCGGTAGGCGTCGGTGCCGTGCGTGGCCAGGCTGAACCACAGTGGCAGCCCACGGGCACGGCGCGACAGGTGGTGGGCGTAGTCGCTGGGGTTCCACTCGGCGTCGTCGTCGCTGTGGAGCACATCGAGGTACTCGGCGTGCTGGGTGTGCGCCCGCTTGGCCTCGGCCGGATTGCGATACAGCAGGGCGCAGCAGTCGAACGGCGCGAACAACCACTTGTGCGGATCGACGATGTAGCTGTCGGCCCGTTCGATGCCGGTGTACCGCGCCCGCACGCTGGGCGCCGCCAGCCCGGCACCGCCGTAGGCGCCGTCGACGTGGAACCACACACCCAACCGCTCGGCCACATCGGCCGCGCCCTGCAGGTCGTCGATGACACCGGCGTTGGTGGTGCCGCACGTGGTGACGATGGCGAACAACCGCTCGCGATCGACCGGGTCGAGGCCGGCGACGGTGGCGGCGAGTGCAGCACCGTCCATCCGCCCACGTGCGTCGGCGGGCACCATCAGCACATCGGCGTCCATCGCCCGGCCCGCTGCGGCGATGCTGGAGTGGGCGCCGCTCGACGCCAGCATCAGGCCGCGGGTGCGGTCGAAGCGGCCCTCGGCGCGGTGCCGCCAGCGCCACCGGGCGGCGATGAGCGCCGACAGGTTGCCCGCCGTGCCGCCGCTGACGAACACGCCCCCCGCCTCGGCGGGCATACCGGCGAGGTCGGCCAGCCAACGCAGCGCCTCGTTCTCGGCGAACGCCGCACCGGCGCCCTCGAGCCAACTGCCCGCGTAGATGCTCGACGCGCCCACCACGAGGTCGAACAGGATGGATGCCTCGGTGGGTGCGGCCGGCACGAAGCTGAGAAAGCGCGGATGGTCGACGCTGATACAGGCCGGGGCGAGCACGTCGCCGAACACGCGCAACGCCTCGAGACCGCCGAGGCCGCCGGCGGTGACCGTGCGACCGGCCATGGCGCGCAGTTCGGCGATGGTGCGGGGCTGGTCGAGCGGTGGCGGGTCGAGCCGCATGCGGTCGACGGCGTAGCGGAGCACCGCCTGGGTGAGCACCTCGAGCGACGAGTCGTGGGTGTGCATCACGCGGGCGCGGTCGGTCATGGCCGCGCCGCTGTCAGACGTTGAGGTCGAGCAGCTCGCTGCCCTCAGCGCGCACCTCGGCGTCCTTGTTCAGGAAGTAGCCGAGCGCACCGGCGACCACTGCCATGCCCATGCAGGCGAGGACGGGGAACACGAGCAGGAAGACGATGATGGCGATGGCACCGGGCACGGGGGCGATCCTAGCGACTCAGGCCTGGGGCTTGTAGGCCCAGGCCTCGATCTCGACGGCGCCACCGAACGGCAGCGCGGCCACACCGATGGTGCTGCGCGCCGGGCGGGCGTCGCCGAAACCGGCCACGTAGGCCTCGTTGAACGTGGCGAAGGTGTCCATGTCGGTGAGGAAGCACAGCGTCTTGGCGATGTCGCCGAGTGTGGCGCCCACGGTGGCGAGCTGCGCCTTCAGGTTCTCGACCGCCTGGGCGGTCTGCCCGGCCACACCGCCGTCGACGAGGGCGCCGTCCTTGATGCCGAGTTGGCCGCTGACGATGATCCAGTCGCCGGCGCGCACGACAGGGGTGTAGGGACCGAGGGGTTTGCTCATGGCCTCATCGTAGGCTGGCCGCATGACGCCGCCGAACCCGTTCGTCAGCCGCCGTCGACTGCTGGCCTCCGCCGCCGGGGCCGTGG
>JBIKLX010000103.1:0-11136 GCA_044359565.1 Ilumatobacteraceae bacterium
CCGCCGCGCTGGAGTCGGAACAACCCGGTCGACTGCGCCGGGGGAGAGGTGCGCGACACCATCCCCGAGGTGATGGAGATGATCGCCGCCCACCCCGAGGTGCACAGCATCGTCTACCTGGGCCTCGGTATCCAGAGCAACCAGGCACGCCTGATGCGCGAGGGCCACTTCTACCCCGACCACGGCCTCGAACGCATCGTCGCCTACCACGAACGCCAGGACGAGCGGTTCGCCCAGGCAGCCGACGAACTGTCGCGCCGGTACGCCAAGCCCATCCTCACGGCCACCGAACTCGCCGTGGCCGACCCCGACAACGCCGGCCCCGCGGCCGTGCGGGCCACGGGTCGGCTGTGTTATCCCAGCGGCAACCGGGCGGTGGTCGCCCTCGGGCACCTGTACCGCTACGCCCGCTTCCGCCAGACCCACGGGATCGGCTGAATGGCGCGACGCTCGGACAACCCGGTGATCATCATCACCTGCGCTGCCATCACGGTGGCGATGGGGTTGCTCGTGCTGTGGCAGTGGCTCGTGGCCGCACAGGTACGCGACCCCGACCCCGTGGTGGCCGCGTCGCCGCCACCGGCCGAGTGGTCGCTCGGTACGCCCATCCTGTCGTACCGACGTGCCCCGGGTGTGCTCTCGTGGCAGATCAACGCGGGTTCGTTCGCCACCGCGCTGCAGCCCGTCGCTGCACAGATCGATGCCACTTCGTGCTTCACCGTGTCGGTCGACGGCCGCCCGGTCAGCACCACCAACCCGGCCCAAGTCGTCATCCCGGCCTCGAACATGAAGATCGTCACCGGTGCGGTGGCACTCGACGTGCTCGGCCCCAGTTACACCTTTGCCACCCGGGTCGCGGGCGAGATCGGCCCCGACGGTGTGGTGGCGGGCGACCTCTCGCTCATCGGCGGCGGCGACCCGGTGCTCACCACCGATGTTTGGTTGCAGCAGGGCGCCCAGCGGTATCCACCGGTGAACGTCACCCGCCTCGAAGACCTCGCCGACAAGGTGGTGGCAGCCGGGGTCACCCGTGTCGAGGGCCGGGTGCTCGGCGATGCCAGCCGCTACGACGACGAGTGGTTCATCCCCACCTGGTCGACCGACCTGCACGGTGTCGAGGCCGGTCCGTACGACGCGCTGATGGTCGACGACGCCGAGATGCAGGCCGACGCCGACCCGGCACTGCATGCCGCCACCACCTTCACCGCGCTGCTGCGTGACCGAGGCGTGACGGTGGCTCAGGGCCCAGCGGTGGGTACTGCGGCGTTCACCGGTGAGATCGCCTCGGTGGTCTCGCAGCCGCTGTCGGTCATCGTCGGCGAGATGCTGCAGACCAGCGACGACAACACCGCCGAGATGCTGCTGAAAGAGATCGGCCTCGAGTTCGCCGCCAACGGCACCACCGCTGCGGGCGTGTCAGGCGTGCTCGACCGACTCGAGGCCTGGGGTGTGCCGTCGGCGGGTGCGGTGGTGCTCGACGGATCGGGTCTGTCGCGCAGCGACCAGGTCACGTGCTCGCTGCTGTTGGGCGTGCTCGCCCACGGCAGCCCCGCCGACGCAGTGGGTGCTGGCCTGCCGGTGGCGGCCACCTCGGGCACGCTCGAGGACGTGTTCGTGGGCACCCCGATGGCGGGTCGCCTGCAGGGCAAGACCGGCACGCTGAGCGATGTGAAGTCGCTGTCGGGCTACGTGGTGGCATCGGACGGGGCGGTCATCCAGTTCTCGCTGGTGCAGAACTCGCCCGGTATCGACGACGGTGCCTACCTCACCGTGTGGGAGCAGATCCTCGCCCCGGCCCTCGCCACCTACCCGACCGGGCCCACCGAAGACCAGCTCGCGCCGCGCTAGCGACGTCGGGTGCCGCCTGGGCCTACGGTGGGGCGATGGCCGTGATGCCGATGTTCCCGCTGGGCAGTGTGTTGCTCCCCGGCACCGTGTTGCCGCTGCACGTGTTCGAGCCGCGCTATCTGGCGATGATGCGCGACTGCGCCGAGCAGTACGACTACGAGTTCGGCGTGGCGCTCATCGAACGGGGCAGCGAGGTGGGCGGCGGCGATCAGCGCACCGGCATCGGCACCGTGGCGCGCATGGTGCAGCTCGGCGAGTTGGGCGATGGCCGTCTGCTGGTCGTGTGCATCGGCACACGGCGGATCCGGGTGAACGCCTGGCTACCCGACGACCCGTACCCGCTCGCAGATGTCGACGAGTGGCCCGACTCGTGGGATGCCGACGCTGCCGGGGTGTCGTCCGGCAACGACTTCAGCGAACGGATCGCCCGGGTGACGGCGCGGGTGCGTCGCGCCGCCGCCCTTGCGGTCGAGTTGGGCGACCACGCCGGCGACGCCTCGTCCGATATCAGCGACGACGGACTCATTGCCTCGTACCAACTCGCCGCTCTGCTGCCCGTCGGGGCCGCCGACACCTACCGGTTGCTCGCCGTTGCGGGCCCCGCCGAGCGGGTGACGACGATCGAGGAGATGCTCGACGACGTCGAGGCGCTGTTGCAGTTCCGGCTCAGCGACGACGACCGACCCGAGGACTGAACCGCCGCTCGGGCAGAGGTGGCGAACCCCTGACGCCGATCCGCACTGTGGTGACAGGGGCCGATGTGCCAACATAGGAGCGATGACCGACCAGCAGGCCACCACGTCGACGGCGCGAGCCGGTGCTTCGACCTCGACCGAACTGAGCGACGTCGTCGAGTTGGTGAAGTCGTACGCCCGGCAAGAGACGCTGGGGCCGCTGCGCGGTGCCGGCCGCTGGATCGCATTCGGCCTCGCCGGAGCGCTGTTCCTCGGGGCGGCGGCGTCGCTGCTGGTGCTCGGCGTGCTGCGTCTCGTGCAGACCGAGTTCGCGCCCACCTTCTCGGGTCGGTGGATGAGCCTGCTGCCGTACCTGATGGCGCTCGTGGTCTGCATCACTGTCATCGCTGTCGCGGCGATGCGCATCGGCAAGAAGTCGCTGCACGAGGACTGAGTCGGAGGTATCGATCCATGGCACAAGCAAAGATCACCCGTAACGACCTCGAGGCCCGTTTCAAGGCGCTGCAGGACGACGTGCAACTGAAGGTGAACGACAAGAAGCAGAGCCTTGCCTCGGCCGCCGCGGTGGGCGGTGTGGTGCTCGTGCTCATCGTGTTCCTGCTCGGTAAGCGCAGCGGCCGGAAGAAGTCGACATTCGTCGAAATCCGCCGGGTCTAGGCATGCCCCTCGCCAAACAACTGGTTCGGCGGCACTGGTGGTCGCCGGTGGGTTACCTCCGCCGCAAGGCAACGGTGCAGTCGCTGTCGGGCAGTCGTGGCTGGTTACTGATGGGTGGTGCACTCTGGGTGGGCGGCCGGGTGCGGCGCGCCATCAGTCGGCAGCCCGAATCGGTGGTGCTGCCGCGGTTGCGGATGGGCGAGACCCTCGAGGTGACGGCTCGGCGTCCGCTCACCCGACGCCAGCGCCGCGCTGTTCGGCGCGCCCGCTGACGCATACTGGTGCCCTGATGAAAGTGCTGCTGCGGAATCCCTCACGCGAGGTCGTCGTCGACGGGCGTCGCAACGTGCTCGCGCTACTCGACGAGCTCGGCCTGAATCGCGAATCGCATCTCGTCATCCGCAACGGCACGCTGGTGCCCGGCGACGGCGAGCTCGCCGCCGACGACGAGGTGGAGATCCGCCCGGTCATCTCCGGGGGCGCCTGACGTGCGCGTGCCGTCGAAGTGCCGCACCTGCGGCGAGCCCGCCATCATCGACCTGCCGCGGCACAACGCCAAGTTCTGCGCCGAGCACTTCCAGGAACTGTGCCGCCGACAGGTGACCAAGGCCATCGAACAGTTCGACATGCTCACCCGCGACGACCGCATCCTCGTGGCCGTGTCGGGGGGCAAAGACAGTCTGGCGGTGTGGGACCTGCTGTACGAACTGGGCTACCAGGCCGACGGGCTGTACATCGGACTCGGCATCGGCGACTACAGCGACGTGTCGGGCCGGTACGCCCGCGACTTCGCCGCAGCTCGCGGCCTGCACCTCATCGAGGTGTCGCTGCGCGGCGAGTACGGCTACGACATCCCGACGGCCGCCCGGGCCACGCGACGCGTGCCCTGCTCGGCATGCGGCCTGAGCAAACGGCATCTGTTCGACAAGGCCGCGCTCGACGGCGGGTACACCGCGTTGGTCACCGGTCACAACCTCGACGACGAGGCGGCGGTGCTGCTGGGCAACACCTTGCGCTGGGACATCGGCTATCTGGCGCGGCAACTGCCGGTGCTGCCTGCACGCGACGGTTTCCCGAAGAAGGTGAAGCCACTCGTACGCCTCACCGAACGCGAGACCGCCGCGTGGTGCGTGGTGCGCGGTATCGACTATCTGGTCGACGAGTGCCCGATGGCGGTAGGCAACAAGCACCTCGGCTACAAGAGCATGCTCAACGGCATCGAAGCCGAATCGCCCGGGTCGAAGGCAGCCTTCTACCTCAACTTCATCGAGCACATGGCGCCCATCCTGGCCGACCAGCTGCACGATGAACGCGAAGCACTCGGGGCCTGTGCCGAGTGTGGTGCTCCCACCTCCGGCGAGGTGTGCGCCTTCTGTCGCCTCGTTGCCACCTCGGCCGCCCACGAACCGGTGCCGATCGAACTGATCATGAAGGGCCGACGATGAACCGTCCGTTCCACTACGGCGACAAGGTTCTGCTGCTCGACACCAAGCAACGGCGCTACCTCATCACCCTGGCCGAGGGCGGCGAGTTCCACAGCCACCACGGGTTCATCCCGCACGCCGACATCGTCGACCGCGCCGAAGGCCTGGTGGCCCGCACGACGAAGAACTCGGTCTACATCGCCCTGCGCCCCACACTCGAAGACTTCGTCATCGAGATGCCGCGCGGCGCGCAGGTGATCTATCCCAAGGATCTGGCGCCCATCTGCATGCTGGCCGACATCGGCCCCGGGGTGACGGTGCTCGAAAGTGGGGTGGGTTCGGGTGCACTGAGCATGACGATGCTCCGCTGGGGTGCGCGCATCGTCGGCTACGAGCTGCGCGAAGATTTCGCCAACCGGGCGGTTGCCAACGTGCGGTCGTTCCTCGGCGAAGAAGCGCTGGCCAACTACCGGGTCGAGCTCCGCGACTGCTACGCCGGCATCGACGAACGCAACGTCGACCGCGTGGTGCTCGACCTGCCCGAACCGTGGCAGGTGGTGCCCCACGCGATGGAGGCGCTGCGGCCCGGGGGCATCTTCGTGGCCTACTGCCCGTCGATCATCCAGGTGTCGCAGCTGCGCGAGGCCATGGTGGGCAAGGCGTGGACCGGCCTGCGGTCGCTCGAGGTGCTGCACCGCGGCTGGCACGTGGAGGGCGCGGCCGTGCGACCCGACCACCGCATGGTGGCCCACACCGGGTTCCTCACCGTCGGTCGCTTCCTGGGCTGATGCCTGCGGTAGCGAAGCCGGGACGCGCAACGGGGCGCCCGGAGGCGCCCCGTCGACTGCGATGGTGGAACCGGATCAGGGTTCGATGAAGATGCACTCGCCGGGGCACTCCTCGGCGCTCTCGATGACACCGTCGAGCTTGTTGTCGGGGATGTTCGCCAGACCCTCGGCGCCCTGGGGAAGGCCCTTGGCGGTAGCGAAGATCTTGTCGCCTTCCCTGACGTAGGCAAGGCCATCGTCGAGCAGGGTGAAGACATCGGGGGCGATCTCCTCGCACAGGCCGTCGCCGGTGCACAGATCCTGGTCGATCCAGACCTTCATTGCGGTTGCAGTCTCCTCGTGCGGTGGGCCATCAGGTGATGGCAGTCGGGTCGAGTGTACCGGGCCGGGTGGCCCAGCACCTAGCGCTACACAGTCGTTCGGTGATGCGTGTAGGTTCCCCACATGGCACATGCCGATGACGACAACCCCGATGTCGTGCGAGCCCAGGTGCTGGTGCTCGAGCAGGAGATCGCCGATCTGCGTCGCCGCTTGGCCGACGCACCGAAGCGGATGCGTGCCCTCGAAGAACGCCTGCTCGAGACGAAGGGGCAGTTGGCCCAGGCCGTCTCGCAGAACGAGAAGCTGAGCTACACCCTGCGCGAGGCCCGCGAACACATCGCCACGCTGCGCGACGAGGTCGACAAGCTGAGCCAGCCGCCCTCGGCGTACGGCGTGGTGGTGGGCAAGAACGACGACGGCACCGTCGACGTGCTCACCAGCGGCCGCAAGATGCGTGTCAGCCTGCATCCCGAGATCGACCACGACGCCCTCGACCGGGGTGCCGAGGTGGTGCTGAACGAGAGCTTCAACGTCGTGCTGGCCCGCAGCCCCGAGGCCACCGGCGAGGTGGTCACCATCCGCGAGCTGATGGACGACGGTGTGCGTGCTCTCGTGGTGGGGCGCGCCGACGAAGAACGCGTGTGCGAACTGGCCGACAGCGTGCGCGGCATGCACCTGCGGGCCGGCGACACGATGCGCCTCGACACCCGCACCAACCTGCTGCTCGAGCGCCTGCCCCGGCCCGAGGTGGAAGACCTGCTGCTCGAGGAGGTGCCCGACATCGGCTACGCCGACATCGGCGGTCTCGACGCCCAGATCGAGCAGATCGCCGATGCCGTGGAACTGCCGTTCCTGTACGCCGAACTGTTCGCCGAGCACCAGCTGCCCGCGCCGAAGGGCATCTTGCTGTACGGCCCCCCAGGATGCGGCAAGACCCTCATCGCCAAGGCGGTGGCCAACTCGCTCGCCACCAAGGTGGCCGAAAAGACCGGTGGCGAGAAGGGCCGCAGCTACTTCATCAACATCAAGGGCCCCGAACTGCTGAACAAGTACGTCGGCGAGACCGAACGCCAGATCCGCCTCGTGTTCCAGCGGGCGCGCGAAAAAAGCGAGGAGGGCTGGCCGGTCATCGTGTTCTTCGACGAGATGGATTCGATGTTCCGCACCCGGGGCTCGGGCATCAGCTCCGATATGGAGAGCACCATCGTGCCGCAGCTGCTGGCCGAGATCGACGGTGTGGAGGGTCTGCGCAATGTCATCGTCATCGGTGCCACCAACCGCGAAGACCTCATCGACCCGGCCATCCTCCGGCCCGGCCGCCTCGACGTGAAGATCAAGATCGAGCGCCCCGATGCAGGTGCGGCACGGCAGATCTTTGCCCAGTACCTCACCGACGAGATCCCCATCGCTGCGGGCGAACAGATCCCGGCCATGATCGACGCCACCGTGGCCGAGATGTACCGCGACGACGAGGCCAACCAGTTCCTCGAGGTCACGTACCAGAACGGCGACAAGGAGATCTTGTACTACAAGGACTTCTCGTCGGGCGCGATGATCGAGAACATCGTGCGACGGGCCAAGAAGTTGGCCATCAAGCGGGTCATCGCCGGTGGACCGCGCGGTGTGTGCACACAAGACCTGCTCGACTCGATCAAGCAGGAGTACAAAGAGCACGAAGACCTGCCCAACACCACCAACCCCGACGACTGGGCGAAGATCTCGGGCAAGAAGGGCGAGCGCATCGTGTTCATCCGCACGCTGGTGTCGGGCCGGGCCGAGGCCGATCGCTCGGGTGGTCGTGCCATCGAGCGGGTAGGAACCGGGCAATACCTGTGATCACCGGCTGCACCGAGGCCGCTGCGCTGGAACTGTCCGGCCGATAGGGTGCCGCCATGGCGATCCCGAAGGTCTGCGGCATCGAGACCGAGTACGGGATCCTGGTGCGGGGCGCCGACAACAACCCGGTGCTTGCGTCGTCGCTGCTGATCAACGCCTATCTGGGCAGTGCCGCCCGCGGTGCGAACCCGACCAGTCCGTCGCTGCGTGCCGGGTGGGACTACCAGGACGAACACCCCGGACGCGATGCCCGCGGGTTCAGCCTCGACGACATGTTCGCCCCCGAGATCGAGAGCCATCTGGTGAATGCCGTGCTCACCAACGGCGCCCGCTACTACGTCGACCATGCCCACCCTGAGATCTCCACCCCCGAGTGCCGCGACGCGCTCGAGGTGGTGCGCTTCGACCGGGCTGCCGAAGCCATCATCGCCGCCAGCATGGAGGCGGCTCGAGCGCTGCTGCCTGACGGCGCCGAGGTGCTGTGCCACAAGAACAACTCCGACGGCAAGGGCAACAGCTACGGCTGCCACGAGAACTACCTGCTCGCCCGCGAAGTGCCCTTCGGCCGTCTGGTCGCCCAGATCACGCCGCATTTCGTCACCCGCCAGGTGGTGGTGGGCGCGGGCAAGGTGGGTTGCGAACTGCCCGGTGTGGGTGCCGACCAGGTGCCCTATCAGATCAGCCAGCGCGCCGACTTCTTCGAAGAGGAGGTGGGCCTCGAGACCACGCTGAAACGCCCCATCGTGAACACCCGCGACGAGCCGCACTGCGATGCCACCAAGTACCGGCGCCTGCACGTCATCGTGGGCGATGCGAACATGAGCGAAACGGCCACGCTGGTGAAGGTGGGCGCTACGGCCATCCTGCTCGCCATGATCGAAGACGATGTCGTCGGCGACGAATGGCTGCTCGCCAACCCGGTGGGGGCCATCCGGCAGGTGAGCCACGACCCCACCCTGCAGCGCACCATCCTGCTGCGCTCGGGTCGCCGGGCGACGGCGCTCGAGGTGCAGTGGGGGCTGTACCAGCAGGCTCGCCGGTACGCCGGTACACACGGCCTCGAGGCGGTGGGTGCAGAGGTGGGCGAGCAGGTGCTCGACCTGTGGGAGACCATGCTGGCCGGTCTGGAACGCGACCCCGACGAGGTCGCCCATCTCGTCGACTGGGTGGCCAAGCGCCGTGTGGTCGAGGGATTCGCCGAACGGCACGGCCTGCGCGTGGGCGATGCACGCCTGAAGGCACTCGACCTGCAGTACCACGACATGCGGCCCGACAAGTGCCTGGCGCGCCGGGTGGGCCTCGCCACGGTGGTGTCGGCCGACGACGTCACACACTCGATGACCGAACCCCCCGACACCACCCGCGCCTATTTCCGTGGGCGCTGCCTGGCCAAGTGGCCGAACGACATCGTGGCCGCGAACTGGGATTCGCTGGTGTTCGACGTGGGTCGCGACCCCCTTCGCCGCGTACCGATGATGGAACCGCTGCGCGGCACCCGTCATCACGTGGCTAGGTTGATCGACGAAAGTGACACGGCGGCCGACCTGCTCGCCCGCCTCGACACCTGAGCCAGTTCCGACCAGGAGACCCGATCCGATGGCAGAGCGCACCCACAAGCAGAAGCCCGCACCGGCCCGCACCGACGACGAGGTGGTCGATGCCCCGGCATCGACTGCTACCGGCGACAAGTTGCGCGCCGAACTCGACGACCTGCTCGACGAGATCGACGACGTGCTCGAGACCAATGCCGAGGACTTCGTGAAGTCGTACGTCCAGAAGGGCGGCGAGTAGTCGCGATGGCGATGCCGTTCTTCCAACCCGGTGACGATCCGGGATCGAGCTTCCCTGAACTGCTGCGACGAATCGGTGCGGTTCCGCCTGCTGTCGATGCCTCGCTCGGCACGGGTGTGCTCAGCGTGCCCCACGCCACCACCTGTGTGGCGCTGCGCTACGCCGACGGTGTCGTCATGGCGGGCGACCGTCGGGCCACCAGTGGCAACCTCATCAGTCACCGCGGCATGGAGAAGGTGGTGCAGGCCGATCGCCACAGCGGTGTGGCCATCGCCGGAGCCGCCGGGCCGGCAATGGAGATGATCAAGCTGTTCGCCTTGCAGCTCGAGCACTACGAGAAGGTCGAGGGTTCGTCGCTCAGCCTCGAGGGCAAGGCCAACCAGCTGTCGATGATGGTGCGTGGCAACCTGCCCGCAGCCATGCAGGGCTTGGTGGTGGTGCCGCTGTTCGCCGGGTTCGACACCCGGCGCGGCGTGGGGCGGCTGTGGAGCTACGACGTCACCGGTGGGCGCTACGAGGAGAGCGAGTACTCGGCCACCGGGTCGGGCAGCCTGCACGCGGGAACCGTCGTGAAGGTGGGGTACCGCGATGGCCTGAGCCGCGACGAGGCGGTGAAGCTGGCGTGCTCCGCGCTGTGGGAGGCCGCCGACGCCGACTCGGCCACCGGTGGGCCCGACGCCCTGCGGGGTATCTATCCGGTGGTGGCCACCATCACCGCCGACGGCTGGCAGCGACTCGACGACGCCGACCTCGCCGCCCGGTACGAGGCGATCGTCGCGGAGGTGCGGAACCGATGAGCATGCCCTTCTACGTCGCGCCCGAGCAGGTGATGAAGGATCGGGCCGATTACGCCCGCAAAGGCATCGCCCGGGGCCGCGCTCTCGTGGCCGTGCGGTATGTCGACGGCATCGCGCTCGTCGCCGAGAACCCGTCGAACACGCTGCGCAAGATCAGCGAGATCTACGACCGCATCGCCTTCGCCGGTGTGGGCAAGTACAACGAGTTCGACCAGCTCCGTGTCGCCGGCGTGCGCGCCGCCGACCTGAAGGGTTTCCAGTACTCGCGCGACGACGTCGACGCGCGCAGCCTGGCCAACCAGTACGCGCAGATCCTCGGCCAGATCTTCACCCACGAGATGAAGCCGATGGAGGTCGAGATCCTCGTCGCCGAGGTGGGCGCCAATGGTGCCGACGACCAGCTGTTCCACATCCTCTACGACGGCACCGTCATGGACGAACGACAGTTCAGCGTGCTCGGTGGCGATGCCGAGTCGATCACCGGGCGCCTCCGCGAACTCGACCACGCCGAGTTGTCGCTCGGTGCCGCCCTCGTGGCTGCCACCAGCGCGCTCAGCGGGCCCGATCGCACCCTGAAGGCCGAAGACCTCGAGGTGGCGGTGCTGGCCCGCAGCAACGGTCGGCGCTGCTTCCGGCGCCTCGCCGACGACGAGGTCGCGGCGCTCCTGGCGGGCTGACAATGCGGCCGATCGACCTGAACGCCGACGTCGGCGAGGGCTTCGGTCGGTGGGTGCTCGGCGACGACGACGCCCTGATGGGCATCATCACCTCGGCCAACGTGGCCTGCGGCTTCCATGCCGGCGACCCGTCCACCATCCGGCGCACCTGCGCCGCTGCGGTCCGCCACGGGGTGGCCATGGGCGCGCAGGTGTCGTACCCCGATCTGGTCGGCTTCGGACGACGGTTCATCGACATCGACCCCGATGAGCTCGCCGACGCCGTCGTGTACCAGATCGGTGCCCTCGACGCGCTGGCCCGG
>JBIKLX010000286.1:0-3043 GCA_044359565.1 Ilumatobacteraceae bacterium
GTGCTCGCCATCGTCGGTGTCGATGCACCTGTGGGCGACGACGCACCCGACGGCCTGCCCGCACGGCGCGCGGGCCGGTTGCTCGACCACGACGTGTTCCGTCGCTACCGCACCGAGCACGAGATGCTGCGCTACCTGCGGCGCCTCGCCGACAAAGACCTCGCCCTCGACCGCACGATGATTCCGCTCGGCTCGTGCACCATGAAGTTGAACGCCACCGTCGAGATGGCACCCATCACCTGGCCCGAGTTCGCCACCGTGCATCCCTATGCCCCCGACGACGAGACCGAGGGGTACCGGGCGATGATCGACGGACTCGAACAGGCGCTGGTGGCGATCACCGGATACGACGCCGTGAGCCTGCAGCCCAACGCTGGCAGCCAGGGCGAGTTCGCCGGACTGCTCGCCATCCGCGCCTACCACCGCAGCCGCGGCGACCACCAGCGCACGGTGTGCCTCATCCCGTCGAGCGCCCACGGCACCAACGCGGCCAGCGCCGTGATGGCCGGCCTCGAGGTAGTGGTGGTTGCCTGCGACGCTCACGGCAATGTCGACGTCGACGACCTGCGCACCAAGGTCGATGCCGCCGGCAACCGCCTTGCGGCCATCATGATCACCTACCCCAGCACCCACGGCGTGTTCGAGACGGCCGTGGGCGAGATCTGCGACATCGTGCACGAGGCGGGCGGCCAGGTGTACGTCGACGGCGCCAACCTGAATGCGCTCGTCGGCATCGCCCGGCCCGGCACATTCGGCGCCGACGTGAGCCACCTCAACCTGCACAAGACCTTCTGCATCCCGCATGGCGGCGGCGGGCCCGGTGTCGGACCCGTGGCGGTGCGCGCCCATCTGACCGAGTTTCTGCCCGGCCATCCCCTGGCTGCTCGCCGCGGCGAACAACCGGCAGTCGGCGCCGTCAGTGCCGCCCCGTTCGGCTCGGCCGGCATCTTGCCGATCTCGTGGGTGTACATCGCGCTGATGGGTGCCGAGGGGTTGCGCGAGGCGACGGTGCAGGCCATCGTCAGCGCCAACTACGTGGCGACCCGTCTGCACGACGCCTTCCCGGTGCTGTACGCCAACGACCACGGCCGGGTGGCGCACGAGTGCATCCTCGACATCCGCCCGCTCACCCAGGCCACCGGCGTCACGGTCGACGACATCGCCAAGCGCCTCGTCGACCACGGGTTCCACGCACCCACCATCAGCTTCCCGGTGGCGGGCACGCTGATGGTGGAGCCCACCGAGAGCGAGACCCTGGCCGAACTCGACCGCTTCTGCGCAGCGATGCTGGCTATCCGCGCCGAGATCGAGCAGGTGGCTGATGGCACCTGGAGCATCGACGACAGTCCGCTGCGCAACGCCCCGCACACCGCCGAGGACCTGCTCGGGCGCTGGGATCGGCCCTACTCGCGTCACCTCGGGGCCTATCCCACGAACGCAGCGCGTCTGCACAAGTACTTCCCGCCGGTGTCGCGCATCGATGCGGCCGCAGGCGACCGGCACCTGGTGTGCAGTTGCGAACCGCTCGAGGCGTTCGCCCGAGCGCTCGACGACACGGTCGGCACGCCGCTGCCGGGCTGACGACTACGGTGACCTTCATGTCGACCTCATCCACCTCCGGCTCGGCCTCCGGCGGCCTCGGCGACCTGCTCGGGCTCCTCGGACCAACGAACCCGCTCGCCCAGGCTGCCAAGACCTTCGGCCAGTTCCAGCAGGCGGTCGACGACCTGCTCGCCATGGTGCAGCAGTTCAACGCGACGATGGACTCGATGAACAAGATCGCCACGCGGGTGAACACGCTGCTCGACGACGTCGAGCCACCGATCCGGGCGTTGATGCCCCAGGTCACCCGCACCATCAAAGCCGGCGACGCCATCGTCGACCGGATGGGTTCTGCGGTCGACCTGCTGGGCGATCTGGGCAAGGCCCTCCAGCCGCTTGCCCAGTTGGCCGAATCCGCCAGTCTGTTCGGCCTGAAGCCGATCTCGTCGTTGCGCGAGAACGCGTCGGGGGCCGCCGATCTGGTTCGTCGGGTCACGCAGTTCGCCTCCACCGACCCGCAGGCCGCACCGCCAGCAGCGTCGGCGCCAGCAGCACCGGCGCCAGCCGCGCCGGCGAAGAAGGCCGCGCCGGCGAAGAAGAAGGCTGCACCGGCGAAGAAGACGGCACCTACCAAGAAGGCCGGTCCGGCGAAACGCTCGAGCCGCTAGCGCTTGGCGACAAAGGGCGTCGGCACCACGCAGCCGGCCAGCAGCGAGCCGCGCACATCGACCGCCACATCGGCTCCCACCGCCACATCGGGTCGCAGGAACGCCAGGGCGATGCCGTGCTCGAGTACGGGTGAATAGTTGCCACTCGTGACCACGCCCACCGGCTCACCGTCGACCAGCACGCTGCAGTCGGCACGTGGGGGTCGGCGCCCCTCGGTGGCAATGCCGCGCAGCACCCGGTGTGGGCCGCGCTCGCGCTCGGCCGCCAGCGTCGCCCGCCCACGGAACTCGCCCTTGTCCCACGCGACCACCCAGCCGAGGCCTGCCTGCAGGCTGGTGATGCCCGGACCGAGTTCGTGCCCATGCAGCGGCAGGGCCGCTTCCAGGCGCAGCGTGTCGCGCGCGCCGAGGCCCGCCGGAACCACTCCGGCATCGAGTACCGCGTGCCAGAGTGCCGCTGCGTGGGCCGCTGGCACGGCGATCTCGACGCCCGCTTCACCGGTGTAGCCGGTGCCCGCCACGGTGCATGGCACGCCACGCCAGTCGAGCTGCCTGACCCGGAACCGCCCCACCGTGGCGGCCTCGGGGAACACCGTCGACAGTCGATCGCGCGCCTGGGGCCCTTGCACTGCCAGCACCGCCCGCGAGTCGGTGGTATCGACACCGCCGATGGCCTCGCGTACCCGTGCAGTGTTCGAGGCGTTGGGCATGACGTCGAACTCGGTGTCGTCGAGCCACCAGACGATGATGTCGTCGAGCACCGAGGCATCAGCCGGGTCGAGCAGATGGGTGTACTGCGCCCGGCCGGGCGACACCTTGGTGAGATCGTTGGT
>JBIKLX010000287.1:0-3027 GCA_044359565.1 Ilumatobacteraceae bacterium
TCGGAAATGCGTCGCTACCGGCCAGCAGTTCGGCACCGGCCGGGATGTCGAACTGGTGGAAGTGCGACTGGCACACCACGAGACCATCGGGGATGACCGATGCGCCAGTCGGCGTGCTGCGCAACGGGTAGTAGCCGAACTCGCAGCGTCCATCGTCGAACGGACCCGATGCGGCGCCGAACGCATAGGCGATGACCTGCGCACCCTGGCAGAAGCCCATCACGGGCACGTCGCGGCGAGCGCATTCGAGCACCCACGCCGCCTCCATCACCAAGTGCGGGTACTGGGGCGCCTCGGAGATGCTCTGCGGTCCGCCGTACAGCACGGTTGCCACCACGTCGCGGTCGACCTTGCCCAACCGGTCGCCACGGTACGGATAGCGCCAGTCGCACTCGTACCCGTTCGCCGCGAACCACGCCGATACCCGGTCGTCGCACGGCTCGTCGTCGTGCTTCACCAGAACCACTCGTGCCATCTCCATGACCTCCCGTCGGGAGTGTGGCACAGCCCCGGTTCACGGTGCGGCGACGCGTCGAGCGGGCCAGCCATCAGCGTGCACATACTGCACGGGATGCCCGGACGACCCTGGGTCATTCGGCTCCCTCACCGCGACCGGGTGTCCGGTACAGTCGCCGCACATGGGGATCGGGTCATGACGATGACCGTTCGATGCGAGGTGCTCGGTGGGGTCGCCACCATCACGCTCGACTCGCCGGCGAACCGCAACGCACTGTCGCGCGAACTCCTCGCCGACCTGCACACCGCGCTCGACCGGGCCGAACAGCCCGATGTGCGCGTGATCGTGCTGGCCCACACACCGCCGGTGTTCTGCGCCGGCGCCGACCTGAAGCAGCGCAGCGAAGGCCCCTCCGACTCCACCCCGATGGTGCAGGCGATGCAGCGCCTCAGCGACGCAGCGCAGCCCACCATCGCCGCGGTGCAGGGCCCGGTGCGCGCCGGTGGCATCGGCCTGATGGCGTCGTGCGACCTGGTGGTGGTGCAGTCCGACGTCACGTTCGCCTTCACCGAGGTGCGCATCGGCGTAGCGCCCGCCATCATCAGCGTGCCCATCCTGGCCAGGGTGCCCTGGACGAAGCTGGCCGCACCGTTTCTCACCGGGGAAACCTTCGGCGCCGCAGCGGCACTCGAGATGGGCCTCGTCACCCACGTGGCCGACGATGTGCCGGCCGCGGTGTCGGCCCTGGTGGCCGGGGTTCTGGCGGGCGCACCGGGGGCCGTGGCCGCCACCAAGCGACTGCTGCGCGCCACCCATTCGTGGGCCGAGATGCAGGCGCTGAGCGAAGCGCTGTTCGTCGGCCCCGAGGCCACCGAAGGTATGCGGGCGTTCGCCGAACGACGGGCGCCCAACTGGGCACAAGGAGCATGACATGCCGGTCCTGGCCGACACCCTGAACACCGCCTCCGACGCCTACCGCGTGAACCGCGAGGCGATGCTCGCCCAACTCGCGCTTCACGACGCCGAACTCGCCAAGGTGAATGCCGGCGGCGGCCCGGCCTATGTCGAGCGCCACCGCAAGCGCGGCAAGTTGCTGGCCCGCGAGCGCATCGAAGCACTACTCGACCACGGCAGCCCGTTCCTCGAACTCTCGCCGCTGGCGGCATGGGGCAGTTCGTTCCCGGTTGGTGCCGGCATCGTGTGCGGCATCGGTGTGGTGGAGGGCACCGAGTGCCTCATCATCGCCAACGACCCGACGATGCGCGGCGGTGCCACGAACCCGTTCGGCATGCGCAAGAACCTGCGCGCCATGCAGATCGCCCGCGAGAACCGGCTGCCGATGATCAACCTCGTCGAGTCGGGCGGCGCCGACCTGCCGACCCAGAGCGAGATCTTCATCCCCGGCGGCCAGAGCTTCCACGACATCACCGAGATGTCGGCGATGGGCATTCCCACCGTGGCCGTGGTGTTCGGCAACTCCACGGCCGGCGGCGCCTACGTGCCCGGCATGAGCGACTACATCGTGATGATCAAGGAACGCTCGAAGGTGTTCCTCGGCGGACCACCGCTGGTGAAGATGGCCACCGGTGAGGAGAGCGACGACGAGAGCCTGGGCGGTGCCGAGATGCACGCCCGGGTGAGCGGCCTGGCCGACTACTTCGCGGTCGACGAACTCGACGGCATCCGCCTCGGACGCCAGGTGGTGCGACGCCTCAACCAGCGCAAGCGCGGCCCCGGCCCGCGTGGCGCAGGGAGGCCACCGAAGTACGACCCCGACGAACTGCTCGGCATCGCCTCGGCCGACCCGAAGGTGCCGTTCGACCCGCGCGACGTCATCGCCCGGTTGGTCGACGACAGCGACTTCGACGAGTTCAAACCGCTGTACGGCCCGTCGCTCGTCACCGGATTCGCCGAGATCCACGGCTACCCGGTTGGCGTCCTCGCCAACCACCGCGGCGTGCTGTTCAGCGAAGAGGCCGAGAAGGCAGCCCAGTTCATCCAGCTCGCCAACCAGATCGACACACCGCTCGTGTTCCTGCAGAACACCACCGGCTACATGGTGGGCAAGGAGTTCGAGCAGGGCGGCATCATCAAAGATGGGGCGAAGATGATCAACGCCGTCACCAACAGCAAGGTTCCCCACCTCACCATCCACATGGCCGCCAGCTACGGCGCCGGCAACTACGGCATGTGCGGCCGGGCGTTCGGTCCCCGCATGCTGTTCGCCTGGCCCAATGCCAAGACCGCTGTGATGGGGCCCCAACAGTTGGCCGGGGTGATGAGCATCGTCGCCCGTCAGTCGGCCGCATCGATGGGCCGCCCGTTCGACGATGAGGCCGACGAGGCGATGCGCCGCCAGGTGGAAGAACAGATCGAGCGCGAGTCGCTGGCACTGTTCATGACCGGCAAGGTGTACGACGACGGCATCATCGACCCGCGCGACACCCGCACCGTGCTGGGCATGTGCCTGTCGGTGATCGACAACCAACCGGTGCAGGGCACCCGCGGCTACGGCGTGTTCCGGATGTGATGACGATGGCTACCGATCCGCTCTCCCCCATCGTCCGGCC